>JBNKHV010000183.1:0-132622 GCA_050290545.1 Polyangiaceae bacterium | reverse complement strand
CGAGTATGCCTTTGGGGCACTGAGGGAACTCGCTCTGGCAAGCCCCGAAGTGTTGGAGCTCTATCAGCGAGCGGAAGCTCGTCGTATGACCATCAACAGTATCGTCGTCGTGGGCGGCTCGACGGTGGCGTTGAACTGGTTCTACAACCGAAGCGTTGATCGGGAAGACGCGATGACTCCGTCGACGGAGCTGACCGTGTATCTCGTCGGAGGTAGCGTTGGTCTGTTGGGGGCGATCGTGGCTTCCCTCTGGGATGGCCAAGAGCAGGCCTTTACCGACGCCTACAACGAGTATCTCCGCTCTGAACTGAAGCTTCGTCCCCCGATTTCACGGCAGGACTCGTCGTGGACTCCCAAGCTGCACGGACGGGGGTTGTCGTGGCAGTTCTGACACTGCTACGGCCGGCCGCGCTCAGTAGCCGCTGCAATCGCCGAAGATGAGCCTGGGGATCGCCGGCACGGCCGGATCCGTGGGGCTCACCGAGATGCCCTGCTGGTAGTATTCGACGGCGTGGTAGGGCCGGTCGTCCTCCGGCACGTCACCGTCTTCACCTTCGAACGGCTCACTCCAGGTTCCGCTTTCGGCGTCGTAGCTGGTGATCAGGGTCTGGCTCGTGCTCGTCGCGGTCTGGGAAAGGTAGATACCAGCCCGTGCCGTGCCGTCTGCATCCGTGCTCAGACTCAACTCCAAAAAGGGGGCGTCCGTCTCCAGCACCGACTGGGGCTCGCTCCAAGCGTCGCTCGCACTCGAGTAGTAGCTCGAATACACTCCCTGTGCCCCTCGCGCCCAGAGCACCAGCGCGTCGCCACTGGCTGCCACCGTGAGCGCCACGCGCTGTGCCTCGGCGTCTCCACTCGGGGGCAATGGCGCGGGTGCGCTGAACGTTTCCCCGGCGCGACGACGACTCCATCGGAGCGGACCGGTCGTCGCCCCCTTGAACACCATCACCGCGCTCCCATCGGCGCCTGCGCCGATATCGAGGTCCCCCACCTCGCCCAGCTCGAGCTGCTGCTCCCAACTGGTACCTTGCCAGTGACTGACGTAGCCCCGCCCGCCGTCGAGCCAGACCAACGTCGTGTCGCCGTCGGGGGCAACCAGCGGCCAGGCGGCGTACCTCGCCTCGTCGATGGGACTCTGGACCAGGCGCGGAGCACTCCACTCGTCGACTTCCGCCTCGTAGTGCTGCGTCCACAGTGCCCCGTCAGCAACCCAAGCCACGGTCGCGCTTCCTGCGCCGTTCGCGTCCAAGCCGAGCACGGCGTCGATCGGCTCGTCCTGCACGAAGCGGGGCGCCTGCCAGCTGCCCGTCGCAGCGACGAAACGAGCGAACGCGAGTCGCGAAACGCCGCCGCGGTCGTTGCGCCAGGTGAGCAGCAGGTCGTCGTTCTCCAGCGCCGTCACCCAAGCTTGCTTCGCGCCGTCGACGAGCAGCGGCGCATCGAAACACTCGCCGCCCGGCTCCCCCCCGGAGCAGGAGGTCGCCTCCAACAGCGTGGGCTGATCGGGATGCGGCACGAGCATGCCACGGCGCGGCGGATCCGCGTCGGCCAGTGGCTGCGCCCACGAGTAGTCCCCGAACAGCGCGTTACGCTCCGGCGACAACGTCAAGGAGGCCTCTACCCAGTAGGACCCACCGCTCGCGACGCCAAAGACGAAATGCAACGAACGGCCGCGGTCTTCGAGTACCGAAAGCCGACCACAATCGTTGCTCTCCTCGGGCACGGTCGCCGGATCCACGGGGCCGATGCAAGCCCAGCCAGAGATCCCCTCCTCCGTGCGCTCCAAGAATAGCATCGTCGGATCGGCCAACCTTCCCAGCCACAAACCCGACACCGGTGTTACCTCGCAGGACGCCTCGCCGTCGGGGCTCGCCGCAGCAGGGCCGGCGTCCGCACCTTCCGCCGTGCCGTCGTCGGACGTCTCTGCCCCGTCACCCGCTGCACCGTCACCCGGAGCACTGACGTCGGGATCGCCATCGACGCCGTTCATCTGCTGCGACTCGTCGTCGTCCGTGGACGAGCTGGCTGCCGCGCCGGCGTCCATCGTGGACTGGGTGCCGGACCCCGCTTCGGACCGATCGCCGCTGTCGCCGGCAGAGACGCTGGCATCGGGGTTACTTGCGCCGGTGGGTCCTGTGGTGCGGATGTCTTCGTCGGAGTGGTCGCAAGCGGCGAGGCCCACGAGCAACGCGAGCAAGGTGACGACGGACGAGCATATTCCTCGGGGCATCGCGGACTTGGTCGTCTCACTCGCGTAGCGCTCGGGCACGACGCGGACTTCCGTCGCGCTCACGCTGCGCCGGCGCACCCCGCCAGACCCCGTCCCACTCACGCTGCGCTGCATCACCACGTGGTATCTTGTCCCACGGACGCGAGTCTTGTCACGCATAGCGACGAGGCCGCGCCGGTAGGTTCGACCTGCGTGGCGCGGGTGCACCCGTTTGAGCGCGCCGCGCATCGTCGCGACTCGTCGCAGCGGCCCAAAACCCCAAGAAACGAAGGAAGTGAAAAAACCGACGACCACAAGCTGAGGCCTGCGCTGGCGCTCAGGTGCCGGTCTTCTTCTTCGCCTTCTTGGTAGCGCGAGGCTTGGCCTTTTTGACGGGTTTCGCCTGCGCTTTTTCGGCCACAGGCGCTTCAGCTTTTGGGGCGGCTTCGCCCGTCTTCAAGAGTTCGCCATCTTCTCCTTGGGCTTGGCTGAGGCTCTGTTTGAGGGCCTCGAACAGGTCGATGATCTGCGCCTGCGGCACCTCTTGAGCGACGTGCACCTCTTGCCCCGCCACCTTCTGCTCCACTGCGGCTTGCACGCGCTCGGCGTATTCGTCCTTGTACTTGTCAGGCGCGAAGGCATCGACGGAGAGTTCGCCGATGAGCTTCCTGGCTAGCTCGCGCTCCACGTCGGAGAACTCGAAGGTGGCACCGGTTTCCACCTCGTCGAAGGCTCGCACCTCGTTGGCGTAAAACATCTGGTGCAGCATCAAGCCGTCCTTGTAGGGGCGAATGATGACCAGCTGCTCTTTGCCCTTGGCTGCCCAATGCCCGACGGCGACCTTGTCCGTGGCGCGCATCGACTCCGCGAGCAGGCGGTAGGCCTTGTCTCCGCCCTTGTCGGGGCCGAGGTAGTAGGTCTTTTCGACGTGGATCATGTCCACGCTGCCCAGCGGCACGAACTCCTTGATCTCGAGGCTGCTCGAGCGCTTGGCCTCCAAGCCCTTCAGCTCCTCCTCCGAAAAGACGACGTACTGCCCTTTGGCGTACTCATAGCCTTTGACCAACGTCTTGCGGTCGACGACCTCGCCGGTGTTGGGCAGGATGTACTGCTGCTTGACGCGACTCTTCGTCTCCTCGTGCAGCATGTTGAATCGAGCTTGCTGTGGGGACGTGGCCGTGTAGAGCTTGACCGGAATGGACACGAGGCCGAAAGAAATGGTCCCCGAGGAGATGGCGCGAGCGGGCATGAAAGACAGCGTAGCTGAGGCGACTCCAATTGAAGAAGAGTTCTGCAGAACGAAGCCGAGCAGCCATGCCCACCCCTGAACAAACCGGCAGCAACGGCGGTGGCGCACCGCCTTCCGCGCGGGAACACTTCGAGAAGCGTTACCTGGTCATCGGTGCAGATGACTCGACGATGGGCGTCATCAGTCGTCACTTGGCCCGTGCCGGGGCGCGTTTACTTCTGACGGGCAAAGACGCCGAGCAGCTGGCGACCTTGGACCGCTCCTTGGTGCAGAGCGAGCTGCATCGTCATGTGGCGTCGAGCGGGGCGGTCGATGCGTTGAGCACGACGCAGGCGGCAGTCGACGCCTTGGGCAGCGCGGAGGGGGCGTTCGACGTCCTGGGCAGCGCAGCAGCGGCGATCGACGTCAGGGGCAACTCTGACGCAGCGCTCGACGACCAACGGGACGCAGAGGGCATCGAGGCAGCCGTGGTTTTGCTCGCGTACCCGGAGTCAGCGGCCGACGCGGGTTGCGACCGGTATGCAACACTTGCGGCGACCACGGCCACTCTTGCCAGCGCAGGACTCGCGAGCTGTGTGCTGCTCGACATCTGGAGCACCTTCGGCACTCGTAGCGATCCGGAAGTGCTGCGTGAGCAAGAAGAGCAGCTGCGACGGCTGCTGCGAGAGCTGCCACGAGGACCGATGCGCGTCAACGCGCTCGCGGCGACGTCGCTGCTCACGGAAGAAGAGGCGCTCGAAGCGCAGGACGATGGGCAGCCGCTCCCCGCTCACGCGCTACGTGCTGCCGATGTGGCCGTTGTGGTGACCGCACTCCTGGGCGAGACAGGCCGCTTCATGAACGCTCAATTGCTGGTGCTCGATGGCACATGACGCAAAACGTGGGGCACGGCGACGAGGACGCTATGCGACGTCGGGGTGCTCGCTGCGAATGAGCTCGAGATCGGGCATCAGATCGAAGAGCGCGTCCACGAGCTCGGCCTCGAACGCCACCCCGCGCTGCTGCCGGAAGTGGCGCGCGACCTCCGAACGCGACCACTCGTGCTTGTAGCAACGCGCAGTCGACAGCGCGTCGTAGACGTCAGCCAGGCCGACGATGCGTGCTTCACGGATGCACTCGGTTCCCACCAGGCCATCCGGGTAGCCGCTGCCGTCCCAACGCTCGTGGTGACTGCGAGCGACCTTCGAGGCCAAGTCGAGCAGCGGGTGCCCGGTGCCCTCGAGCAGCTTGCCGCCAATTTCAGCGTGCCGCTTCATGATCTCGAACTCTGCTTCGGTGAGCCGTCCTGGCTTGGAGAGAATGGCGTCGGGGATCGCGATCTTGCCGACGTCGTGCAGCATCGCGACACGACCCAAACGCGTCGCGTCGATGGCGGAGAAGCCCAGTTCCTGTGCCAAGCGGCGGGTGAACTCCCCCATGCGACGCACGTGCGCACCCGTTTCGATGTGACGCAGGTCCCAGGCGTGGCTGATCTGCGTCGCCAGCGCGACGGGCAGACGCTCCAACAGATCCGTCACGCCCTCGGGCTCGGCGCTCTCCGTCGTCAATCGGGCTAATCGCGCCAGCCGACGTCCCGTTCGCGTGTGCGCCAACGCCAGACGCACCTGCGCTTCGAGCGTGAGTGGGTCTGCCGGTTTGCGCAGGTAGGAGGTGGCACCGCGACGCAGCGCCTCGTTCATGTCCGAACCTTCGTTGCTGCCCGTCAACACCACGATGCCCACCTCGGGGTCGAACTCGCGAATGTCACTGACTAGGTCCAAGCCATTGCCATCTGGCAACGTCAGATCGACGATCACGACCTCGGGACGCTCCGCCCGCACGAGCTGCCTGGCCTGAGCACAGGTGTACGCCTGATGCACTGAGTGCTGGTCCGCGACCAGACGCCGCTGCAGCCCACGACTGGCGATGGGATCGTCCTCGATGATGAGGACCTGACCGCTGGGCGAACGTTGTTGAGAATCGTCGACGGAGAGAAGCACGGATCAGTCCAGCGTTCGGGCTCGCTCGGCCAAGCCCAGGGCGCACCCCCCAGCCCTACAAACGACTCCAGGTCGGGGAGCATAAGGCCAAAGTGCACCGCCAGCGCGATTGCGGCTCGGCGTTCCCGTGCTCGGGTAGGCACGGGGAAATCACAAAGTGCGCCCGCTCAGCTCACGAATATGACAGATGCGTACCTGTCAGTGCGTTTCTGGGGCATGGAATGTTCGGAACGGTATTGGCAAGCGCACGCTCTTCGGGGCACACAGAGAAGATGCGGAACTGGGCACCGTTGCTGCTCGTGTGTGGAGGCCTGGCGACCGCATGCGGCGAAGCCACCAGCTTGGATGCGGCCGGGGAGAGTCCCAGCGGGCCAGACCAAGGTGGACAGACGGGGTCCTTGCTGCCCGGCCCGGAACTGCCGGGTTTCGAACTGCGCACGGCGATGCCCTGTTCCCTGGCAAGCACCGGCGACGACGTGAAGGTCAACGAAGGCGACGTCGCGGTCGTGATCTACCCCGACGTGGAGGGCGGCTCCGAGGTGCGCCTGACCGACGCTGACGGCAACCCCGTGGGCGTCGAGCTCGAAGGGCTCGACGGCAGCTCCGCCAAAGCCGTGCGCACGGAGCAAGCGCTGGTCGAGGGACAATACCGCCTGGAGTTCGACTGCAATGACGGCAGCTCGAGCCAGACGCAATCGACCAGGGTCTCGGTGAGTGCCTCCGCCGCGCTGCCCGCGACCGCTGGAGGCCTCGAGGCTCGATTCGATCCCGACACGGCTCGACTCTGCAGCGAAGACCCCTGGTACGCCTTCGAGTGGATGCCCTCCGCGGGTCTGGACACCTACCGGGACTTGCTGGCGTTGAGCGTGGGCATCAACGGTGAGGCCCCGTTCGTGATCGTCGACTACGGCCAGGTCCAGTTCTCGGCGCAAGGAACGTTCATCTTCAGCCTACCTCGCTGCACGACCAGCTCCGAGCGCTGCTTGCCGAGCGATCGCGTGGAATTGAGCCTGTTGGTGGACATCGCTGGCGAAAGCATGCAGCCGTCAGCGGCCAAGTTCGCCTTTCGAGCGGATTGCGAGTCACCTCCAGTGGCGGAAAGCGATTGCGCTTTCGCGCTCACGACGCGGCGAGCGTCCAACGACGCGCTGTGGTTGGTGGTGCTGATCGGCGTCGGCAGCGGACGACGCCTTGCGGCCACCTTCAACCGTTCCAACCGCGAACCAGGAGCGAACGCATGAGCTCTATGGGACAACGTCAGAGCCAGCGTCCGCGTGCCAATTGCGCGCGACACACGCGGTCCGCCGGCTGGCGAGCGCTGGGGTGGGCGTTGCTGTGGGCAAGCGCGCTGACGCTGGCCTGCTCGGGTGAGGACGCCGCGGACACGTCCGACTTGGCTGGCGGGCAAACCGGCTCACTTCTCCCGGGTCCGAGTCCCCAGTTGCCGGGCTATCAGCTGCTCGGCATCGAGCCGTGTTCCTTGCCTCGAACGAGCGAGATCGAAGTCGTCGAGGGCGACGCGGCCCTGGTCATCTATCCCGCAGCAGGTGAGACCGCTTCGGTGCAGTTGACCGATGGCGACGGACAACTGATCGAGACGGAGCTCGAGGACATCGAGGGCACCAACGCGAAGTTGGCACGAACCAGTCAAGCCTTGACGGAAGGCGAGTACACCGTGGAGTACCAGTGTTCGACGGAGGCCGGCCTTCGAGTGCTGCAAGCCACGCTCGAAGTAACTCCCGCGAGTGCCTTGCCCACCACTTCCGGAACGCTCGAACCGGTCTTCGACGCGCAACGGCTCCGGTCCTGCGACGAAGATGGCTGGTACACCATGCGCTGGGTGGCGGACGCTGATCTCGTCGCTTTCGGGTCGTTGTTGGCGCTCAGCGTGCAGGTCAACCAGGGCGAAGCGTTTCCTGTTCTCTTGCACGGTCAAGTCCAGCTTCAGCAGGGGGCCCTCGAGTTGAGTCTGCCGCGCTGTCCCCCCACGGAAAGTGAGCGTTGCCTGCCGGCGGGTCCCGTACGAGTCGACTTGCTGGTCGACATCGCTGGCGAAGAGGAGGAACTAGCGCCCGCCAGCCTGAGCTTCGACACCAGCTGCGTCGAGCCGACGCCCGAGCCGGAAGAGGGGTGCACGGCGCGCATCGCAGGAGCCCACACGCGGGGTTCCGCCTGGACCTCGTTGGCTGCTCTGCTGACAGCCTTGCTGCTTCGTCGACGGCGTTCGACCCGATCAGCGCCAGTGCGGCGCTGAGCCTCGCCGCGCTTGTCGCTGCTCGGCGTTGAGACTCGCGCTGCGCCCGCCGCTGCTCAGTGTGGAGACTCGCGACGGGTCAGCCGCTGCTCGAAGCGAGCACGTCGCGTGAGAGCTGGCCGAGCTCGTCGAAGAGGTGAACGTTGGCCGCGATGGCCTTCTCGAACACACCGAGGTGCAGTGACTCGTTGGGACCGTGCGCGCCACTCGTCGGGTCGAGCACACCGTTGAGGATCAAGGGCAAGTTCGAGTAGCGCCTGCCGAACAACGCCACGAACGGGATCGAACCCCCGATGCCGATCGGCAACAGCGGCCGACCCCAGGCCTTCTCGTAGGCGCGGTCGGCCGCCTCGAAGGCGGGCCCCTGGGGCGTGTAGAGCCAGCTCTGTCCCCAGCCGGGACGTTCCCGAAACTTCACCCGCACGCCCCCCGGCGGATCGATGAGCAGCGCGGCTTCGAGTTCCTTGCGGATGTCAGCGTGCGTTTGCCCCGGCGCGACGCGGATGGAGAGCACCGCCGACGCGCGCCCCCGGATAGCGTTCTTGTGCTGCTCGGCGCGCGGGAAGGTCGTCGAGAGCACCGTCACGGCGGGCTGTCGCCAGAGCCACTCCGCAGGACTCCTGCCGTCCGACGGCAGAGGCTCGACGCCATCGACGAGATGCGCTCCCTCGCGCACGGTCTCGGCGTCGATGGGCACGTCGTACAGGGCCTTGGCTTCGTCCGGCGGCAACTCCATGCGCCCGAGACGGAAGCGTCCCTGCTCGTCGAGCAAGCGAGCGAGCAACAAGATGAGCGCGTTGCCCGCATCCGGCGCCATGTTCCCCCATAACCCTGAGTGCACGTCCGAGTGCAGCGCTTCGCAACTCAGTTCGACCTCGTACAAGCCGCGCAAGCTCTTGGTCAGACCGGGCACTTCTGGCGACGGGTTTTCGCAGTCCGTCAGCACCATGACGTCGGCTTCGAACACGTCGGGGTGCGCGTCCATGTAGCGTTCGAGGTTGGGTGAGCCGATCTCTTCTTCCCCCTCGATCACGAGCTTGACGTTGAGCGGCAGTTCACCCGCGACGGAGAGCCAAGCTTCGAGCGCCGCCAAGTGCGAGATCCAGCCCCCCATGTCGTCCGCCGAGCCGCGAGCGTAGAGCCGCCCGTCCTTGACGATGGGATCGTGGGGGGGATGGTCCCAAGCTTCGCCCGCGACGGGCTGCAGGTCGAAGTGACCGTAGATGAGCAGCGTGGGCTTGTCGGGGCCGGCATTCAGACGTTCAGCTGCGACGAGGGGTAGCGCGCCGTGGAGTTCCAACACCCGCGCGCGGTCGAAACCGAGCTCCGCGACGTCACTCGCGATGCGTTCAGCGAGACGCCGCACGTCGCCGTGGTGCTCCGCTTCACAAGAGATGGCGGGAATGCGCAAGTACCCAAAGAGCCGCTGCATCGTCGCCGGCAGGCAACTCAGAGCGTGACTCTTGACCATCTCGACCATCGCTTCTTCAGCCATGGGCGAGTTATAGCCGGCAAACGCCGGCCGGGAAGAGGCCTTGCACCGAATGGCAGGCACATAGCACACTGCTCCGACTCGCCACGCCCGAACCCCACGACCCAGCCCAGCGATGACATCCAACAACCAGACGCTGTTCGAGCTCGGCTTGGGAGACGGAGCCGGCGCCATCCGCGGGCAACTCGACCTGTCGCGGCGAGGCGACCCCATCAGCCCGCACATCTACGGCCAGTTCATCGAGCACCTGGGCCGTTGCATCTACGGCGGCATTTGGGCGGAGATGCTCGAAGATCGGAAGTTCTACTACCCGGTCAACACCGACTATCAGCCCTACACCAAGTTGGAAGACACCGACTTTCCCGTCGTCGGGGCCTCGCCCTGGCAGGTCTTGGCGGGCAGTGTCTCGATGTCGACCGACGCCCCTTTCGTCGGTCGACACTCGCCGCGGCTCGACGCAGGAACGACCATCGCGCAGCACGATCTGGGCGTGATCGCCGGCAGAGCGTGCGACGGCACCCTGTGGGCTCGAGCGGAGGCAGCGAGCGCGGTGGTCGAAGTCACCCTGCGCTGGGGTGACGACGCGACGCAAACGAGCTCTCAACGCTTGCGGTTCGGCGCGGGTGCGTTTGACAAGCAGCCGTTTCGCCTGCTGCCCCAAGCGACGCTGGAGCGCGGCGCCCGCTTCGAGATCCGCACCGTCGAGGGCGCGCTCGTGATCGGCACCGTGTCGCTGATGCCGGAAGACAACGTGCGCGGCCTGCGTCGAGACACGTTGTCGCTCCTGAAACAACTGCGCGGCACCATCTACCGCTGGCCGGGGGGTAACTTCGTCAGCGGCTACGAGTGGCGCGACGGCATCGGCGATCGGGACCGCCGTCCGCCGCGCAAGAACCCCGCCTGGACGGGGGTCGAGCACAACGACTTCGGAACCGACGAATTCATCGACTTCTGCCGCGAGGTCGGGGCCGAGCCGATGATCGCCGTCAATACTGGTTTTGGTGATGCTCACTCTGCAGCGCAGTGGGTCGAATACTGCAACGGCACAGTTCCGCGCCTGGCCGCCCAGTGGCGAACGAACAACGGACACCAGGCCCCCTTCGGCGTGCACTACTGGTGCGTGGGTAACGAGATGTTCGGCCCCTGGCAACTCGGCTTCATGCAGGTGCGCCACTACGTCATCAAGCACAATCAGGTGGCGGACGCGATGTGGGAGGCCGATCCGAGCGTCGAGTTGGTGGCCGTCGGGGCCCAAGGCATGATCAATAGCGAGCACGACCCCGAGCAGGCCAAGAGTGGCAAGGGTTGGTCGGAGCACATGCTCGAAGGCTGCGCGGACAAGATGAACCTGCTCTCGGAGCACTTCTACGAAGGACGCACGCCCTGGAGCGAGCAAGAGCGGCTGCCGTTGACGGAGCACGTGGGCCTGCTCCGGGCATCGATTCGCAAGCGCGCCGAGGGCCACCGCGAACTGCAGAAGCGCTTCGAAGCGTTGGCAGGCCGCACGGTGCCGATCGCGATGGACGAGTGGAACTACTGGCACCGCGAGTGTCGCTACGGCGAACTGGGCTGCGCCTACGATTGGCAGGATGGTTTGGGCGTCGCGCTGGGGCTGCACGAGTACTTCCGAAACTCGGACGTGATCCAGATGGCCCACTTTGCGCAAAGCGTGAACGTGCTGGGCGCAATCAAAACGACGCGCATCGCGGCGGAAATGGAGACGAGCGGGCTCGTGCTGCAGCTCTACCGCGAACACTTCGGCATGCTGCCGCTCAGCATCGACGGCGATTTCGCTCCCTGCGACGTCACTGCGGCCCTGCGCGATGACGGCCGCACTCTGACGCTCGGGGTGGTCAACCCCAGCGTGCGCGCCACGACGCTCACCGTCGACGCGCCCATCGCCCGGGTGCAACGTTGGACGCTCGCGGCACCGGACGCAGCGGCCCAAAACCAACCTGGAAAGAAGCGCGAAGTCGACGTATCAGGGCCCGTCACGGTCAGCTCGGTCAGCGCATGGGAAGTCCCCGCGCTCAGCTGCAACGTTTTCGAGGTGACACTCTCGAAATGAACACGCGACCTTTCGTCTTGTGCTGGGGGGAGCTGCTTTGGGACGAGTTCGACGACACGGGCGAGGAGCGGGCGTTGGGCGGCTGTGCGAGCAACGTCGCCGTTCATCTGGCACGACTGGGCACGGCGGTGAGTTTGGTCAGCCGCGTCGGCAACGACGAGCGAGGACGGCAAGCCGCGTCGTTCTTACAGAGCGAAGGCGTCGACACCACCTGCGTCAGTATCGACCCCGAGCTCGCGACCGCACGCGTGCGCATCGACCTGACGCACGAGGAGCCCAGCTACCGCATGCTCTCGCGCATGGATTGGAGCCGACTCGAGTTCGACGGCGGGTTGCGAGCACGACTGCCGAACTGCGTGGCATTGGTGTACGGCACGCTGGCACAGCGAAGCGACGCTGCCGCCGGCCGCTTGAGCGAGATTTGGCACGCGCTGCCCAATTCTTGCCTGCGCGTTTGCGATCTGAACCTGCGCGGGCAACGGCTTGCAGAGGAGCGCTTGGTCGCGTGCGTCGCAGCGGCAAATGTGATCAAACTCAACGAGCAAGAGCTCGCGTTGCTGGAAGAACTGCTCGGCGTGAGCGATGGCGTCGCGTGGTTGCTGTCGCATGCGAGGGTCGAGCTGGTAGCGTTGACCCTCGGCAGTCGCGGCGTCGAATTGCATCGCGAGGGCGCTTCGCTCCGGGCCCCGGGCGTCGCGCTCAGTTCAGCCCAGACGCTCAGCACGACCGACGCGCTCAGCACGGGAGACGCGCCCGGTTCCGAAGTGCTCGCTTCGGCCGACGCGTTCGGCGCGGGGCAGATGCCATCACCCGTGGGCGCGGGAGACGCGTTTTGCGCGCGTCTGGTTGTCGGCTCCCTGCGCGGCGAAGACGACGCCACGCTGGCACGCGCGTGCAATGCCTACGCGGCGCGTGTCGCGTCGCGACGCGCCGCGGTTTGAAGCGCCGGGACGCTCGCGACGCGCTGCTCACGTCGACAGCGCGCTCTCTAGCGCGGCTTCCAGCGTGGGGTGCTCGTACGAAAAGCCGCGCGCGAGGAGCACGCTGGGTTTGACGTTCAAGCTGGAGAGCGCTTCGGCCGCGAACTCTCCGAAGCGCAACTTCACGGCAAACGTCGGGATGGGAAGGATCGCTGGGACCCCGAGACAAGCACCGAGCGCGCGGGTGAAGTGCGCGTTGGTGACCGGCTCGGGTCCCACGACGTTGACTGGTCCAGAGATGCTCGCATCTTCGAGGCAATGCTCGATGGCGCGACACAGGTCGGTCATCGAGATCCAACTCATGTACTGGCGCCCATTGCCCACCTTGCCGCCGAGGCCCAGCTTGAAAAACGGCAGCATGGTCGCCAGTGCACCGCTCTCCTTGGACAGTACGATGCCAAAACGCGCGCGCACGACGCGAGTGTTGGCCGCAGCTGCTTGTGTTGCTTGCTCCCACGCGACGCACACCTGCGACAGGAAGCCCTCGCCAGCCGGGCTCGTCTCCACCCGTTCGTTGGCTCCCGAATCTCCGTAGTAGCCAATCGCCGAAGCACTGAGCCACACCTTCGGCGGATCTGAAAGACTTTGTATCGCCCGGGCCAACGTGCGCGTACCGTCGACACGACTGTCGAGGATGCGCCGCTTGCGTTCCTTGGTCCACCTGCCGCCAGCCAGACTCTCTGCGGCCAGGTGCACGACCGCCGTCAGCCCCTCGAGGCGCGCGGCGTCGATTCGTCCTTCTGCCGGCGACCACTCGATCTCTTCCGCCGATCGCGGACTGCGCCGGACGAGGCGCAGCACTTGCCAACCCTTGCCCACCAGATGCGCCGCGAGATGGCTGCCAATGAGCCCCGTCGCGCCCGTGATGGCAACCCGCTTGCTCCCTGCTTCGTTCGTCGTCACCCCGCATTTGTTGAGAAGTTACGGGTCGATGTCAAACAGGCAGCACCGAAGCCCGAAAAAGATTCAACCAATTGGTTGACCATCAGAGACGGTTGCCTATACTCAACCTCATGGTTGAACGTCGGGCAGACGAGGCAACGGGTTCAGATGATGCCCGTGAGGACGAGGAGGCGAGTCTCAGCGCCATCTTTCGCGCTCTGTCCGACGTCTCTCGCCGGCGCATCCTCGTGCTGCTGAGAGAGGCGGGGCGCCTGCGGGTGACCGATCTGGCCGCCGCGTTCTCCATGTCCCTCAACGGCGTCTCGAAGCACGTCAAGGTGCTCGAAGACGCGGGCCTCGTGTCGCGACGGGTCGAAGGTCGAACCCACTGGCTCGAGGTCGATCCTAAAAGTCTCGACCGCGCCCACCGCTGGATCGACACACATCGCCATTTCTGGAGCGAGCGTCTCGATGCGCTCGCTCAGCATCTCGAAGCCCCCGAACCCAAGAAAGAACAGAACGATGACTGAACACCACGAATTGACCATCAAGAAGACCATCCGCGCCGAGCGACAGAAGGTCTTCAACGCCTGGCTGCAAGCGGAAACCCTGCAGCAGTTCATGTGCCCCGCTCCGGGCATGAGCGTGCCCCGCGCCGAAGCGAACGGAACCGAAGGCGGTTCCTTTCTGATCGTGATGAAAGCGGGCGACAAGGAACTAGAGCACCGAGGCGTGTACGAAAGCATTCAACCGCACGACAAGCTCGTGTTCACTTGGCTCTCGGACCACTCCGGTCCCGATAGCAGAGTGACCCTCACGTTTGCCGAGCCGAGCCCCGGTGAAACCGAGCTGACGCTCCATCACACCGGACTGCCTTCCGTCGAATCGCGGGACAACCACAAGGGCGGTTGGAGCTCGATCCTGGAGCTGTTGGGCTCCATTCTGAGCTGACACGACGCTCAGCGACTCGAGGTGGACGCCGGCGCGCGAGGCGTCACCTCATGGGGTTGTCGAGCACCCGACGCTGCCCGCTCACCGGCGACCTGCGATCCTCGCTTGTATCGGTGCCTGCAGTGTGATTGCGTCGGAAGCGTGAACGCGCAAGCACGAGAGCGGTCGGGGCTGTCGAGGCTGTGGTTCAATCTGTCCGCTGCTGCGTTTGCCTTCGGCACGTATTTCTGCATGTACGCGTTCCGCAAGCCGTTTGCTGCGGCCAGCTTCGAAGGTGAGGGTCTCTTCGGGCTCGAGCTGAAGACGGTCTTCGTGATCAGTCAGGTCATCGGCTACACGATCTCGAAGTACGTCGGCATCCGGGTGGTTTCCGAATCCACCCGAGCGCGTCGGTTGCAGCTGCTGCTCGGATTGATTGTGGCAGCCGAGCTCACCCTGGTGCTGTTCGCCATCTCTCCGCGCCCAGTCAAACCGCTGATGATGGCGCTCAACGGCTTGCCCCTCGGCATGGTGTGGGGGCTGGTCGTGCGCTACCTCGAGGGGCGCCGCACGAGTGAACTGTTGTTGGCAGCCTTGAGCTGTTCGTTCATCGTCGCCAGTGGGGTCGTCAAGGACGTGGGGCGATGGGTGCTGAGTGTGGGGGTGGACGAGTACTGGATGCCGGCGGCGGTGGGGCTCGTGTTCTTGCCGGCGTTTGCGTTGATGGCGCGTCTTCTCGACGGGGTTGCGGAGCCGGATGCCCAAGACGAAGCCTCACGCGCGGTGCGGACCGAGATGCCCGTCGAGCAGCGGCGTGACTTCTTACAGCGCTACCTGGGCGGCATGGTGCTGCTACTGGCGACGTACTTCTTGCTGACCGCCCTCCGGGACTACCGCGACAACTACGGCGCCGAGTTGATCCGAGAGCTCGGCTACGGAGCTCGAGCGGCGGCATTCTCGCGCACGGAGGTACCCGTCGCACTTCTGGTGCTGCTGGCAATGGCCAGCTTGGGAGCGTTTCAGAGACGTCTGTCCGGACTGGTGGCGGTGTTCACCTTGATGGGCCTCGGTATGGTGCTCGTCGGTGTTGCCACGCTGGGTTTGGACCTGCACTGGTACGGGGGCGAAACCTGGATGATCCTGATCGGACTGGGAGCGTACCTCGCCTACGTGCCGTTCAGCTCGTTCTTGTTCGACCGCATCATGGCGGCAACCCGCCATGCCGGAACCGCCGTCTTCGCCATCAACCTGGCCGATGCCGTCGGCTACACGGGCTCCGTACTGCTGCAGACGTACAAGGACCTGTTCGCCACTGACACGACGCGACTCGCCTTCTTTCGTGGCTTCAGCTACGCGCTGTCCGTGGGCAGCTGCGTGGCGCTGACCGCTGCTGGCGTCTACTTCTATCGCAAGAGCGCAAGTGTTCACGCACCGCGGTAGAAGCGCGGCACGCGACGGGAGATGTCCGTCAGGACTTCCCACGGGATCGTGCCCTCGACTTCGGCGACGTCACTGGCGGTGATCGCTTGCTCACCCGCCGGGCCCTTTTGAGTGCCGAGAATGACGACCTCGTCGCCGACGCTCACGTCGGGGATCTCGGTGACGTCGATGGTCGTCATGTCCATGCTCACGCGCCCGACGATGGGTGCTTTCTGGCCGCGCACGAGCATGCGCCCGCGGTTGGAACTGGCACGCGCCAGGCCATCGGCGTAGCCGACGGGGATGGTGGCAATGCGTGAGGTGCGGTCCGCCTTCCAAGTGGCGCCGTAACCGACGCTCTGCCCCGGTGCGAGCTCGCGCACGGCGATGACCGTGCTCACGACGCGCATCACGGGTTTCAGCTCTGGCGCCAGACCCACTCGCGGCTCAACCCCAAAAACGCCGATGCCCGGTCGCACCATGTCGAGGTGCGATTCTGGGCAGCTCAGAAAGCCCGCCGTATTCGCGGCGTGACGCACGTCGGGCACGACGCCGTTGGCGGCCAGAGTCGCCGTGGCCTGCTCGAAGACATCGAGCTGAGCACGCACGGAGTCGGGATCGGTATCGGCGCACGCGAAGTGCGTCATCAGCCCCTGCAAGTGAACCTCGGGGTGGGCGAGGATCGCACGCGCCACGCTCGGCAGTTCGTTGGGCATCACGCCCAAGCGCCCCATGCCCGTGTCCACCTTGAGGTGGATGGCCGCAGGATCACATCCACGGTAGCGCACCTCGGCGGCGAGATCGTCGATCTGAGCAGCGTCGTGCAGCACGGGCGTCAGTTGGTGCGCCAAGAGTTCACTGTAGGAGCGACCGTAGTAGCCACCCATCACGAGCACCGGGAGCGTCACCCCGGCGTTGCGCAGCTCGATGCCTTCTTCCAGCAGCGCGACGCACAGACCAGCTGCCCCCGCTCGTTCCAAGGTTCGTGCGCACGCCTTCGAGCCGTGCCCATAGCCGTCGGCTTTGAGCACCGCCCAAATCGGCGCGGCACTGCGACGCTGCAACTTCTGCAGGTTCGAGCGGAGATTCTCCAGACTGATCTCGGCTCGGGTGGGCCGCACCACGTCGCTGGGAACGGTGCGCTTCGGCTTGAACACCCGCGGGATCGGGGTGGCGGTCGCCGAACTCGGGGACAGAAAGGGTGCCGTCATCGGTGTTATCTTGGGTAGCTCCGTCACAAACGCTGCGTCAACTAATTAGCCTTCCACCAGCAGAGTCAGGTGCCGCGATGTCGTTGTTGGTAAACGCTCCAAACACCAGCACGCTTTCAAAGCCTACTCATAAGCTCAGTACTTCGGAGAGCGATCAGGCACGTTCCCGGCCCCCACCAGCGACGGCCTTTGGGCCGGCACCAGCCGGCGGGATCCGGAGCGAACTCGGGCTCGACTTGAGGCTCAGGGCAACCTGGCTTACACGCCTGAGCGACGATGCGCTCCGAACGACCGCCCCCCCTCGACATTGAACCCGAGCTCCTCACCCACGTGCGTGGCGCCCTCGACGACATTCGCGCCGGCAAGATGGTCATTCTCGTCGACGACGAAGACCGCGAAAACGAAGGGGACCTCGTCTTCGCCGCCGAGAAAGTGACGCCGGAGCACGTCAACTTCATGGCCAAGTACGGCCGCGGGCTGATCTGCGTCACCCTCACCGAAGAGCAGGTGTCGCGGCTTGAGCTGCCGATGATGAGCTGGCGTTCAGCGCCGCCCCTGGGCACGGCGTTCACCCTCAGCATCGAGGCGCGTCACGGTGTGTCCACGGGCATCAGTGCCGCGGACCGCAGTCGCACCATCGAGGTCGCGATCGACCCCGAGTCGACCCCTCGGGACATCGTGACCCCTGGACACATCTTTCCGCTCAAGGCCCGCAAGGGGGGCGTACTCGTACGCACCGGGCAGACCGAGGGCAGCGTGGATCTGGCGAAGCTCGCGGGCCTGAACCCAGCCGGCGTCATCTGCGAAATAATGAATGATGACGGGACGATGGCAAGAATGCCCGACCTGGAGAAGTTCGCCGAGGAGCACCAACTCAAGATCCTCACGATTGCGGATCTGATCCGCTACCGCCTGCAGACGGAACGCCTCGTGCGGCGCACCCACCAGTGCCCCATCCGCCTGGACGCGACGAACAGTGAGTGGCAGGCGATCACCTACGAGGTCTCCGTCGATGGCCGTGAGTTCCTGGCGCTGATCAAGGGCGATCCTGGAAGCGACGCCGTGCTGTGTCGGGTTCACCGCGGTTCGCTGGTGGGCGATCTGCTGAGCTCCACCGAGTCGGAGGGCGGACGCAATCTGCGCCGCGCGCTGGAGATGATCGAAGCGCAGGGCACGGGCATCGTGCTCTACATCCCGTCGCATCGCCCCATCAAAGCCGAGCTGGAGAGCGTGGTCGCCTCCGAAGCCCCGCCCGCGAGCGAGAGCGTCGCTTCCAGCTCCGAGCCGGCCACCCAAGCCCGGAAATCTCTGCGTCAGTTCGGGCTCGGGGCTCAGGTCCTACGAGACCTCGGTGTTCAGAAGATCCGCCTGCTGAGCAACAATCCCCGAAAGATCGTCGGCCTGCGCGGCTACGGGCTCGAAGTGACCGAGACCTTGCCGCTCAAACACTGATCGCGCAACGCGCGTGTCCGTCCGCGCGCCGCGATGCGTTCTGGCGGCTCACCCCACTTTCGCACTACTCTCGAGAACCCATGCACACGATCGAAGGAAACCTGCTCGCGCCCCGAGACTCCCAGTTCGCACTGGTGGCCACTCGCTTCAACGACTTCGTCGTCTCTCAGCTCATCGAAGGAGCACGCGACGCGCTTCGCCGGCACGGCGTGACGGAGGAGCACATCACGCTGGTGCGAGTTCCGGGAGCCTGGGAAGCACCCATGGTCTGTCGGCGACTGGCCGAATCGAAGAAGTTCGACGCCATCATTGCCTTGGGTGCGGTCATCCGAGGAGGCACGCCGCATTTCGACTACGTCGCAGGCGGCCTCGCCTCCGGCTTGGAGCGCGTGTGCCTCGACACCGGCGTGCCGATAGCATTCGGCGTACTGACCACCGACACGATCGAGCAGGCCATCGAGCGCTCGGGCACGAAAGCCGGAAACAAGGGGGCAGACGCCGCCATGGCCGCGCTCGAAATGGTCAACCTCGGGCGTGAGCTCAAGGAAGCCGCACTCTGAGATTGGTGTCATGGGCGCCCGAAGCAGCGGTCGACAAGCCGCACTACAAATGCTCTTTGCCGCCGACACCGCCAGCCACAGCGCGGATCGGATCATCACGGACTTCTGGCGTCAATTCCCCGGCGAGGCCGAAGGCAGGGCCTATGCGGACAACCTGACCCGCAAGGTGCTGGAGCAGCGCCAAAGCTTGGACGAGAGCATTCAAGCCGTCGCCTCCAATTGGCGAATGGAGCGCATGACGCCGGTGGATCGCAACATCCTGCGTCTGGGCGCTTACGAACTCATGCATGCTACCGACGTGCCGCGTGCCGTGATCATCGACGAAGCGGTGGAGCTCGCCAAGCGCTATGGGTCCGATGGCAGCTCCGCCTTCGTCAACGGCGTGCTGGACAAACTCGCCGATGGAAGTCGAGGCGACGAGGACAGCTGATGGACCTGCGCTTCACGACTCCGGACCTCGCCGCTCTCGACCGGATCGGAACCGAGATCCTGGTCTGTGGCCTGGCGCAAGACGAACGACCACCGCG
Source organism: Polyangiaceae bacterium (assembly GCA_050290545.1). Lineage (GTDB taxonomy): Bacteria > Myxococcota_A > Polyangia > Polyangiales > Polyangiaceae > SZUA-265. Next base: position 113,410 of record JBNKHV010000183.1, on the reverse strand, counting down.
GGGGGTTACCGGCCTGGTCGATTGGAGACTGGCGGGTAGGCTATCTCGACTGGTGCAGCGAGGTTTCGCAACGGGCGCGCTGGGAGAGGTCGTGCTGGTGCCCGGTAAACCGAAGCTGCCATTCGACAAGGTGCTGTTGTTTGGTTTGGGGGCGCGACAGAGCTTCGACGAGTCCACCTTTCGCTCCGTCGTGGACCACATCTTGTCCGCACTGCTCGACCTTCGAGCGCGCACCGCCGTCGTCGAGCTGCCCGGGCGTCACTTCGACGCGCTGCCGGCGGAACGAGCCGCAGATATCCTGCTCGAGCGCGTGGGGGCGAGCCGCGACCACGACGTTTGGACGCTGATCGAGCCCGCAGATGCGCAGAAGTCCGTCACCCAGCACATGATTCAAGAGCGGCGGCGCATCCGACGCTCGTGACCGACGCTCAGGGGCACAGTTGGATGTTGAGGGCGAAGTCGCCGCTGTTGTTCTCGCCGAAGCCGTCGACGACGATGAAGTAGGTCGTGTCCGCCGTCACGTCGAGTTCGACGCGTGAGGTCAGGTTCACGCCGCTGTCGTCGTCGCACGCGAGCTGCTCGAAACCCGGACACTCGGCGTGGACGTGCAGCACCGAGTCGTAGTCGCTGCCCTCCGTATCGAACTGGTAGCAAGCGCTGGTGGGCGCCGTCCACGCAACCACGACGTCCTCGCTCCGCGCGTCTCCCCCGCAGGTCGCCGACACGTCGGCCCCGGTCCCGTCCGTCGACCCGCCCAGCACCGGAGTGCCCACTGACCCGGCGATGTCCGCGTCCGCGGTCACGCACACGAAGCAGTCCGGATCTGCTGAGCACTCGGGGTCGTAGCAATCGACCAACATGTCGCCGTCGTTGTCGACGAGGTCGTCACAGACCTCGTCGCAGATCGGCTCGAGCACACACTCCGTGTCCAAGCAATCGAGCGCCCCGTCACCATCATCGTCGATGCCGTTATCGCAAATCTCGTCGATGCACTCGCTTGCCGAGGCGCAATCGGAGTCGGCACAGTCCGCGCGGTTGTCCAAGTCGTCGTCGGCCGAGTTGTCGCAGACTTCGACGCAAGGATTCAGGTTGAGGCGGTAGCTGCCGGACGAGTCGTCGCCGTAGCCGTCGACGACGATGACGTAGGGCACCCCTTGCTCGAACACCAGGCGCACCCGCGACTGCAGCTCGTCGTCCGGAGACACCGGGGCACCGGTGACGTCAATGGCGTCGTCGTTGCAGTCCAACTCATCGAAGGCTGGGCAATCGCTGTGCACGTGCAGTGCGGTGTCGAAGGCACTACCGAAAGTGTCCAGCTCGTAGCAGCCCGTCGCCGGTGGCGTCCAAGAGAAGAGCATGTCCGGGCTGTCCGCATCAGCACCGCACGTTGCCGACGCCGTTCGCTCGGCCCCAACCGTGGAACCGCTGGCAACGAGCCCGGTAGCGGTTGAGCCGATGGTGATGGCTGCCTCACACAGGCACGCCGAGGTCTGCGCGCAGCTCGGGTCGGCGCAATCGAGGAGCCCATCTTGGTTGTTGTCCAGCCCGTCGGCGCAGTCCTCCACGCAGGCTGGGGTCGACGCGCACTCGCCGTCCGCGCAATCGACGGCGCCATCGCCGTCGTCATCCATTCCATTGTCGCAAACCTCAGGGACGCACGCCGTGTCACCCGCGCAGTCTGGGTCGTCGCAGTCGAACAGACCGTCCAGGTCGTTGTCATCGAAGTCGGTGCAGAGCTCCACACACTCGTTGATGTTCAGCACGGACTGCCCTTCCGTGCCCACACCGAAGCCATCGACGACGATCAGCAGAGGCTCACCAGGGTCAGTCAGCAGCGTGATTTGGGACTGCACGTCGTTGCCGCTATCGTCATCGCACGCGTACTCCTCGAAACCAGGGCAAGGACCGTGGAGGTGCAGCGACGTATCGTACTCGCTGCCGAAGGTATCGATGACGACGCACTGCTGGTCGCCGGCACGCCAAGAGAAGATCAAGTCCGAGCCCTCGGACCCATCGGCGCATTCAGCGCTGACGTCGTTGCCCGCGCCAACCGTCGTGCCTGCCCACACCGCGCCGAGCGCCGAGCCCAGATCGATGTCTACACCGCACGTCATCATGCACTGCGGTGCGGTGCATTCGTCATCGTCGCAGTCGACCGCGCCGTCACCATCGTCGTCCACGCCGTTGCCGCAATCCTCGGGAGTGCATGCCGGCAGCGTGCGGCAATCGTCATCGTCGCAGTCGACCGCGCCGTCGCCGTCGTCGTCGAGTCCGTCGGAGCAGTCGGCCTCTGCGCCTGTGAGTGCGGCACAATCCGCACTCAACTCTGCGGATACTTGGTACGCGCAGCCCTCGGCGTCCACGTCGCACACCACGAGCCGATTGCCGTCGCAACGAGAAGCCCCAGGGCCCAGACCCGCGCAGACTCCAGCCATGCCAACGTCACAAGTCTGTGGGGCCCCCGGCGACCCAGGCGGCGTGGTGTTGTCCGGCGGAGCCGGAGCGGGCCCGCTAGGAGGCATGGGCTGGTCGGGACCGCTCGACGTGTCGGGACCGGTTTCCGTTTCTCCCGAATCGCCTGTTTCGGAGCCCTCCTCAAACAATGCAATCGGAGCGCCGCCATCTTCGTAGTAGGCAGTGCTCACTTCTGAGCGTGAGCAACCCGCTGCAGCGAGGAAAATCGGGATCAGCGACAAGGCGCTGGCAGACTTGAAGTTGGCAAAGCGAAGCATGAGAGACTCGCGCGAAGGGGTCCCGGTCACCGGGTGCAACCATCGCATGATATGGCGGGTAGTATGGCAGGGTGGCCGACTCGGACCCACGCTTTTTGCGGCGAGCCTGCTGCGGTGTCTCACCCTCGCTTCGGTCGGCGGTACTCAACCCCCGATCGCACGCGAGAGCCCCCTAGTAGGAGCGACCCCAGCACCCGGGCCGCGGGTGATTTGCCGCCCCAAATGCAGAGAAGTGCCGCGAGATTCTCTCTCGCGACACTTCTGTCGGCCGGGATTGCTGGCGAAAGCGGAAACTCAGCGAACGCCGTCGACCCGCTGCTCGCAGCCGAACTCGACGTTGAGCTGGCCCTGATTCTGCGCGTCCGCCTTGATGGCCTCACACACGGTGGGGCACATTTCGATCACCGTCGGAGCGTCGGGGTTGTCGTAGCGCCAGCCGAAGTCGGCCGTGCAATCCACGTCGTAAGTGAACTCCGTCACACCGAGGTCGTTCTGGTAGCTGACGTTGACGAGCCCGGCGTCGAACACTTCACCTTCTGGAGCCGGCGGTATCCGCACGTTGCAAGAGAAGGCAGACTCGCGAATCTCCTCGATGACGACTTTGAAGTCTGCGACTGTCTGCTCGGGGTTACCGGTGTCGATGATGAACGCAGTGCCGGTACCGCCGCTGCTGGCGATCATGTTCAGGTTACCGAGGCCGTCCGCATCTTCAGCGCCGGCCGTGAAGCCATTCGGGCTATCCACGCCGATGACGTAGACGGGGATGTCGGCGGCAACTTCGCCCGCAATCGCAGCAACGGCCGCGATGTCGTTTTGCTCGTCGCTGCAGAGCTGGGGCACGCCGTCCGTGACCAAGACGATGGCGTAGTTCGCCGGATCTTGCGCCGTCGCCTGCATCGCCCGGACGTTGTCGATGGTGCCCTGAAGCACCGCCATGGTCGGAGTACCGCGCCGGTTGGGCTGAATGCCATCAATGGCCACGCCGAAGTCTTCCGATGGCAGCGCCGTGATGTCGACGTCCGGCGTCTGGTAGCTAGTCGCTTCACAGGACTGGCCGTCGCCTTGGTCGCCGCCGCCAAAGCCACCCCCGCCGGCGCTCGCGTCCGGGAAGAACGTCAGCGTCGCGAGCAGGCCCTGCGACGCAGCATCGGTGAAGAACGCTTTGGTCGCAGTCACGATCGGATCCCACTTGAGCTCCCGGTCGGAATCCGTGGAGCCCATGCTGCCGGACACGTCGAAAGCGAAGGCCAACACCACGTCTTGCAAGGTGGTGCCTTCCGACGAGGATTCGCAGATCGCCTCTGCCTCGACCGCCTCCTGGTCGATGGGTTCGTCCACGAAGGCCTCTTCACCCGCGGAGTCCGGAGCCAGCACAGCGCCGGGCTGGGCGGGAGGCGCCTGAGCCGCGGCGCTGCCCTGGGGGGGTGCGACGCCCGGCATGTCTGCTGCTGGGCCAACGCCCGCTGAGGCGCCGGGCGCTGGGGGCATCACGCCACCCGTCTGCTGCGGCTGCTGGGCCTCGAGCGTGCCGTCTTCACCGGAGCACGCGGAAACGAGGAAGGGAAACGCGGAGAACGCTAGCAGCGATGAATAGCGTCGCATTGAGGACCTCCTGAAGAACTGATCTCGACTTGTCATGGGTGGCAACCGGACATTTGACGCAGCGCGCTTACTCGGACCCACGCCGAACCACAGCGCGCTCACGACTCGCAGAAAATGAACCGTTGGGTGGCGTTTTCAACTCCATAGATCCCTCCCCCGGGACAATTGGAACGATGCGGCGCGGCATGCCAGGGGGCCATCTAGGCGCGAGCGAATAATTGGGCACAAGCAGATTTTGTCTTCTCGTGCCGCCACCATGATCCAAGAATGGCCTATCGCTGTACCGGTATCCCGCGGCAGCGCCCCACGCCGTAAGACAACGGTTCGCGACATGCGCGCGACCCAAAGCTCGAGCACCGACGGGGCGGGATGGGCGCCCCGAATGTGCCACTCTCGCGCCCTAGATCTGCTCCGTGGAAACACCTTCGCGCAGGCGGCGCTCGATCACGAAGGGACCGAATGGGAGCAGCGCGGCGATGAAGACCATGGCCACGCGACGCAGCGGCCACGCGCCGGTGAACATCACCCGAGTCAACAGCGTGCACAGCAACATGAACGCGATACCGTGAACCCAACCCACGATCTTCACCGCCAGCGAGATGCCCCACGCATGCTTGAGGGGCATGGCGATACCGAGCAACAGCAAGAAGGAGGCGCCTTCGATCAGCGCGGCGAGGCGCACCCATTTGACCTCGGTGGCCGGCTCGAAACTCATCGCTGGGGTATAAGGCACTCCGGGCCTTGGAGCAGCAAGCTCCCATCCTGCACTGACGGAGCAACGTGCTTTCGTTGCTCGGGGGACTTTGATGGGTCGCCGCTTTCCGCACCGAACCACCCGGCCGTGGCGGAAATGACGGGCGGTCCGGTGGGGCCCTGCTCGCGGATTGACAGAGGCGCAGGTTTTCAACTACCTCGGGCGGTGGAGGCGTGGCCGAGTGGTCGAAGGCAGCGGTTTTGAAAACCGCCGTAGGGCAACCTACCAGGGGTTCGAATCCCTTCGCCTCCGCTAGAAGCGACGCCGGCGAACGTCGGCGCAGCGTTGGGTCCCTGGAGGGGCGAGGACCGCGGCAAGGGATTGCGCAGATCGCAGCCGTTCGTGCGGTGCAACGCCGGCCTCCCATGAGTGCTGCAAAATGAGCCATCGAGCACGATTCCGTATACGCTCCCTCTGACGCGCTTGATCGGTATCGGGAACATCCAGTAGCTGTCTTTGACGGACGACGCGCCGTGCGACAACGTCAGGACCCCTATGAATCGATTTGCCTCCGTATACACCCTCGCCCTGCTCCCGTTGACCTTCGTTGGCTGCGGCAGTCGCTCCACGACCACGGACACGGACCAAGGCAACGAACTCAACAACGGGACGGACAGCGCAGAGACGGGCGCCACCGCCTCGACAGACGGAGACTCGACGGACGAAGAGGAATCGAGCTCTGGCTCTTCGGAGAGCTCTGCGTCAGCGGAGGGGGCCCCCCAGACGGCCAGCCCGACCCAAAGCGGAGCTGCGTCGGGAGGGACGACGGGCAGCGGGAGCCCAGGCGGCAGCGGAAGCTCAGGCGGCAGCGCCGACGCCACGCCCGATCCGGCGCTCGAACAGAACGACGGCCAGGAGCCGAACCCAGCCAGCACGGAAACGTCACCCGACGAAACTGCGATCGAAGACGTGACGGCCGGCACGGAGGGGATGCAGCCCGACGAGATGATGCCCGACGAGATGATGCCTGGCGAGATGATGCCCGACGAGATGGCGTCGACCGACGTGATGCAGCCGGACCCGATGGGGGCTCTCGACGCCGGCGCGCCCGACGAGGAAATGATGGATCCGAGCACGTGCGAGCCGGTCAGTGTCGTCGGCACCGCCTCGAGTTCTCGCGGCATGGGGTTTACAGGAACCGACGACGACTATTCGTCCTTGTACTACGTGCTGTGCGACACTGTCGACGACTGCGCTGTCGCTTGTGCCGAAGTCGGGGGCAGCGAGGCGATGTGCGCCGCATCGGAATGCACCGACAACTTCGACGGCATGAAAGACTGCCTTCCCGCGACCGCGTGGCGCCGAGTGAATGGCGCCAGCTCCGAAAGTGGTTCGACGATCGAAGCCGCCGAGCTGACCGTCGTGTACCAGGAGTACAGCGACTTCCTCGCGGTCGAAGGCTTTGGGTTCTCAGTGCCGGACGACGCGGTGATCGAAGGCATCGAGGTCGAGTTCCTGCGCGCGGCGGGCTCACCCGATCTCGTGACTGACCACGAGATCGTTCTGCTCAGAGACGGTGAGCGCAGCGGCATGCCGCTCGCGCTGGAGCCCGCGTGGGGTACGGAGCTCGAGTGGGTCAAGTACGGTTCGGCGACGAATCTCTGGGGGGAGGATTGGACGCCTCGAGACGTCAACGCGACGGGCTTCGGGGCGGCGATCAGCACGGACTACCTCGCCACCGCCGGCAACGCGCGCGCCTACGTCGACCACGCCCGCATCACCGTCCACTATCGTGTCGCCTGTGATGCACCGACTCGCTAGCTGACTCGTCCATGCCACGCCAGGGCGCCATGTTATCCGTGGTGCTGCCTCTCTTGACGCCAGTCCCAACGCTTCGGCTGCAACGACTACGGCGATTGGTTGCGAATTGGTTGCGAACGAAGTAACGAATGTTGGGCGTGGACACGACTGTTCGGGTGCAGATGAAACGCCGAGCGGGGCCACGTGAGGCGCAACGTGTTCGGTTGACACCGGGCAAGCGGTCGCCTTACCTGTGCTCACGATGGGCGACCTTTCTTCCGATCTCGCTGCGCTGAGAATCGACGACGAGCCAACCGGCAGTGGCGGGTCGGGTGGGTCGGCGTTCGTGAAGATGCTGCTGTGGATCGTCCTGCTCGGCGTTGGCGCGGGAGGCCTGTACTACGGGGTGTGGCCCAAGGTCGAAGCACAGATGTTCAAGAGCGAAGTGACCGTGACCGAGATCGCCGTCGTTTCGCCGGCACAGGCAGCGGTCAACCTGACTGCGTCTGGCTACGTGGCGGCGGAGCGGTCTTCCAAGGTTGCCCCCAAGGTTCCGGGCACGGTCAAGGCCGTCTTCGTCAAGCAGTCCGATGACGTGAAGGCTGGCGATCTCCTGCTCGAGATGGATCCGACTGACGAGAAAGCAGCCGTCACCGCCGCCAAGAGCCGCGCTGCGGCCGCCTATGCACGCGCGCAAAGCGCCAAAGCTCAGATCGACACTTCCGAAGCACAACTCGCCGAGATCCGCCAACAGGCAGTACGGGAACGGAAACTCGCCGAGGAAGGGATTTCGCCGAGCGGCGTCGCCAACGACTTGGAAGCCCGGGTGGCGTCCCTGCAACGCGCGAAAGGTGGCGCCGAAGCGGCCCACAGGGCCGCCCAAGCGGAGGCCAACGCTCTGAGCGCCGAAGTGAAGGTGCTCGAAACGACCCTGGGAAATCTGCAACTAGTTGCGCCCATCGATGGCCGCGTCATGAACAAGCCGCCACAGGTCGGCGAGTTCGTCGGGCCACAGCCAGCTGGCGTGGCCGTCGACATGGGTGGCGTGGAAATCGCCGACTTTTCCACGCTGGTCGTCGAGGTAGACGTGCCCGAGCAACGGCTGCACCTGGTAACCGTGGGCGGCCCCACCGAAATCGTGCTCGACGCCTACCCGCAGAAACGCCTGCGAGGCAAGGTGCGGGAGATAACGCCCAAGGTCGATCGGGCCAAAGCGACAGTCATGGTCAAGGTCGCGTTCCAAGATCGCTTCGAGGGTGTGCTGCCCGAAATGGCAGCGCGGGTGAGCTTCCTGTCTGGTGAGCTGGACGACGAGGCCATCAAGGAACCGCCGAAGACGATCATACCGAGAAGTGCAGTCACGCAACGCGCCGGTGCCGACGTCGCGTTCGTTCTCGAAGGAGAGCAGGTCCGAATGGTACCCGTGACGCTGGGGCCGGAGTTTGGTCGCGGTTTCGAGCTCGTGGAGGGACCGCGACCCGGGACTCGGGTCATCAGTGAACCGAGCAAAGAATTGACGGACGGGCAACGAGTCAAAGAGAGGGAACTGGAATGAGCAGCGAATCAGAAGTCATGGCATCTCCCGCGGCGGAGAAGGCATCCAACGGCGACGCCGGTGCTTCGGAAGGTAGCGCCAAGCGCATGATCCATCTCGAAGGTGTGAACAAGGTGTACATGCGCGGCAAAGAGAAGGTCGAAGTGCTCAAGGACTTGGATCTCGACGTTGCCGAAGGTGCTTTCGAAGCTCTGATGGGACCGTCCGGCTCGGGAAAGACGACACTGTTGAACATCATCGCAGGGCTGGATAGGCCAACTTCGGGCAAGATGTCCGTCGCTGGTATCGACCCGACCGCGATGAGCGAAGGTCAACGCGCGAAGTGGCGCTCACGCCACGTGGGCTTCATCTTTCAGACGTTCAACATGATGCCCGTGCTCACGGCCCTCGAAAACGTCGAGCTGCCGTTGCTGCTGACGAAGTTGTCTTCGAAAGAACGCCGGAAGCGAGCGGAGATCGCCCTCAGAGTCGTGGGGCTTTCGGATCGCATGAACCACTACCCGCGGCAGCTCTCCGGCGGGCAAGAGCAGCGAGTGACGATCGCGCGTGCCATCGTCACCGACCCAAGCATCATCGTCGCAGACGAACCCACGGGTGATCTGGACCGCAAGAGCGCCGAAGACATTCTCGACTTGCTGCAGAAACTCAACAAGGAACAGAACAAGACCATCATCATGGTCACCCACGATCCCCAGGCCGCAGAACGCGCCAGTCGAGTGCACCAGCTCGACAAGGGTTCGCTCGTGGTCAACTGACGGCAGGTACCACGATGCATCTCAACGCACTTGCTACCCGCAACGTCACCCGCAACAAGTTCCGCACCGTGGCGACGATCTTGGGGGTCGCCGTCGCCATCGTCGCCTTCGTCCTGTTGCGAACGGTCATCTCCGCCTGGTCGCAAGGCGCGGACTACGCCGCCCAGGACCGCATCGCGACGCGGCACAAGGTGAGCTTCATCATGCCCCTGCCAATCAGGTACTTGCGGGAGATCCGCGAGATCGAAGGCATCGAGAGCGCCGTCAACATGAATTGGTTCGGCGGCAAGCACCCGATACGTGAAGAGGAATTCTTCGCCAACATGGCGACGGACCCGAAGGAGTTCTTGAACGTCTACAACGAGATCGAGCTCGGTCCGGGGCAGGCTGAGAACTGGGCGCAGAACCGCAAGGGTGCGATCGTCGGCCGAGTCTTGGCGAAGAAATTCGGGTGGAAGGTCGGAGACCGCGTGAAGCTTCGGGGCACCATCTTTCCAGGAGATTGGGATTTCGAAATCGAAGGCATCTTCGACTCCCAGAAGCGTTCGGTGGATCTGTCCACCTTCTTCTTTCACTACGACTACCTGAACGACAACATCGACCCTCGGATGAAGGATCAGATCGGCTGGGTGACGGCGCGGGTCAGCGGCGCAGGCAAAGCCGCATCCGTGTCCCAAGCGATCGACGCCCATTTCGAGGAGAGCGACGTTCAAACGATCAGCATGAGCGAGCGTGCGCTGAACAACAGCTTCATGGGTATGTTTGGCGCGATCCTGGGTGCGATGGACATCGTCAGCATCGTGATTCTGCTGATCATGATGCTGATTCTGGGCAACACCGTCGCGATGGGCGTGCGTGAACGCACTCACGAATACGGCGTGCTGCGCGCCATCGGCTTCATGCCACGACATCTCGTGCGCTTCGTGCTCGGCGAGGCCGCGACCATCGGCAGCTTGGGAGGTGCCCTGGGCCTGCTGCTTTCCTATCCCATCGTGGAGCAGGGCATCGGGCGCTTCTTGGAGGAGAACATGCGCGGCTTCTTCCCCTACTTCCGCATCCACCCCACGACGGCAATCATGGCCATCGTGTTCGCTGCGCTGCTCGGAATCGCCGCTGCGGTGGTCCCCGCCTATCGAGCGTCGAAGCTCGACGTGATCGACGCCTTGAGGACGGTGGGCTGATGATCCCGTTGACCTACAATCTACGCAGTCTCTTCGTCCGCAAGACGACGACGACCGCAACCGCGTTGGGCATCGCACTAGTCGTGTTCGTGCTCGCTTCATCACTGATGCTGGCGCGCGGCATCAAAGAAACGCTGATCAGCTCCGGAGACGCGTCGAACGCGCTCATCTTGCGAAAGGGCTCGGACACTGAGCTCGCGAGCGGCATCGAGAGCAAGTACTTCAACATCGTGATGGCGGCTCCAGGCATCAAGAAAGGGCCTGATGGTCAGCCGCTGGGCACCGGTGACGTCGTGGTGGTCGCCGCAATGGACAAGCTGGACGGTGACGACGGTCAAATCGCGAACGTGCTGGTTCGCGGAGTCGAACCCAACGTGTTCTCCGTCCGCCCCAACGCCCGTATCGTCCAAGGTCGGCCGGCAAAGCCCGGCACGGACGAAGGCATCGTCGGCAAAGCGCTGCTCGGGCGCTACAAGGGCTTGCGGCTGGGCGACACCTTCGAGCTGAAGAAGAACCGGCCGGTGCAGATCGTCGGTGTCTTCGAGTCGGGAGGCTCCTCCTTCGAGTCCGAAGTCTGGGTCGACATCGAGACGCTGCGCACGTCCTTTGGACGCCCGGGCAGCTACTCGTCGATCACGGTAGTATTGGACTCCCCAACCAAGTACGAGGCTTTCGCCGCCGTCGTCGAAAGTGACAAGCAACTCGGCTTGGAGGCCTTTCGCGAGCGTGAATACTACGACAAGCAATCCGAGGGAACGTCCCTCGTCATCTCCACCTTGGGCATCATCACTGCGTTCTTCTTTGCCGTGGGCGCCATGATCGGCGCCATGATCACGATGTACGGCGCCGTGGCCCAGCGCAGTCGAGAGATAGGAACACTCCGAGCGTTGGGTTTTTCTCGCTTTTCGATCCTGGCGGGCTTCTTGACGGAGTCCATCGTGTTGGCACTGCTAGGTGGCGTGCTCGGGGCACTGCTGTCCTTGGGCACCACCTTCTTCAAGCTCTCAACGATGAACTACGACACTTGGCAAGAGATCACCTTCTCGTTCAAGGCCACTCCCGACATTCTGCTGGCAGCGGTAATCGCTGGGGCAGCCATGGGTGTCGTGGGTGGCTTCTTGCCCGCGATTCGTGCGGCAAGAACGTCCCCGGTGGACGCCATGCGAGCGTAAGCAGACGTGTATCCCCTCGACAACCAAGTGATGAACTACGCATGGGGCTCCAAGGAGGCCATCGCGCAGCTTCAAGGCCGCGAACCTTCGGAGCAACCCGAAGCCGAACTCTGGATGGGAGCGCACCCCAAGGCACCCTCGACGGCCTTGGTCGCTGGCGAGTGGCGCCCGCTCGATCAGTTGATCGCCAAAGAACCCGAGAAGCTCCTCGGCAAGCGCGTGGTGGATCGATTCTCGCGGCTGCCGTTCTTGTTCAAGGTGCTGGCGGCCGCTGAACCCCTGTCGCTTCAAGCGCACCCCAACCTGGAGCAGGCGCGGGCGGGCTTCGCCCGCGAAGATGCGGCCGGCGTGCCCCGCACGGCACCAAACCGCAACTACCGGGACGACAACCACAAGCCCGAATTGATCTGCGCGCTGACGCCCTTCGAGGCGCTGTGCGGGTTCCGAAGCTGCGACGACTTGAAAGAGCTCCTCGGCCGATTGAACTGCACCGAGTTGGAACCTTGGCTTGCCCCCCTGTACGACGGACGCCCCGACTCGGACGCCCTGCGCGCCTGCTTCTCGCGGTTGATGCAGGCGCCCGAGCAGGAGCAACGCGAGCTCGTCTCGCGTGGCTGCGACGCGCTGGCGGCTGCTATGGAAGATGAGCTCTACGCTGCCGCTTTCACCTGGGCGCTGCGACTGAACGAGGCCTACCCCGCCGACATCGGCGTGATCACCAGCCTCATGCTCAACCACACGGTGCTCGCGCCAGGCGAGGCCCTGTACCTGCCTGCGGGCAATCTGCACGCCTACTTGTGCGGCACGGGGTTGGAGCTGATGGCCAACTCGGACAACGTGTTGCGCGGGGGTTTGACTCCCAAACACGTCGACGTTCCCGAGCTCCTGAGCGTGCTCGTGTTCGAGGGCGGGCCGGTTCGGAAGCGCTTGCCGACCCAGGTTGCGGACGGGGCCTGGCGCTACGAGACCCCCGCCGCCGAGTTCGAGCTGTGGAAGCACGAGCTTGGAGAGGGAAGCTTCAGCATCCCAGCTTCCGACGGTCCGGAGATCCTCATCGCCGTCGAAGGCAAAGCCAGCTATCGCACGGAAGACTGCCTGGTTGAGCTCCTCCCTGGCGAAAGCGCTTGGTTTCCCGCGCACGCAGGCACCTACGAACTGAGCGGCCCCGCGACTCTCTATCGAGCCACGGTGCCGCGCTAGGTCACCGCCTGTTACGTCGCGCCAGCGACCCAGCTCAGCCCGCAAACGCCACTCGCCTGCCTCCCACCAGACGACGCACACCGAGTGCGCAGGCAGAAACGATCAGGGCGCCGGCGACGAGCAAGCCGCGGTAGCCCACCCACGGTTCGGCAGGCGCAAGCCCGGATGCGCCCGCCGCGAACCCGAGGTTGAAGAACCCAGCACACAGAGCGGTCACCCGCCCCCGAGCATCGGCCGGACACAGGTCCATGCTCAGTGCCGCTGAAGCCGGGTAGGCGATGCCGTGGGCCACTCCGGCACACAGCGCCACCGGCACGATCCAATCGAAGTCCAAAAGCGCAAAGGCCACGAGTCCCACGCTGTACCCCGCGAACGCCAACACCGTGGCCTGCAGGTGCCCCAGCCTGTCGGGGAGACGACCGAACAGAGTGCGCTGCGCGACGGCACCGACGGTGTACGCGATGAAGAATGGGGCCAGGCGCGACACTCCCTCCTGCACCATCGCCGCGGGAACGAACGTCTTCGAAACGCCCACCCCCACGCCTACGCCGAAAGCGGCCAGATAAGCTCCTGAAAGTGGCAACGAGAACGGTATCCGAAAAGAGGCTGATGAACGTGTGAACTTGGGTGGCGCAATCGCCAAAGCGGCGACCAGCGCCACGGCGCTGAAACCAGAGCACGCCACGAAAACGCTCCTCCAGCCCCATCGCTCAGCCACGACTTCGGCCAGAGCCGGACCGAACCCGTTGGTCACCATCATGGCAGTGCCAAAGTAGCCGACTGCTTCCGCCCGACGTTCGCTCGGCGCCAGATCGATGGCCAAAGCACCGCCGGAAGCAAACACCATCGAAAAGGCCACGCCATGAACCGCACGCAGAGCGAGAATGGCTGCTGTCGACTCGACGAAGCCCAGAGGAGCGTAGCTGAAGACGGCGAGCACGCTTCCCACGAGCAGCACGGCCTTGCGGCCCAGACGGTCCGCGGCAAGCCCCACGAACGGCACGGCGAATGCGCCGGCAAGTGAGAACGCCCCATGGGCGTTGCCGACGAGCGTGGCGGAAGCTCCGAGTACCTCCAGAAGATACTTGGGCAGCACGAAAAACGTGGAGTAGGCCGTGCCGTACGAGAACTGCACGACCAGGATCAGCACGAACGCCGATGTGAACAGGCTTCGGGCGGATTCGGAGCTGGGTGATGGACGAGCCACGATGGGACCTTTCGAACTTTCGAAGGCCAGTGGCGGGCGCCTCTTCTGCAACGCTCTCCACCGGCGGGGTGGAGAGCGTGCTGGCCGAACTCAAACGAAGGCGCGCGACTCTCCACCGAAGCGGAGAATGAGTACGAACCAAAGTCGGAGCGAGGCGGCAGCCATGAGACCCAGAGGGTACCCCAATGCTTGGGGGGATCAACCGCGATTCGCAACGACGCAGCGCCAGTTACACTCGCAGCGGCTGCGGCAGCCCCGTCCGGTGACCCATACGCGTCCCGTTCACGCGCGACGGAAGCACGGCCAAAGCGGACGCGACGCAGCGGGTCGAAGGGAAACCATGCAAGCTCCCAAGACCGACTCCGACGTTGGCGCCGACCGAGATCCGGCCTCCTGCGAACGCCCGACGTTCGCTTTGCGCGCACAGCAGCAGCGCGACGCGGCACGCGCTGAGGCGAGCGCGGAAATCGCCGCCATCCAGCAGCATGCAGCGGCTCGACTGAGCGCTTTGCGTCAACAGTACGCCCTCGAACTGGCAGCCGCCGAAGCAGAAGCACGACGCAAGCCCCGCTGGCTCCCATGGGCACTCGGTGCAACTCTGACCCTGGCTGGCGCAGTTGGGGGCAACTGGTGGGTATCCTCTTCCGCGACCCTGGCCGACACCGCACCGTGGGCAGACATCTCGCCGAAACACGAAGTCCGACTGGCATTGCGCATCTCCGACGCGGTAGCGGAACGCGAGCAAGCACGACAGAAGCGACGACCGGTCTACCGACGCCGGTCCACGCACAGGTCCGATCGCCCGTGCCGAGACGACCCCTTCGACCCCATGAACGACTGCCTCTGAACGAACGCGGACACGGACAAGCGCGTCCGCTGAGCCGTCAGTCGGGCAGAGCAAACGTGCCACTGCCAGGTACGGCCTGCGTCGAGCGCCAGTCGGGCCACCACCACAACTGCGACTGCCCATCCTCGTCGCGATCATCTATCGCGACGTTGATTCGGACGCGCCTTGCCACACCCCGTGCCTGCTCGTTCGCCCAGCGCCTGGGTATCGCAACCTCGGCGGCGTAACCGTCGGCGGTGACGACGCAGGAGCTGCGCACCTCCTCGGGAACGACAATCCAGTCGGCTCGATGCAGCCAACCGCCGATCTTCGGCTCGCTGGGACTCAGAGCGAGCAGCGCCGCGTCGCGACCGTCACTGGCGGCGCCGAAGTGCGAACGTTGCGGATCGGGTCGAGCATCGATGCGGATCTCGAGCCCGTCTTGCTCCCAAGGGGCTCGCTCGGCGGAAGCGGCGACCGAGTCGTCCTTCACATCCACCGCGACGTAGATGAAGTCGACGTCCGCGCTCACGTCGACCGCGAAACTCGCGTCGTCTGCTCCGCGCCACGCCTCGGCCTGTTTGAGGACCTGACGGGGCTGACTGATGTCGAAGCGCAACCTGCCCCACTCCGCCAAGTTACCATCGACCACCGGCGTCTTCGCGCGGCTCGGAAAGAGCGGTACGACACCGATGACGGTGTGCCCTTCGAACGTGACGTCTTGGTCCTCCAACGTGGCGCTTGCTCGCCAGTGCATCGGGATCGACCCCGATGCCCGAGTCCCTTGCTCCGACCCAATTTCCAACTGCTGATCGACGACGGAATTCGGAGGAACCTCCAGCTCGAACGTCGGAGTCGCCACCGAATACGGACTCGACGGCTCGACAGAGAACTCGACGCGATACGCGTAGTCCTCCGAATTGACGAGGCGAAGGGCGCTGGTGCCGCCACGAAAGGTTCCCTCGAAGAACACGGGCGTTGGGTGCAGTGAACCTCCTAGTAACAGCTGATGGAACTCACGTATCGACTCGGTGCGCACGTTTTCGTCCCAAATTCCGTCGAGCATCAGGTTGGCGACTCTTGGCCCACTTGGACTCATCGTGACCCAAGCAACGTGATCGAACTCACCGTATCGAGGACCTCTGAGTGAGCTGACGCCGCCCGTGGTAGCGAGCGTGATCAAGCGATGGTCGTGACGCACGTGCTTCGTGTAACGGTGGTAGTGGCCGGCAAAGGCGGTGTAGTTGCGCTCACCCAGGACGGCCTCCACCTGGTCCCAAGTTGGCGTGCCCTCGCCGGGCTCCGCGTCCCAAAACGGCGAGTGGAGGAAGAGGAGTGTCCAGTGCACACCGGCATGAACCTGCAGCGTCTGCTCCAACCAATCGAGCTGCTCTTGGCTGATCTGATGCAGGCCGCCGTCCATCGAGTCGAGACAGACGAACAAGACGTTCTGGTAGACGAATGCGTAGCGTGACGGACCGTAGCGCTCGTGCCACACTTCCCGCATCGTCGGGTTCGTGATGTCGTGATTGCCGGGCAGGTAAAAGAACGGCGCCTCCAAGCCTCGAACCAGAGCATCGAACTCGTCCCATTCGCGCTGGAGGCGATCACGGTCTTCCGTGTAGCCCTCGATCAGGTCGCCCACACTCATCACGAATTCGGGCTGCAGCAGGTTCAACTTTCGAACCGCTGAGGCAAAGACCCCAGGGCGTGCCCCGCCCGTGCGATCGCTGACGATGGCAAATTGGAAGGTGTCCTTGGAATCGCGAACGCCGAGGTGAGTCCACGGCATGGGACCTTCTCCAAGATCGACGACGATGCGGCGCTGCGCAGGGAGAGACGGGCTCGGCTGCGAGACGGCACTCGCTCGAGTCGGAGGCGGGTTCGACGCGCAGGCGGCGATGAACAGGCAGACGAGCGCACGGCAAGCTCGTGCCCCCGCTGCTACCTGCGCCCACTTCGTCGATCGGTTCATGCGTCTGATACTACCCTATCGCGAGCAGTCTTCGAGCTCTCGTCCACGTCCAACGCACGTTCACCCGCCCTTTGCGAGCTGGAGCTCTCGGATCAGAGTCGGGTGCGCATGCGCTTCGGAAGGTGCCCCGTATCGTTGAACGCCATGAGCAGACCGTGGCGAGGCGGTGGCGCGACGACGACGATACACAAGCTGCATTGCACGATGTCCATGCGCCACCATTTGTTCACCGAGTCGCCCATTGCCCGGCGCACCAGGTAGCGAATCAAATTGCCGTGAGCGACGATGAGCTCGTGGCGATCCTTCTTTCCTTTGCTTGGTTTGAAGAACCGGTCGTGAGCCGCGTCCATGCGTTGGCGCACCTTTGCCAGGCGCTCCCGTGAGGGCTTGTCATCCCAATGACCGGGTGCCGTCGGCAGCCCTTCGCGCAGAAGTCTCGATTGGCGACGCGGAATCTCCGGAAAATGCTGGGCGACGATCTCCGCCGTTTCGACGGCGCGCGGCATATCGCTGTGGAAGATCGCCTCGAAGCTGCCGTGTTGGGCGAGTCGTTTGCCGATACGTGCGGCTTGGCGCCGACCGAGCGGCGTCAGCGTGCCGTAGTCGTCCTTGTCATGGTCCATGTGGTACTGGCCGTGACGCACTAGATAGAGGTATCTGTTCCCCATTGCTGGCGTTCGCTAGTTGCAGTCGCTCATGCCTTCGATCCACTCGGCGATCAGCTCGGCGCCCTCTTCGTCCACCAGGTTACTGGCCAACGGTGGCATACCCTCGGCGTCGCGTCGCGACAGCCTGACGTGCACGACGGAATCAGCTGCCGACCCCGGGGCGACGTACGCGCCGTCGGCCGTGTCGAGGTTGCCGAGTTCTGCCATCTCACACAAGCCACTCTGAGACAGTGAACGCTCGAAGCGCAAGTCGAGCCCGCCGCGCGCAGGTCCCGCGGGTCGATGACAAGAGCTGCAATTGACGTGGAGGTAGGCGCGTGCCCGCTCCTCCAGCGGGGCATCAGAATCCAACTCGGGAAACGCCCCCACGCTATCCGGCTGTTCTTCGAAGACCCCAGCTTCCGTCAGGCGCTCCAGCTGAGACTCGCCGTCCAGCATGATGTCCAGCTGACGCAATTCGAGCCCGAGCGAACGACCAGCGGCCGCGGTGTGACAACGATTGCACTCACCACGCCCCGGGAAGATCCAGTCGCGGTCGCCCACCTTCGCTTCGTGAGTCGTCTCTACCAGCTCGGCGTTCGTCCCGTCGGAGTTCCACTTGTAGGAGTAGCCCGAATATTCACCGTCGTCGTGCCGCACGTAGAAGCGTGTTTCGAAGAGCTTGCCTTCGGAGCGGAAGTTCTTGATCAACATCGCGCCCTTGGGGATCTCGACGTCCCCATCGCTCTGCACCTGGAGGCGCTTGCCCTCGGGCAGCACCAAATAGCGCTCCTTCTTGATCCCGTCTGACCAGAACGGAAGCGCAACCTCGTACGGGATCACGTTGTCGGAAAGCTGCTCTGGGTCTTCAGGGTGGACGCACCCCGTATCAGTCAGCTTAGCAGGCAAGACGTTGCCGGCTCCGTCCCCCGCAGCGATGCGCAGGACGCGACCGCGACCGCGATCGACGACGTACAACTCTCCGTCCCGACCTTCTGCGAATGCAGAGATGAGGATGCCACTTTCCAGCAGCAACTCGACCTGGGCTTCGTCACCGTCGCGATCGAGTCGCCACATCTGTCCGGTCACGTAGTCCGCGAAGATGTACTTGCCGACCAGCTCCGGCAATTGGGCACCACGGTAGACGAAACCACCGGTAACCGAGCGTGCGTCGTCGCCCGGCGGGTTTCTGTATTGGTAGAGGGCCCGCACGAAGCCGTCTTCTTCACAGTCACCGACTTCGGGCGGGAAGCAAGCCTGCCCCTCCCACACGTTCCAACCGTGATTGCCGCCCTTTTCGACGACGTCGATCTCTTCCCAAGTGTCCTGCCCGACGTCACCTGCCCACAACTCACCCGTCTCTCGGTCGAAGGAGAAGCGCCATGGGTTCCGCATGCCGTAGGCGTAGATTTCCGGTAACCCACCACCATCCACGAATGGGTTGTCTTCCGGAATGCCATAGGGCGTATCATC
This sequence comes from Polyangiaceae bacterium, assembly GCA_050290545.1. GTDB lineage: Bacteria > Myxococcota_A > Polyangia > Polyangiales > Polyangiaceae > SZUA-265. Next base: position 94,591 of record JBNKHV010000183.1, on the reverse strand, counting down.
GCCGATGTCGTCGACGTCGATGCGAAGGATGGTTCCGAGCAGCGTGTCGGTGTTCTGTCCGTTGCCCTGGGGATCGCCCCCGCTGCCACCATCCCCCAGGCCGGCGTAGAGGTAGCCATCCGGTCCGAACATCACGTGCCCACCATTGTGGTTCGTGTATGGCTGGGATACCTGCAGCAGCACGATCTCGGTATCGGGATCGATGACGCCATCGTCGGCTTCGAAGCTCGAAATGCGAGAGACGAGTCCACCGTCATTCGCCGTGTAGCCGAAGAAAACTCGCGGGTCCGTGGGGAAATTCGGGTGCAGAGCGATCCCGAGCAGCCCCCGCTCATCCAGCCGCTCTTCGCGAATGGCTACGCGGTCCGTCAAGTCGGTGGTATTCACCTGCGTGACGGTACCGTCAGCCTGTTCGAAGAAGCTGTGAACCAACCCATGCTGGTCGACGACGAACCAGCGCCCGCTGGGCTCGCCTTCCTGCCGCGCTGCCTGCTCCAGCGCGACGGGAGTCTCAACTTCCAGGTCGGTGAACACGTGCACCAGGTCGATGGCTGCGGACGGCCGCGGCGGCGCAACGCAGACTGCGCTGGTGAAGCGCGTCGTCTTCTCGGAGGGGTCGGAGGCACTGCAGTCACCCATACAGCCCCCGAAGACCAGCAGCGCCAACAGAGGGAGGCCCCGCAGGCAGCGGGACCGCGTGCGTGATGGTTCCTGTGACACCTGCCAGGCTTATCACACGCCACCGCAGCCACCCGGACGAAATTGCGGCCCCCAGGGGCGGGACGCGCAATCCTGTCGGTACCGCTCGGCGACTCCGGGTGGACGTCGGCAATATTGCTGGTATGTCCATTACACTCGGCGAGCGTGGCGTTTCACCGGGCGCACTGATCGTGAAGATAAGGGGACTTGCGACATGCCAACTTCCATCACCAAGAACAGCCTGTGCGTCAGCGAGTTGATGACGCGCTCGACCGTGAGTGTGGGACCGGACGCCAGACTGCGCGACGCCCAGCTGCTCACCGAACGTTACGGGATCCGCCACCTGCCCGTGGTGGAAGACGAACGCGTGGTGGGCATGCTTTCGGACCGTGACCTGACCGAGGCACTGGGCCTGCGAACGGAAGAGCAAGTCGTGCATGACAGGCTCGATTGGCCGGTGTCCCGCATCATGAACTCGGAAGTCATCGCCGTGCAGGAGACGACGACCGTCTGCGAAACCATCGATCTGCTTTGCGAGCGCCACATCGGCGCTGCACCGGTGCTCAACACTGACGGGACACTCGCCGGCATCATCAGCAGCGTCGACATCCTACGCGCGGCCAAGGGCTACTTTCGCTAGCGACCCCACTGCCGAAAAGCAAGGCGCAGTTCCCAGCGCAGGGATGCCGCGGCGCGCCATGTTTTGGGAGTCCCGCGTCAGTACCCGGTCAATGCGGAGGGGCGGCCGTCAGTACAAGTTGTAGACGAGGTTGACGGCAGTCACCGTGTCCGTTCGTGCCAGACTGGGCAGGGGGTTGTTGTCGTACTTGACGCTGAAGGTCGTCGCGACCGACAGGCTTTCGCCAACTTTCGAGATCACACCCGTGTCGAAGTTCAGACGCCAGTTCACGTCTCCCGTCACGTCGTCTTCGTAGGGGGCTAGCCCCTGCAAGTACTCGAGACCGGAGTAGAAGCTGACCGCCTGGTTGAGCTTGTTGTCGTAGCCAACGAACGCGCGAGCGTGGTGTCGAGTTTGCGTCTTGTCTGCGATGTTTCCCGTGTCCGGATCCAGTCGGGCTTCTTCACGACGCACGTCGTGCTGCAAGTCGTAGCCGAGCTCGCCCCAGAACTGGAGCGCCTTGTCGTCGATGAAGTAGTAGGCGACACCGGGGTCGATGTTCAAACGCAAGTCCAACCCTTGAAAGCGGTCGCGACGCGCGGAAACCTGAAGGAAGCCAGCGACCTGCTCGGCGAAGAACACATCGTAGCGGACACGACCTTGATAGTTCTCGACGGTCGTCTCCATCGGCTCACTTCTCGACGGTGCCGAGCGTCCGAAGTTGACGGCAACGACGCTCGTCAGCTGATGGATGTCTCTGCGCAACTTGAAGTTACTCGCACCGGTGACGGACAGCGACCTCGAGTTGCCGGAGGCGAGTAACCCGCCCATGGAGAGGAAGAGCTCGGTCGCATCCTTGCTCTCCTCCGGCGGAGCAACGACGGTCTGGAAACCTTCTTGCGCAGCCTGAGTTTCTCCGGATGTTGCGGGGGCCTGAGCGGCGAGACCGGCAGGGTCATCCTGGGCGAAAGCTGGAGCAGCGACGCAACACAGGCTTGCAGCAAGCAACGAAGTCAATCGGTAGGACATTGTTGTTTCTCCCTAGCTGGGGGGCGGTGAAGGCTGCTCGATCGAGAGCACGAGCACCCGCGGCATAGCAACTTCGGTCGTAAAGAACAGTGGGTCGACAGATAGATCGAAAATCGGCTGGCTTTTCATCGAAATCCATGGCGATCGTCGGGTGCTGCCGAGTTGCACTCTTTTGAGGAGGACATGCACATGAGAACGCGATTCGTGATCCCGCTCGCCTTCGCAACGATGGCGCCGAACGCTTGGGGCCAAGAGGTCGAAGCCAGCGCCGGCGTGACGAAAACCGATATCGAAGCCAGCTCGAACGCCCCGCACGGGCCCTACGAACTCGGGCTCTTCGGCGGCATGATGTCGCTGTCGGAGAACCACAACCTGAGAGACCCCGATCGTGCGGTCGTGCCCTTGGAAGATGTTGCGCCCGAGCTCGGTCTGAGGGTTTCGTACCTCCCCCTGCGCTACTTGGCCATCGAGGGAGAAGCCTCGATCATGCCCACGGCGACCATCGACGGCGAAGGAGCGGTGATTGGAGCACTGCGTGCTCACGCGCTGCTTCAGTATCCGACCACGCACCTGACCCCCTTCCTGTTGATCGGCGGTGGGCAACTGCGTTCGGACTCGGACACCAATGGCGGCGACGTTGACGCGGCGCTGCACTACGGTGTCGGAGTCAAGTTAGCGCTGACCACCTGCAACGAGGCACGGATCGACCTGCGCAACACGGTCTCGGACGCCCGCGATGGGGAGGACACACCCAACTATCCGGAGCTCCTGTTCGGCTTGAGCTGGTCTTTTGGCGGCACACCAACGCCACCCCCCTCCCCGCCGGACACGGACCGGGACGGATTTGCGGATGCAGGCGACCCGTGTCCCAACGTTCCGGGGTTGGACGGCGGCTGTCCCGCACCAGAGCCGGAAGAGGCGGCGCCGACAGCCGCAGCACCCGAGCCGGTCGCCGAGGAAGCCCCGTCCGCGACTGGAGCGGCAACGGGTGAGCCCGCGACGCCATCTGCAAGCGCTGCGACGCCACCCGCAGGCGCTGCAACACGACCTACGGGTGCCGCGACACCCAACGAGAGCCCGACCCAAGCAGCGTCGCCCCCTCCAGAGGCAGCAGCTGCCGAGACGCCGGCGGCTCCAACGGCCCAATGACGCACGCGAGTCGAGACGCTACGTTTCAGCGCCTCTGAGCTTTCAAACCGCGAGTGCCTCGATGTACTCGTGAACGACCTGGGAAAGCCCCACGTACAAAGCGCGACTGATCAAAGCGTGACCGATCGAAACCTCGTCGAGATGAGGTAGCCGCCGGAACAGGACGAGGTTGTCGAGGTCCAGGTCGTGACCAGCGTTGACTCCCAGCCCCAGCTCGTGAGCAAGCTCGGCGGCGCGCGTGTAACGCGCCATGCTGGCGGCGGCGACATCTCCGCCAGCGGAGAACGCGCGCGCGAAGGGTTCCGTGTAGAGCTCGACACGGTCCGCGCCCAGCTCCTTGGCCCACCGAATTGGTTCTGGCTTGGGGTCGACGAAGATACTGACACGCACACCGCATCGCTTGAGACGTGCCACCGTCGCGGCAACACCGTCGTTGGGTGCGGCGGGGTCCCAACCGGCCTCGCTCGTGACCTCTCCCGGGCGCACGGGGACCAGGGTGCACTGGTGGGGCCGCACTTCGCACACCACGTCCATCAAGTCGGGGCGCGGGTCACCCTCGATGTTGTACTCGATGCTGTCCCTGAGCGGCTCGAGCTTTTTCGCCAAGGCAGTGACGTCGGTAGCACGGATGTGCCGCTCGTCCGCGCGTGGGTGCACAGTAATGCCTCGGGCACCTGCGGCGATGATGGTGTCCACCGCCTCCAAGAGGTCGGGCACGTTGCCACCTCGCGAATTGCGCAGGGTAGCCACCTTGTTCACGTTCACGCTGAGTTGGGCTGTCACGGCGCGCTACATACCGCCGCCGCCGCCCGTTGTCATGAGACAGGCTTCAGTCGGCGTTTGGGACAGGGACGCTATCGAGAGCTTCGCCCAGCAAGAGCCGCTGCGCATTCCAAGCATGAGTCACCGCGGACACGCGATCGTCTGCCAGCGCCGCTCGCATCAATCCCGCCATCGCGCCGACGTATTCCTGCCGACTGAGCTCTCCACGCAGCAACTGAATGCGCAAGAAGACCCCCGCCGTCTGCACGACATCGCAGAGGCAGTAGTTGCGAACCTCATCCACGCGCCCAGCATGTATCAAGGGCCCAACGTCTTTGCCGTCGACGCCGACCTTGCCGGGCATGCCGCATAGCTTCGCCATCACGTTCAGGCCCGCCCGTTTGGCGGCGCCGAAATCTGATATGAAATCCATCAGATCGAGGTGCCCATCCGGCGAGAAGCGGTAGCGGACGTCGCGCTCTCGGTAGTAATGAACCAGGGGCTGACCGTGCTCCAGGCAGCGCGTCGCGATCACCGGCAGGTCGAATCCTCGACCGTTGTAGGTGACCAGGGTGGGCCGCTGCTTGTCGAGGAAGCGCGCAAAATCGGCGAGAACGTCAGCCTCGGACTTGTCCTCCGCGATGATGCCGAGGCGTTTCACCGCATAGTCAGCGTCCAGCCACAGAACTCCGATGCAGACGATCTGGTGATGTGGGGGTGCCGGCAGTCCATCATTGGCTGGTTCGATGATAGGCAGGTTCGGATCGAGGATGGTCTCGATGTCGAGCACGAGGTAACCGCGACGCACGGGAGTCAGCATCGGCCGCAGGCCCAAAACCGTCAAGCGCTTGCGGCGTCCACGTCAGTTCGCCGACATTCCACCACCAAAAAGCGAACACCCTCTGATTCGCAATTGCGCGCGCTCCGCACTTTGCGTAGAACCTGGCGCAGGACTCGTAAGAGGTCCGAAATTTTTCTCTCCTACCCGCTCGGAGATCGCATCTTCGAGCTCTCTCAGGGGCAGCGACCACTCCCAAACGACTTTTGTGGCGTCACATGACGTCCGCACCTTCGCGTGTGGTCCGCGACCCTGCCCAGCGCATGGCACGCAACGTCATAGTAATAAATGTTGATCTGAAGGAGACCCGCGTCGCTCTCATCGAGGACGGGGTCATCGCCGAACTGCAAATCGAACGCGCCGCTCACCGAAGCACGGTGGGCAACGTGGTACTCGGAAAGGTGACTCGGGTTTTGCCCGGCATGCAGGCGGCGTTCATCGATGTCGGCCAAGACCGGGCTGCATTCCTTCACGTCGAGGACTTGATCCGACCGGCTGACTTCGACGCCTACTTGGCTGCGGATCCGCGGGAGCAGATCGCCCCCAAGGCGGAACCCGGCGAGGCAGCCAAAGCAGCTGAGCCAGGCGAAGGCAGCGCGCAGACAAGCACCGGCGAAGGTGCTGGCGGGCGCTCTCGGCGCCGCCGTCGGCGCTCCAGGGGGCGCGCCAGAGAGCCCGTGCCAGAGGTCGAAGAACTCGACGAAGACGTCGAGGACGAGACTGAAGACTCAGAAAGCAGCGCGGCTTCGGAAGAGGTCACTGCGATCACGCTTCCTCCGCCCACGGAAGATGAGCCCGGACGAGCGTCGCTCAGCGATTCGCTGGTGGACGAGTCTGACGAAGACGCGGAAGAGGACGAGGGTGAGGAGGCCGTGCACCTCTCCTCGGCGGCGGCCAGGCTAGCCCGCGGTGCGTCGGAACTCTACGACGAGGCGGACATCGAGTACGACTCCGAGGAGGACGACTCGGAGGACGAGGCGGACGACGACAGCGACGAGTCCTCAGACTACGAGGACGACTCGGAATACGACGGCGAGGACTCCACGGACGACCTCGACGAGGATGACTCGGAAGACGACGACCTCGACGAGGATGACGCGGAAGATGACGACCTCGACGAGGATGACGCGGAAGATGACCTCGACGAGGGTGACCCGGAAGACGACGACCTCGACGAAGACGACGAAGAGCCTGGCGACGAAAGCCATGCAGGCCCAGCTCCCGATCGCGACGACGATGGGGCAGTCAGCGAGGACGATTCCGACGAAGACGACTCCGACGAAGACGATTCAGCCGACGAACACGACGCCAGTGAAGAGCCCTCGGATGAAAAGGAAGCCGGAGCTGCAGTAGCGGGCCCCGAAGCTGGGGCCTCGACTGGCGAAGCCGAGGTGGATGCCGGCGCTGAAGCGCAAGCGCATCCCATCGATGCCGACGAAGAGTTGGCGAGCGCTGAAGCAGCGGTGGAAGAAGCGACTAAGAGGCGCCGTGGCCGACGCCGCATCGCTCAGCCTGGAGACACCGCCGCGAAGCAAGCGCGGCGCCCAAAGAAGGTCACGGAGTCCGAATCGGCTGAAGCGGACGAGACGGAAGCCACCGCCGAAGAAGAACCGGAAGCAGACGCAGACGCGGCCGATACGGGCGCAGAAGCAGACGCAGACGCAGACGCAGACGCAGACGCAGACACCGATGCGGAAGCGGAAGCGGAAGCGGAAGCGGAAGTAGCCGACGCGAGAAGCGGCGACGGCGAAAGCCTCAAAGACGCTGACGCTGAAGAGAAGCAAGGGCGTCGTGGAAGGCGTCGGCGTCGCCGCGGCAAAGGTAGCCGCACCGAAGAGGAGACGCCCGAAGAAGAGACTTCCGCCAAGGATCGGCGCGGACGCAGGCGGCGCGGTGGTCGTCGGCGTCGTGGCGAGGGCAACGAGAAGCGCGAAAAGGACGTCTCGAACGGCACCAAGCGCACCCCAGCTCGAGTTTCTCGCTCCGTACCGATCACGGAGGTCGTCAAAGAGGGACAGCAGGTCGTCGTCCAGATTTCCAAGGAGCCAATCGGCACCAAGGGAGCGCGCGTCACCTCACACGTCTCGCTGGCAGGTCGCTACGTGGTCTACCTGCCGACGGTCGATCACGTCGGCATCTCCAAGCGCATCGGCAACGCCCGCGAGCGCTCGCGCCTGCGTAAAACCATCGACGCGCTGAAGCCAGCCACAGGTGGCCTCATCGTGCGCACGGTTGCCGAAGGCCTGACCAAGAAGCAGCTCAAGGCCGACGTTGGCTACCTGATCAAGGTCTGGGCTGAAGTCGCCAAGAACAAGCGCGAAGCGAGGAAGGCACCCACGATCCTGTACGAAGAGTTGGATCTGGTGCTCAAGGCCGCCCGCGACTTGTTCACGGACGAGATCGATCACATCGTGATCGACGACCGGGATCAGTACGGTCGCCTCGCGCGATTCGTGGAGATGTTCATGCCCGGTCGGGTGAAGGACATTCGGCTCTACACCGGCGATGAACCGATCTTCGACGCCTACGGTATCGAGGATGAGATCAAGCGGGCGCTGGGGCGCAAGGTTCCACTACCCAGTGGCGGCTCCTTGATCATGGACCAAGCCGAAGCCCTGACGGCCATCGACGTCAACACCGGTCGCTACGTGGGCAAGGGCAGCAAGGACTTGGAGGAGACGGCGCTCAAGACGAATCTCGAAGCCGTGGACGAAATTGCCTATCAGCTGCGTTTCCGCAACATCGGCGGTTTGGTGATCCTCGATCTGATCGACATGGAGCGCGCGGAGAACCGCGACAAAGTGTGGCGCGCCCTCGAGCAGAAGCTGGCGAAAGACAAGGCGAAAACGACCATCAACCGGATCAGCGAGTTGGGCCTGATCGAGATGACGCGCAAGCGCACGCGCGAAAGTCTCGGTCGCATCATGCACGAGCCCTGCTTCTACTGCGATGGTACGGGCCACATACAATCCAGGGAGACCATCGCCTACGAGATTTTGCGCCAGATCCGCCGAGACCGGCAGAGCTTGACCGGTTATTCTGTGCGCGTGCACGCTCACGCAGCCGTCATCGACTTCCTCAAGTTCGAAGCCAAAGAGGCAGTGCAGGAAGCAGAGCGACGCTATTTGCGACGCATCGAGTTGGTACCTCGACAGGAATACCACATCGAACAGTACGACTTGCAGGGACGGTAATCGGTGAACGGAAGACGGGAGTCACGAGTCACGATCAACAAGGAGTTCGACTCCTTCGATCAGTTCATCGAAGAGTACGTCACCAACATCTCCCAGAGCGGCGTCTTCATCAAGACCAAGTCCCCGTTGCCCATCGGTACGAGCGTCGACCTGCGTTTCACGGTGATCATGGACGACATCGAGACGATCGAGGGCGTGGGTGAGGTCGTGCGGGTGCAAGATGACCCTCCGGGGATGGGCGTGGTGTTTCGAGAGCTGAGTTCCTACTCCCAAGATCTCATCTCCAAACTCCTGACCCACCACGGCAAGTCGAAGCGCTGAAGCCGCAGCATCAGGGCTCGCGCATCCGCGCCGAGGCTCTATGCTTCCAGCATGAGCGACTCGACGGCAGCTGACTGGGACCTCAGCTCCTACTTCTCGTCACTGGGGGGTGACGACTATCGACGACATTGGGCGGATCTCGAAGAGCGCACGGAAAGCGTAGCCCGGCTCGCGACGGCCTTGCCCCTCACCGGCCCCGACCTAGGCGAGCAATGGGCTTCGCTGGTGGAAGCGGCGGAGGCCCTACAGATCCGTCTGAGTCACCTGCGCAGCTACCTCAGCTGCCTCACCGCCGCTCAAGCCGATGACGAGCGCGCTCAGACGGAGCTGGCGAAGTACGGCAGGCTGATGGCCGAACAGCTCAAGCTGCACGCCAAGCTGCAGTCCAAACTCCGTGCGCTGAGTGAGCCCGAACTCGACGAAGTGCTGGCAGAGCCGAGGTTGAAGACAGCGCGCTTTCCACTACTCCGCCTGCGACAGCGAGCCACCTGGCAGATGGAGCAGCCAGAAGAGGAGTTGGCTGCCGAACTGGGCGTGACCGGCATCGAGGCTTGGGGGCGCCTGTACAATCGCATCTCGGGCAGCCTCAAGTTCGAGCTGGCAATCCCAGGGAAGCAAGCCGAAACACGACCCGCAAGTACGGCAAGAACGTTGATGCAAGATGACGATCCAGCCGTGCGGCGCGCCGCCTTCGCAGGCGTCAACGCCGCCTGGTGTAGCGTCGAGGAACCCGTCGCCGCGTGCCTCAACGCCATCAGTGGAACCCGACACACCCTCTACGAACGCCGTGGCGTCGAACACTTTCTCGACCCGGCGCTGTTGGACGCATGCATCGAACGCCCAACTCTGGACGCCATGCTCGGAGCGGTGCGCGCACGACAAGGCATCGCGCGCCGATTCTTGCGTCTCAAAGCGAAGCTGATGGGCATGGAGCGCTTGAGCTTCTGCGATCTGGAAGCGTCAATCCCCCGTCAGGGGTCGACACGGATCAGTTGGGAACGCGGTCAGGACCAGGTTGTTTCGGCGTTCACCAGCTACCCAGCACTTCACGACTTTGCCCGACGGGCCATCGACAGCCACTGGATCGACCACACGCCCCGACGTGGCAAGCGCCCGGGTGCGTTCTGCTCGTCTTCCCGGTGGAACGACGAGTCACGGGTGTTCATGACGTTTGGCGGCTCGGCGAGCGATACGCAAACCCTCGCTCACGAACTGGGACATGCTTTCCATGCCCACTTGCTCTTCGACCGGCGGCCCTGGTGTCGCAGCTCGCCGATGACACTCGCGGAGACTGCTTCGCTGTTCGCAGAACAGCTCGTCACCCAGCATCTGCTCGAAAGCCCCACGGCGACCGATGAACAGCGCTTGCTTGCGCTCGAAGGACGCCTCAGCGACGCGGCAACTTTTTTGTTGAACATCCCCACACGCTTCGATTTCGAAGTCGCGCTCTACGAAGAACGGCGAAGCGGCGAAGTCAGTGTGTCGCGCCTGAAGGAACTGATGCTGCGAGCGCAACGCGACAACTACGCCGACACGCTCGCCGAGGAGGGCTTGGATCCGATGTTCTGGGCGTCGAAGCTGCACTTCTACATCACGCAGACGAGCTTCTACAATTTCCCCTACACGTTCGGCTTCCTCTTCGCTTTGGGGTTGTTCGCCCTCTACCGACGAAAGCCCGACGGCTTCTTTTCGAGCTATGAGGCACTGCTCCGTTCGACCGGAAGTGGCACCGCAGAAGAAGTGACGAAAGACTGCGCGGGCGTCGACATCAGCACCCCCGCATTCTGGCATTCGTGCCTCGACTTGGTCGAGGCCGATCTCGATGCCTTCGAAGCTCTCGCGAAAGACCACCGAGCCGGCTAGCACAGCCGCCCGCGCTGCGTGGCTACTCGAGCAGCGATGCTTGACTGCGCAGCACGTCCACGTAGCTGACGATGCCTACAATCTCCAGGGACTCGGCAGACACGACCGGAACGGCGCCGACCTTTTCCTCGAGCATGATCTCGATCACTTCGCTGATGTCGCTCTCAGGATCCACCGACGCGACGTCCCCGTTCATCACGTTGGCGATGGTAACCGAGTCGATGGCGTCTCCGGTGCCGCGAAAGGACGCCAGATCCCGATCGCTCAGCATGCCAACGAGACGCCCATCTTCACTCACGGGCAAGTGTCGAATGTTCAGATCAGCCATCGCGTCGAGCGCCTCTGCTACGCCACTCTCCACGTCGATGCTGACCGGGTTGGTTGTCATGATTTCCGAAACGACCATACGCCGACAGCGATGCGTGAACTGTGCCAACTCCCAACCGCGACGAGCGGGCTCCAACACCACGGAGTGCGTAAGACTTGCGCCGTCCGAGTCGGACGGCGCAGACTTTCCACCGTGGAGACGATCTACTGCAGCTCGGCCAGAGCCTTCAGCAAGTCGACGTAGCTGATGATGCCAACCAGGGAGTGACCTTCCCGCACGACGGGCAGAGCGCCGACCTTGTGCTCCGCGATAGCGTCCGCTGCCTCCTTGGCGCTCGCTTCAGGGGCGATGCTCACCACGCTGGCACTCATGACCTGCTCCACCGCCATCTTCCCGTGGGGCGTCTCAGGGTCGAGATAGGTTTCTTGAAGTACTGAACCCAGGTCGCGATCGGAGAGCATGCCGACCAGCTTGGTGCCGTCGAGCACCGGAAGATGTCGCACGTCGAGTTTCTCGAGCAGCTCCGCCGCTGTCGCGAGCGGAGTGTCTTTTTGGATGCTGACCGGATGTGGATGCATGAGGTCTTGAACGAGCATGAGCGGCTGCGTTGCACAGACTGCGCCAATGCGCCCGACAGGGCACTGACCCACGCCCGCCAACGCGTCGGTACACGAGCTGAGCCGTTACGCGTCGTGCCCTGTCGCTCAGAGTCCGCGCAGACCTGCTTGCAGTAGCTGCTCGCGTGTCAACTGACCCGTGACCTCGAACGGCACCTTGACGTTCAAGCTGTCGCCGCCGATCGTGGCATCGCCCCGAAAGGTGTACGGCACCGGGTTCGGGCTCAAGGCAAATGGCGCCAGAGCGCCGAGGTTTGCCCAAGGCACCGTCATCTGGGCGCTGACCAGAGCCCGACCATTCGCTGGAATGCTGCTCTGCGGCGCCGCGGAGCCACGTCCGAGTTCGGCCCCGTTGGAGATCGTGACGGCCCCTTCCACGAACTGAGCGATGAGCGGAAACGAATTGGGGTTGTAGACGTCGAGCTCGACGGCGAGGGTCAGCCCACCACTGCTGACGCCGGTTACCCTCGCAACTCGCGGCGTTACCGTCGGGTTCTTCGGGGTGCAACCAACAACCAGGGGCGCCGTCGCCAGAGCGAGTGGAAGCAGCAGAGCCGGCTTCAGCGTCAGCGACAGGGCGACACAGGCAGCGGCGACGGGACTCGATACGCGGTTCGACATCAACGCGAACTGTACTCGATGCTGACAGGATTTGGACCGCGCGAGCACGTACGGAAGCTCTGCGCAGTCCGAGGCGGTCAAACTCGCGGCTTCGACAATGAGCACGCGCACCCCGGCGACTTGGCGTCAGGACGATCTGCGGTTACGGTTTTGCCGATGTCTGCTCTGCCAGCCCTACGACAGGCCTACGCCAACGGCGAGAAGCTCCACACCCTGCCGGACGTGCACGTCGTCGATGGCGTGATCAAGCGCGACGAGGCGCTACACATCATTCGCATCGCGGGCCCGATGATGGGCGAGTCGAAAGTCAGCGGTGACAAAGCCGGTTTCAAGAGCAGCGGGCGCACCAATTCGCTGGCTTGGGTCAAACACGAGCACGACGCGGTAACGAGTCGAGTTGCCGAACGGATCGCCGACATCATCGGCCTACCGATCGAGAACGCCGAATCCTTGCAAGTCATCCGCTACGACGCAGGGCAAGAGTATCGCGCCCACTTCGACGCCTACGATCTCGACACCGAGCGCGGCCAGCGCTGCTGTCAGCGAGGTGGACAACGCCTCATCACCACCCTCGGTTACCTCACCCCCGTCGAGGAGGGCGGGTCGACTCGCTTCCCCAAGCTCGATCTCGACGTGGAGCCGGCAGCGGGACGCCTGCTGATCTTTCACAACTGCTACCCTGGGACGAACAAGCGACATCCCCATTCGTTGCATCAGGGGAGCCCGGTCGTGAAGGGACGCAAGTGGGCCTTCAACCTCTGGTTCCACGAGCGTCGCTTTCGGAGTTGACCCGCGAGCGCTCGTGGTCCCGCCGCGGGATACTGAAAATCCGTCCGGGTATTCGCAGGTTCGGGGCGGAAGCTGTTGCGCACCGTGCCCGGCAACGCTAGGTTCCGCCGCCCATGTATCTCCCCATTTCGAACAAGCCCCGTCGCTCCAACCGCAAGCGCTGCAGCCGTTCCAAGGCCCAGCAAAAGGCCAAGAATCGCCGCCGCCGCCAGCAATTGAAGAAGTGAGGTCAGCGAGGCATCTGCCTCGACCCCGTGGACATTGCGAGCTGCAACGCCGCTGGCCGGAACGAGCCGGTATCAGCGGCTGTCGCTAGCGCTCTGGTCAGCCGCCGGAGCCACGCTTGAGCTCAGTCAGCACCAGCTTGCTGACCGCCTTCAGCGTATCGAACACGCCCTCACCCGTCCGTGCTACCGCTTCGAAATCGGGCACGCCCGTCGGGTTGATGAGGCGACGTAGCTCATCGAGCTCGACCACGTTCGGCAGGTCGCGCTTGTTGTACTGAACGACGTAAGGAACCTTGTCGAGGTCGTAGCCCTGCTCTTGCAGGTTCGTGCGCAAGTTCTCCACGCTTTCCTGGTTGGCTTCCAGGCGCTCGATCTGTGAATCCGCTACGAAGATGACGCCGTCGACTCCCTTGAGGATGAGCTTGCGACTCGCGTCGTAGAACACCTGCCCTGGTACCGTGTAGAGATGGAAGCGCGTCTTGAAGCCGCGGATCTCGCCCAAGGAAAGCGGTAGGAAGTCGAAGAAGAGCGTGCGCTCCGTCTCCGTTGCCAGGCTGATCATCTTTCCCTTGGCGTCGGGGTTGGTGCGCTCGTAGATGAACTGGAGATTGGTGGTTTTTCCGCAGAGGCCCGGGCCGTAGTAGACGATCTTACAATTGATCTCACGGGCCATGTAGTTGATGAAGCTCATCGCACCGCACCGTCAATCGTTGAAGAGATTGTCAATATCGTCGTCCGTGATCTCGGCAAAGGGTGAATCGAGCCCGGGTTCTTGCACCTTGCTGAGCAGAGCATCGAAGATCCGATTCAGTTCGTCCGATGCCTTACGCACTCGCAAACGAACCAAGCCGAGGCTCGACTTGGAGTCGAAGATGACCACCAAGATGACTCGGTTGCCAACCAGCTGGATGTGGATGTTCGCGTTCTCACCTTCGTGGAACTGTGTGGCGAACTCGTTCTCACGAAGTAGCTTGGCGATGCCGCCCGTGGCTGCAATATTGCCTGCCGTGAGTGAGGCGAGGGACGTGGTGTCGATGTTCTCCACATCTCCAGCAGCGGAGATGAGCTGCCCGTTCTTGTCCACGATGAAGACGACCTTGGCGTTCGACTCCCGAACCAAGCGGTCAACAACCGCTTGGATCTGGTTGAACTCCTCCTCGTACATCACCATTTGGGGATTAACCATCTGCGATCCTCCGAAGCGGGCTACCCATTCGTCCCAAGCCTTGCCATGCTGCCTGAATTGTCGTGTGCCGTGTCGTCAACTGTTGTGTCGTCCACCGTTAGCGCCAACCTCCCCCACTTTCCAATCCCGACGAGCAAACCAAGCCGGAGCGGAGCAAGAAAGTTTGGCTGGAGCTGGGTTTTACCCACGAAGTACTGACCTTCTAACCCCGCGACGCAGCGCCAGCAAGCGAATCGAGGCTTCTAAGTCGGCGGCCAGCTCGCGCGGCCGGCTTGCTTGTCGTTCCGTGGCGGTCGAAGTCACCCCCAAACCCCTCGTCGAGGACGTGGCATGAAGAAAAACGCACTGCTCTTGGTCTGCACAGGTCTGTTGTTGTGGGTAACCCTGACGGCAGCCACTCCACAGGCCTGGGCGTCAGGCCAGCAGGAGTTAGCGAAGAATGTCGAGCTGCTCGACAAAGCGAAGGGTCCGGCGCGCTACACAGCAATTCGCGACGTTTGGAGTCAATGGGGCAGCACTGATCCCGAACTCGTCGAACGAGAGCTGGTCACAGCATCTCAGTCGACTCGCTTGAGCGCACCCCAACGGGCGTACGCTGGGTTCTTCGCCGCACATGCACGCACACGACGTGGCGATCCACAGGGAGCAAAGCGGGAACTCGAGCGGCTCGGGTTCGTCGATCGCTGGTTGGTGGTCGGCCCCTTCGACAACGAAGGCAAGGGTGGATTCAACATCGAACACGGGCCGGAGGCCCAGTTCGGACAGGGCCCCGTGGAGGGTCGCGCGTTCTCGGGCAAGGAACGTCCCGTGCGCTGGCGTCGCACGCCTGCGGTGTTCTCCTTCGGATGGCTCGATGGTGGCGCTCTGTTTCGGCCAGAGCAGAACATCTGTTACTACGCGACGACCGTCGTTTGGCGGGAAGGGGACGCACGTCAACCAACGAGCGTTTGGGCAGGTGCATCCGGCGCATTCAAGGTCTTCATCAACGGCAAGCCAATCTTGACGGACAAGGCATATCGCGGTCACGACGTGGACCGCTTTGGCGCCGTCGTTCGGCTTCCGAGCGGCAAGAGCACACTCACCGTCAAAGCCTGTGGTACTAGCTCCGCGCCTGTCGTGTCGGTACGACTGGGGGATCGTCGCGGTGACCCGGACCCCAACCTGCGTTTCGCGGCGGAATTCATCGATGCCGCAGAGGCCGTCAAGAACCACGAGCAAGTCGAAGTCCTGGCAGACGATCTGGGACCGATTCCGGCATTCGAGAAACTCACCGACGGCAAGAACCCTCCGAGCCAACACTTGGAGGCGTACTCGAAGTTTCTGATCGCCACCGCTGGTGACGACCCAACTGTTCACAAGGCACGTGACCTCGCAAGCCGCGCTGCCGAAGCTTCCCCGACAATCGATCGTCTGTTGCTCGCTGGCGAACTCGCCGAAGACTACAACCAGCACCGCCAGTGGGTTCAGCAAGCGGAAGAACTCGCCGACGAGGAGAAGCAGCCGAACATCGAGGTGGTGCTGGCCCGCGCTTCGGTAGAACGCAGCGGGCTGAATTGGCGCGATGCCTTCCCGCACTACGCGCGAGCTCTGCAAATCGACCCTGACGATCTGCGCGCAATCCGCGGTCGTGTGGAGCTGTTCAACGAAGCCGGCCTGGGGCGCAGCGCGCTTGCCCTGCTATCGAGTGCAGTCGACCGAAACCCGAAGTCGGTGACGTTGCTCAACATGTACGCTTCCCAGCTTCGATCGATGGGTCGTTCGAGCGAAGCCGAAGCCGTGGAACGCCGATACGCGCAGTTCCGCTTCGACGACCACTCCTACATGACGGAGAAGCTGGATCTGGCACTGCTGCGGTCGGAGCGCCCAGTTGCCGAGCACTGGTTGGAACGCCTGCTCGAGACACATCCCGACAACCTGTGGGTACGCAGTGTTGCCGCGCGCGCTTATCGGCGACTGAGTCAACCCGAACGTGCGGTCCAGGCCTATCTCGCAGCGCTGGACATGGCTCCCGAAGACGTCGGCACACTGCGGGCCCTGTCGGATCTGCACGGTCAGCTCGGGCAATCCGACGAGCAGGTGCGCTTGCTGCGCCAGATACTCGAGATCCAACCGCAAGCCAAAGACGTGCACGAGTACCTGCGCAACATCGAGCCCGAGAAGCCCAAGCAGGACGAAGCCTACGCCTGGAACCCGGATGAGTTCCTGAAGGACCGCAACACGAAGGCCAATGGCGAGAAGAAGCGCACACTACTCGACTTGAAAGTCGTGACCGTCTTCGACAACGGCTTGAGTAGTGAGTTTCACCAGGTCGTGTTCCAGCCGCTGACCGATGCCGCTGCCGCGCTCACCCGCAACTACTACTTCTCGTATCAGGCCGACAGCCAGCGCGTTCAGTTGCGAGGCGCGCGCGTCTACCGCGCCGACGGCAGGGTGGACGAAGCCGTCGAAACGGGCGTCGGGGCCGCCAACGACCCATCGATAGCCATGTATACGTCGGCGCGCACGTACGCCGTGCAGTTTCCGCGCTTGGATGCGGGCGACGTGGTCGAGCTGCGCTACCGAATCGATGACGTCGCGCAACGCAACGAGTTCAACGACTACTTCGGCGACATCCACTACTTTCAAGACAGCGAGCCAGTCGACCACGCCGAGTACGTGCTCATCACTCCCAAGACCCGCAAGCTACACATCGACAAGAAGCGAGTCCCGGGCCTCCAGGAGAAGATCACCGAAAAGGGAGATCAGCGCATCTATCGCTTCTGGGCAGAGGATCTGCAGCCAGTTCACCCCGAACCAGCTATGCCACCTTGGACGGAGGTCCTCGGATTCGTGCACGTCTCGACCTACGAGAGCTATGCCGAACTCGGCAAGTGGTACTGGGGGCTCGCACAAGACCAATTCGATCTCGACGAAGAGACCCGCAAGCTTGCCCGAGAAATCACCGCAGGGCTGAAGACCGAACGCGAGAAAGTGCAGGCAGTCTACAATTGGGTGATCAAGAACACCCGCTACGTCGCACTGGAATTCGGCATCTACGGCTTCAAGCCTCGACGTTGCGTGCAGACGGTCTCCCGCGGTTGGGGCGACTGCAAAGACAAGGCCACGGTCATCGTTTCCCTGTTGAAGGAACTCGGGATCGATTCGACCATCGTCGTCTTGCGCACTCAGATGCGAGGCACGTTCGAATCCGAGGTCGCCAGTCTGGCGCCGTTCGATCACGCCATCGCCTACATTCCGTCGTTGGACCTCTACCTCGACGGTACTGCCGAATATACGGGCACGACGGAACTTCCGACGATGGATCAACAGGCGGTGGGCATTCTGGTCAACGAGGGAAAGTCCAAGCTCGTGACACTCCCCTTCCTCGACCCGAGCACCAACGTCCGCGATCGCCACATCAAGGCAACCGTGGCCGCCGATGGCTCGGCGAAGTTGGGCATCGAGGTGGAGGTCCGTGGTTCGTCCGCACCTAGCTGGCGACGGCGCTACCACGCGGAGGCAACCCAGCGTGAACGAGCAACGTCGGATCTGGCACGCGAGTTTCCCGGTTTCCAGCTCGGATCCGGCAAAGCCGGTCTCCGCGTCGAGCTCGACGACTACGAGCAACCCGTCGAGATGCACGTCACTGGCTCGACCCCGACCTTCGGACGCAGAGAGGGCGAGAACCTGAGTCTACCCGTCACCGTGGGCACGCGCTTGACCGAGAACTATGCGTCGCTGTCCGAGCGCACGTTGGCCGTCGCGCTACCCGTATTCGGAACCGTGCGAGACACCTTCGAGCTGACGCTCCCGCCAGGCTACACCGTCATCTCCAAACCGAGTGACGTTTCTACCAAGACTCGCTTCGGCGACTACACCGTCCAGGTCACACAGACGGGCAACGTCGTGAAGGTCCGAAGTGAAATCATGCTCAAGGTTCGACGCGTCGAACCGGCCAACTACAAGCGCTTCCGAGCGTTCTGCCAAGCAGTGGATGCGGCGATGACCCCGCGTTTGGTCGTCGGAAAGGCAAGTCGGTGATGAAGAGGTTCGCCGTAACATTTCTACTCGTTCTGATCGGAAGCACCTGTGTCGCTGGCTGCGGTGGCAAAGGGGACGCGCAGGATCCATCGACATCCAGCCTCGACGACTTGCGTCGCAACGCCGAAGCGAGTGAGCGAGGCCGACAGAAGGCCTTCTGGTTGCTGGCCGAGTTGCTCGAACCCGGCGGAGATGCGGAAAAAGCGATGCGCGCTCGCAAGTCGCTCGATGCCACGGGCGAGCACGGCATGTACGAGGACTTCGCTCGTGGCCTGGACGATTCCGTACACGGACGCCTGGCGTCGGCGCCGAAGTACTACTTGAGCGCCGCCAAAGCTGCGCGATTGTCGAAGGACCCGAATGCGCCTTTGATCGCCCAGTTCGCTCTGCAACAGGGCATTGCGATGGAGAGCAACGCGAGCGGACTCTGGGACACGTGGGGCAAGTGGGTTACCGACAGCATCGAACAGCCGAAGTCTCTCGGCTGGCGCGCGCGAGATGAACTCGTGGATTGGTGGGCAGACCAGGCGTGGGAGGCTGCTACGAAAGACATCGAGAAGCAGATCTCCAAGCGTCTGGGCTGTCTTTCGAGGATCCGTTTGGCGGGACCGTTCGGCAGCGGTGCCACTGCCGATGCACTCGCTTCACACGCAGCCGAAGAACCGGGGCCCTGGCCTCGACGTTGGCCCGAGGATCCACTTCACGGTCAGACCCCTCGGATGCTCGAGGTCGAACAGAAGGGTTGCAACGCGGTCGTCGACGAAGCCGTTCAGGACGGCGTCTTCTACGCCGAAGCACACTTCGATCTCGAACGGAGCGAGCAGCTGATCGCCACCGTCAACAACGCCCTGACAATTTGGGTCGACGGGAAGCGCGTCATGGATCGCGACCTGCGAGAGTGGGGATCGTGGACGCGCACCGGTGTCGGCCTGCAGCTGAGCGCGGGCAGACACCGCATCATGGCCAAGCTCACCGGTGCCACCACGACGATACGACTCATGCATCGCGACGGTCGACCGCTGGGAGCCAACCCGGCCAAAGGCCGCCGCCTGACGCCACTGTCGGCCGTCGAAGGGAGCTTCGAGGCGAACGAACTCCGCCGCTTCGTGCACGCCAAAGGCGTCAAAGCCCCAAGCTCGACCATGCTTCGCTACGTCGCAGCCTACCTCGCGCATGTCGACGGCGAGAGTGAAGCAGCGACTCTCCTTCTCGAGCCACTGGTAGAGGACACGGACACCGCAACTGGGGTGGCGCTTTCGATGGCGGCGAACTTCGTCGAGAACGACCCGATCTACGAGGCGAATCAGACCGAAGACTTGATGCGTGAGCTCCACGCCAAAGCTCTGGAGCGCGACCCCAACTTGTGGGCCTCCGAACTCAACGGCGTCGCCCAGGTGGCGAAGAGTCGGGGCTTGGTCGACGCCGTCAAGGAACTGAAGTCTCTGACGAAACGCTATGACCAAGTACCCGCGCTGTTGGGTGCCCTGGCCAGCGTCTACGGTGAGCTGGGTTGGACTCCCGAGTATCGAGCAACCGTTAAAGCCAGAGCAGAACGCTTCCCCGATGACGTCGATGGCTTGTTCGACGCTGCTCGTGTCCTGGAAGAGGAAGGCAACGACGACAAGGCGTTGGCCCTGTACGAGCGCGTGCGTGAACTCGACCCAGACAACGAAGTCTTCATCACCCGAGCGCTGGAAAGGCGCGAATACGACGACGCCATCGCCGAATTGAAACGCCTGCAGCGACGACGGCCCAAGCGCAAAGACATCCCGCGCCGGATCAAGGAGCTCAAGCGCGATGCCGGCGAAGCGGTCGACTACGTCAAGCTCCTCGAAGAAGCCGTCAAAGACAAGCCGAAGAGCGGCAAGCAGCGCCTGAAGCTCGCCGATGCCAAGTTCGCGGCGGGTGATCGCGAAGCCCTGAGCAACGCACTGGTGGAGGCCATCGAAGCCGGGGCGGAGACTGGTCCGCTCAAGAGTGCCCTGGACCTGGTGCAGGGTGTGACGGAGCTCGAGCCTTACCGCCTCGACGGACAGCGAGTCGTCGCGGAATACGAACACAGCGGCCGGCAACTCCAAGGTACCGCCGCGCGAGTCTTGGACTACATGGCGGTGTGGGTATTGGGGGATGGGTCGAGCCGGATCCTGGAGCACGAGATCATCCGCATACAAAGCGAAGAGGCGATCAATCGCTTCGCCGAGCACCAGGTGCGCGGGGAGCTCGTACTCAAGATGCGCGTGCTCAAGCAGGACGGACGCATCCTCGAGCCCGAGCCCGTAGCTGGCAAACCGACGGTAACCTTTCCCCACCTCGAAATCGGCGACTACATCGAGACCGAGCAGATCTTCGGCTCTGGTGGCAGTCTCCACGGCATCATGTTCGATGGGCCGAGTTGGTTCTTCAGGGAGCAGAACGTCGCGTACGCCCGGAGCGAGTTCGTCGTGATCGCTCCCAAAGACAAGAAGATGGACGTCGAGATCCGCGGCACCGTTCCCGCACCGACCGTGGAACAGAGCGGCCCCTTCACCGTGACCCGTTGGCGTGTGGACGACAGCCCGGCAGCTCCGGAGGAGCCTCACAGCGTGCCGGCCAGAGAGTACCTACCGAGCGTGTCCTTGAGCTGGGGGATCACGTTGGAGCGGCGGCTCGCCTCACTCGCCGACCGCGTCGCCGACACGACCCCCGTCGACCCGCGCATCGTCCGCGTTGCACGCAAGATCGTAGCCGATGTTGCCCAGGCAAGGGAGCTCGACAAGGCCCGCGCTCTGTATCGCTGGGTCCTCGACAACGTTCAGGACGGAGAGGAGAGCGACGGACGACGAGTGATCATCGGCAAGCGCGGCAATCGTTGGTACGGTTTTTCCGCCCTGTGCCGCGCGTTGAACATCCCCGTCGTGTGGGCGCTGGCGAAGAACAGTCTGGCAGCGCCTCCCAAAGGTCCGGCAAGTGAAGCCCAGCTCTACCAGAGTACGGTATTGCGAGTCGGCGGCGGTCCCTACGCTTGGGTCACGTTGAGCGACAAGTACTCGCCCTTCGGCTACGTGCCCGTCGAAGTCCGCGGCATGCCCGCCTACCTGCTGAGCGACGGCAAGCGGGGACCAGTCGAGATCCCGAATACAGGTGAGCTAGACCGCGTGGAGTTCCGCGGCGAGATCGAGCTCGCCAAAGATGGCAGCGCGGACATGCAACTGCAGCAGGGCTTCGGCGGTAAGTTCGGTGCGGGGGTGCGTGAGGTACTGTCGGAGCTGGGTGAACGCCAGACGAAGGACGCGATCGAGGGCAAGATACTGGGTGCCAACTTTCGCGGCGCCCGACTCGTGAAGCACGAGTTCGAGAATCTCGAACAGCTCGACTTACCCCTGACGCTGCGAATGGAGGCGCAAATGGCCCGGTTCGCGCTGCTCCAAGGTCGCACGTTGCGCTTCACCCCTCCTTACACGCCGGAACTGACCCAGTATTCGACCCTGCCCACGCGGCAAACTGCGGTCCTGTTGTCGAACGACCGTAACTGGAGCATCGACATCCGAATCAAGTTGCCGAGCGGCGCCAAGGTGGCACTGCCCGATCCCGCCAAGCTCGAATTCGATGGCCATTCGGTGGCAATCAACGACCGAGTGGAGAATGGGGTGCTCGTGTTGGCACGCGAGGTCCAAGTGTCAGCCGGCAGGATCTCGCCGGACGACTATCCTCGTTTCGCGGACTTCACGCGCAAGGCCGACGCAGCCCTGACGCGAAGCGTGCAGATCGAGCTGTGAGGAGCAGCCAACCGTGCTGCGTCAGCACGGTTGGCTCGAGCGCGGTGTGCAAGCGCTCTGCGACGTGCAAGCGCTGTGGCGTGCAGGGCGCTGCTCGACCCCGCTACTTCTTCTTCGCCGGGCCTTTTGCCTTTTCGTCGAGCTCCCGCTCGCGCTTCTCGATGCGCTCTTTGACGGCCGCATAGGCCTCGTAGCGCTCGATGGCCGCCTTGATTTGCTTCATCCGTTCCTTGGCGGTCTCCGGGTGAATGGGGTCATCGGCGCTGACGTTGGGGTTGGAGCCGACCTTGGACGCATGCTCTTCGGCGATCGTCAGGTATACGCCCCACTCGTCGTTTGCCCGCGGCAAGCGAGTCGCTCGCTCGTAGGTGTCGGCCATCACGAAGACCGCGCGAGCTTTGAGCTCGAGCCGCTTGGCAAATCGCGCTGCATTGCCGAGCGCTTCCAACGCTTCGTCGAACTTGCCCTGAGCACGCAGGGTTTCGCCTAGTCGGAAGTGGGCCACCGCCTCACGAGGCCGTTCGGTGATGGCAGCCGCGTAGTGCTTGGCAGCAGACTCGTAGTCGCGGGCCAAGAATGCGCTGTCGCCTTCTCTGAGCTGGAGTAGGAATGGGTCCGCTTTCGGGTTACCGCCCTTCGAGGCCGCACCCTGGGCAGCCTCGCCGGCCGGCGCTGCGGCAGGCACTTCGGCCGCGGCGGGGGAAACGAAGCCCCACGCCCACATGCCTGCCACCAAGGCCAAACCCCAATCCGACCGTCGTTGCACCGTCCGTTTCAGCATCCGCACCCGACGAGGCTATCACGTCGACTTGGATTGGCGCAGGCTTTCCGCTATCCAGGGCGCAGTGCAGCCGCACACACAGCCCTATCCTTGGCAGCTTTTGCCCAGGTACTCCAACGCTTCCGTGCGCCTGCAAAACGCCGCCCGGAGATTCTGGAGCAATCGCTTCGATTACGCGCGGTTCTGGGCTCGCTCCAGCGAGCTACTCGGTTTCGAGATCGAGGCGTTCGGCACCGAGGGCAATCGTGCCGTTGCCGGGCCGCTGGAGTCCCTCGGGGCAGATGTTCAGCTGCAGGGCAGCGGATGGCTCGCGCAGTTCAGTCTCGAGCCATCGCTGGTCGCTGCGGTGGTCAGCCGGGTGGTGGGCAAACCCTTGCGGCTGGATGTGGGGTCAGCCCTGCCCGAAAGCTTGAAGGGCGCCTTCTTCGCCGTCACCCAGCAATTGGCCCGCTTGGCGTCCACCGGAGAGCCGCCGCAGGTTTCCCCGAGCCCGTTGTCAGGCAGCATGTGGCAAACCGACTTCTGGGTGCGCGTCGAAGGAGCTAGCTATCGAGGCCGCGTTGGCTTGAAGCTCGATCGGGCGGAGGTGACGCCTCCGGTAGACAAGACCGTGCCGCTGCCCATCTCGCTGCCCATCGTCGTCGCCCGCGTCGTGTCCACGCCAGCTGAGCTATCGAGTTTGGCAGTCGGTGACGGGTTCATGTTCGGACCGGGAACTCGTCTGGAGGATGCTCTCGCCGGTGGAGTGGAGCTGTTGGCGGGCACCAGTGAGCGTGGCCTGTTCGCACAGATGACCGAACAGGGCCTGGTGTTGCGGGGGCCGACGGTTGTGCACTATGACTCGGGGATGACGGAAGCAGGCGACGGACAAACCGAGCCGACGTTGGAAGATGTGCTACTCGACGCGCCGGTCGAGGTCCGCGTGGAACTCGGCAGCATCACGCTGGCCGCATCGGAATGGCTCCGTTTCAAACCGGGCGACGTCATCACCACCAAGATCCCCGTGGGCGGAACTGCCATTCTGCGCTCAGCTGGCGCCGAAGTGGGTCGTGGTTCACTGGTCAACGTGGACGGTCAACTCGGCATCAAGATCGACCAGTTGATCAAGCAGTGAGCTTGCGCGATGGCGCCGGAGCTGGACATGACCGAGTTGCCGGACCGGCTGAGAGACGTGCGCTCGCGCATCGTGGCCGCGGCTCAGCGCGCGGGAAGAGCTCCGGAAACCGTGCGTCTGATCGCCGTCTCCAAGCGTAAGCCGGCCAGCGCGATTCGTGCTGCCTACGAGTTGGGCGTCCGCGACTTCGGGGAGAACTACGTGCAAGAACTATCGAGCAAGCGAGAGCAGCTCGAGGATTTGCACGACATTCGCTGGCACCTCATCGGCCACCTGCAAAGCAAGAAAGCGCGTCAGGTGGCACCGATCGTCCACGCCGTACACACGATGGACAGCGCCAAACTCGTCCACGAGTTGTCGCGTCGAGCTCATGCGGTGGGGCGCCAAATCGAGGCCTTCGTCGAAGTGAACCTCGCGGAGGAGCCCCAGAAGGCCGGCGCCACCCCTGGGCAACTCCCCGCTCTGGTCGAGGTGCTGACAGAAGCCCCGAGCCTGCGACTCGTGGGCTTGATGGCTATCCCCCCGGCGGCGGAGACCGGCGATGCGCTGCGTTCCAGGTTCCGACAACTTCGGGATCTCGCTGCGGAGCAGAGCCCACCGCTTTCACGTTTGAGCATGGGGATGAGCGCTGACTTCGAAGTCGCCATCGAAGAGGGGGCTACCGAAGTACGGGTCGGCACCGGCATCTTCGGAGCTAGGACGAACCCGGAAGCGGCAGCAGGGTGAGGCATGGCCAGCAAACGTAGCGGTCAGTCAGACATCGGGGAGGCTAGTCTGCTTTCCTACGCCGCGGACCGAGGCCAACTCGGCGGTGCCCAGCGACCACTGGCCGACAGAATGCGCCCCCTGACTCTGTCCGAAGTGGTCGGTCAACAGCACCTGTTGACGCCAGGAGCGCCACTGGCCCGCGCCATCGAGCAGGATCGTATCCCGTCGATGATCCTGTGGGGTGATCCGGGCTGCGGCAAGACGACCCTAGCGCACGTGATCAGCCGCAGCACGAAAGCCGAGTTCGTCCCCTTCAACGCCGTGCTCGGTGGCGTCGCCGAGCTGCGCAAGATCGTGGCTGCCGCCGCCGAACGCAAGGCACTCCAGGGCAAGCGCACCATCTTGTTCGTCGACGAGATCCATCGCTTCAACCGAGCGCAACAGGACGCCTTTCTCCCCCACGTGGAGAACGGGACCATCACGCTGATCGGTGCCACGACGGAAAACCCGTCGTTCAACGTCAATGGGGCGCTCTTGTCGCGTGCCAAGGTTTTCCGTCTCGAGGCACTCACCCCGGATGACTTGCAAGCGCTCCTGGCACGCGCGCTGAGCGATCGTGAGCGCGGTCTAGGCAACCGAAGCGTGGTGATCGATCCCGCAGCACTGGCTGCAATCGCGCAGGGCGCGGGTGGTGACGCCCGCCGCGCTTTGGGCCAGTTGGAAGCACTGGTGGACTTTGCCGACCAGCACGAAACGAGCAAGCGCATCAGCGTCGAGACGCTCGCCGAGTTCGCGGATCAGCCGACGCTGCTCTACGACAAGAGCGGCGAGGAGCACTACAACGTCGTCAGTGCGTTCATCAAGTCGATGCGCGGTAGCGATCCGGACGCATCGATCTACTGGATGATGCGCATGCTGGATGCCGGTGAGGACCCACTGTTCGTCTCCCGCCGGATGCTCATCTTCGCCAGTGAGGACGTCGGCAACGCCGACCCACGTGCGCTTCAAGTGGCCGTCAACTGTGACGCGGCCTTTCGGAGACTCGGGATGCCGGAGGGGCTCTACCCTCTCGCCCACGCTTGCCTCTACCTGGCGGCCTGCCCCAAGTCGAACTCGGTGAAGCTGGCCATCGGCAAGGCCAAGGAGGCCATCGCGCGCCGCGGTGCGTTACCCGTGCCCAAGAAACTACGCAACGCTCCGACGAAGCTGATGAAGGACGAAGGCTATGGAGCAGGCTACAAGTACGCTCACGACTTCGAAGGGCACGTCGTCCCGGGAGAGAGTTATCTTCCCGAAGGTATCGACGACCAACGCTTCTATATGCCCAGCAGCGAGGGTCTGGAGCAGCACATCCGAGACCGATTGGAACGGTTACGCAAGCGCTCGAAGTAACTCCTACGTAGCTGCGGCGTACGGTCGTCACAGCCACGCGTCACCACGGCCGAACGCAGTGAGGCCATCCGCCAATTCGGATGGCCCCTGCTATGACCGTCGCGCTGCAAGTCAACACACTCGCGCACGCCGCGTTCGCGACGTCGCGCCAGTTTCAGTCGACGCGAGGCGCGCTTACCTAAGAGCGACGCGGAAGCGCTTTCCGCACTCGCGATTGACCGCGTCTTGCAGAGCCAGGCGGACGGGCTCCTTGTGGTCGATGCCGAGGGCGTCAGCGTACCACCAAGCCGTCTCCGGCTTGATCAGCTTGTGACCACGCTCGAGGTCGACGACACGAGGTGGAGAGACCTCCAAAGCGCGCGCCAAAGCGCGCAGCGCCATTCCTGCCTTGAGGCGGAGCTTCTTCAGCTCTGCACCGGCGTTCACGGCTCCGACCTTCTTCGGGGTTACGGCGACCTTGTAGTCGATCTCTGCGGTGTCCAGCCAGTGCTGCAAAACGCCAGAGATGAGTTTCGCGTGCGGAACCTTGAGCACGTCAGAGAGCATCTGCGTCTTGTCCAAAGAAACGCCGTCCGCACCGCGCTCCCAGGCACTGACGCGACGGTCGTGAGTGCCAAGCCGTTCACAAAGCTCCAACTGCGTGAGGCCCGCCTTCTCTCGAGCCTCTTTGATGAGTGTTCCGATCATGGTGATGGCTTTATAGCCAGATGTCCTTGAAGACAACCGGCTAATGCCAACAATCTGATGGGGACGCGACGTTTTCTCGTCGTGGCTGTACGCGGCGGCCGAACAATCCGAAACAGTTACACGATCGGATCGTACCTCCGGGAGGTGCAGGTGTGGTGCGAACACCCGACGAAGCGGGTGGCTTGGCTGAACACCTTGCAGAAGTGAAGTGGTGGCCCGACTGAACGCCTTCACTGCCAGCGGCACGAGGAAGATTTCGCTTGATCAGTTCCGGTAGGTTCGCCTGACGAGTAAACGACCCGCGTCGATCGCCCTCAGCCCTCCCTGAGCACGCACAAGTCTGGGAGGTTTCTGTAGCGCTGGGCGGAATCCAGCCCGTAACCTACAGCAAAAACGTCCTCAATCGTGAAACCTAGGTAATCTATGGGAACGTTCTGCTCCGCGCGGGAGGGCTTGTGCAGCAGCGAGCAAAGCCGCACGCTCGCAGGTTTTCGCGCTTGGAGATGCTGGATGAGGAACGAAGACGTCAGTCCCGTATCCACGATGTCTTCGACGATGAGCACGTGCTCACCATCGATGGGTCGCCCCAGGTCTTGGGTAATCTGCACGACGCCAGACGACTTGGTGCTGTCTCCATAACTGCGAACCCCGAGGAACTCCACGCGCAAAGGTAAGTCGATAGCCCGCACCAAATCCGCTGTGAACACAAAGCTCCCTTTGAGGACGGAAAGCAAAACGAGTGGTTCGCCTCGATAGTCTGCGGTTATCTGTTCGCCCAACTGTTGCACCCGGCGGGCTATCTCCTGCCGCTCGATGAGCACTTCAACGTCATTCCGGTACGTCACCCTCGAACAGTAGCAGAGTTGAGGAGGTGCGTGCGCCAGAGGAACCGGTCATCAGGGGGACGAAACGCTCGTGACACGTACTGACGGCTCGCCGCCATCAGTCGTCCAGCTCACCGCGCCCAAGTGGTCGATGCGCAACGTTAGCGCCCCTGCGTCGCGCAGCCGCGAGACGGCCACAGAGTGAGGGTGTCCGAAGCGATTACGCATGCCGCAAGAAATGATCGCGAGCTTCGCACCCACCGCCTGCAGGAAGGGCGTGTTGCTGGAAGTACGGGAACCATGGTGGCCAACTTTCAGCAGGTCGGCGCGCAAAAGTTCCGGCCGACTTCGTGTCAGACGCTCCTCCTCCAAACGCTCAGCATCCCCGGTAAACAGCACGCTGCGGCCGGCGTGGTTCACCCTGAACACGAACGAATTGTCGTTCGCGTCTCGACCCGGAATGAAGGCAGGACACGGCGCCAGCACTTCGAATTTTGCACCCCCAAGCTGAAAATTGCCGCACAGCGCCGCGGGCGACGTCACAGAAATGTCACGTTCACGCGCGAGACGCAGCAGATTGTCGTATTCGCTCCCGGCCCCTTCGGCTCGACCTTGCCCCGTGTCCCAGAGTTGACCGACCTCCACCTCGGAAAGCACGGCGATGAGCCCGCCGAAATGGTCGGGATGAGGGTGGGAGAGGACAACCACGTCGATCCGAGTTCGCCGGCGAGCCCGCAACACGGGGAGCAGCACGCGCACGCCTGGATCTACCGGCGAGCCGACGAATCCCCCACCGTCGACGAGCATCAGACTGCCGTCCGGAAGGTCGACGAGCAGCGCGTCACCCTGCCCCACGTCCAGTGCGGTCACGCGCAGGTAACCTGGAACGCGCGCGGAGTAACGCACTGCCCACTCCAGCGCAGCTTGGGAAAGAATGGCCACGCCCAAGACCACGATGTTCGCGGCCCTGGCCCCTGGCGGCATAGACGGACAGTGTTTCACGGTGCGAACGGCGACCAGCGACAGCAAGAGCAACGCCCATTGCCACGCGCTCGGTGCGGGCAGGGCAATGCCGAAATCGCTGGTCGCCGCTGTGGACAACGCCAAGCGGCGGACGACCAGTAGTGCTCCCGACGCAACCCACGCAACGCCCTGCTCGAGCAGGGGAAAGGGGGCGAGCAAAGTGTGTGCCAGGCACAGCGGCAGGGCGATCGTCTCACCGAAGGGTGCGGCGAATACGTTCGCGACGATGCCGAGCAGCGTCAAGTTGTCGCTGAGCATCGCCAGAAGTGGAGCGCACGGCAGCATCGACGCGACCGTGGCTCCGAACCCCAGCGCACAGAAGCGCAGCAGCCGAGGCCACGGGCGCGTCGCTTGCTCCCAGTGTCGCCCGAGTGTGAGCAGCCCGTAAGTGGCCGCCAGTGACAACATGAACGACAGATCGAGCACGACGAGGGGATCACTCAGCCAGCCCACGGTGATCGACGCCACGACCGCAAGTCGTACGCCGACCTCCCGCGCCAACACGCGCATGCCCAAACCCGCGGCGAGCATCCACGCGGCGCGCCATGCCGACCCGCTACCACCGGCAAAATCCGCGTACACCAACGCGAGCACGATGCCGACCGCTGCGGCGAGACGACCGACGTCAATCCGTTCGGACAGCGGGGTCAGACGAAGCAACACGAAGCGCAACCCCAGCACCAACGACAAGACAGCGAATACCAGGTGCGTGCCGCTAACCGCGAGCAGGTGCGCCAGCCCACTGCTCTTGAACGCGCTGTCTTCCGTCTCCGTCAGATCATTCTCTCCCAACACGAGAGCTTTGGCCATGCCGGTCACTAGTGGCGAAAACGTCGCTTCGATGCGCTCCCGCGTGTGAGCTCGGGCCGCGTCGATCCACCGCTGCAGCCCGCGGTCGCGTTCGACTCGGTCGAGACTCAGGACCGAACCGCTGGCGAGCACGCCCTGCCGTGCTCGCCGTGGGTACGGGTCCGGCAAGTCGAAGTTGCGGAACAGGCGAAGGATACCGATCTGCACGATGGCCTCCACCCGATCACCCCGACCAAGCACGCGCGGCCCGCCGTATAGGCGAACGCGCATGCCTTGGGATAGGGAGTCGCGTTCACAAGTGCCGTGCTCGACTTCAGCGATGAACGACACGTTGCCCGAACGAACGGTTGGCGAGCTGATCACCTGCGCACGGATGAAGCAACGCTCGGGGGCAGAGAGTCGTTGACGCAACTCGGTGTGAGCCACCCGATATCTTTCGATGCGCTGTTGCCCGCGGACGGCCGAAGCAGCAAACAACACCATCGTGATCAGCAAAGTCCGCACCGAGAGCCAGCGGACATGGAGCAGCAGCCCAATGCCAACCGCAGCCAGCGCTGGTAGCGGGGCCACCACCAGAAGTGGACCACAGAGCAGGGCCAGTGCGGCCAGCACCGAGGGTTCGACGATTCCCACGGCCACTACACGAGCAGTCTTCGTGCCAGCCCCAAACCAGCTCGAGTGAGCCGAGCTCCGGCTTCAGAAGGCGCTGGGCCGAGGTGTTGGGCTGGACTTCGGGACGTGTCTGGTGGTGGCAACCCGGTGGCGGCGCCACTGGCCGCCAGCACATGAATTGCGGCTCGACGTACCTGCGCCATCCATCATTGCCCAGCGCCGCCGCCTTGTCGCAGACTGCGCACCACGAGTACCCCAAGACGAATCCAGAGTGAAGAACGCCAAATCAAAACGCCAACGCCTCGACCAACTGCTCGTCGATCGCGGCTTGTGCGAGACTCGAAGCAAAGCCCGGGCTCTGGTCCTCGCCGGAGAAGTCGTCGTTGCCGAGCAGCGGGTGGACAAGCCGGGTACGACCGTGCCCATCGACGCGGAGATCCGCATCAAGCGGCAGGATGCGTTCGTTTCCCGGGGAGGAAACAAGTTGGCCGCAGCCCTCAGCGCCCTGAACCTCGACCCCGAGCAGGCGGTCTGCGTCGACGTCGGTGCCTCGACGGGCGGTTTTACCGACTGTCTGCTGCAGCGGGGTGCGCGGAAGGTGTATGCCGTGGACGTCGGGCAAGGCCTACTCGCGCACAAGCTGCAAACCGATCCGCGAGTGGTCGTGATGGACAAGACGAACGCCCGTCATCTGACGGCGGAGCAGTTTGCTGAGCCCATCGATTGGTTGGTCGTCGACGCCTCGTTCATCGGTATGGAACAGCTGGCACCCGCATTCGCTCGTGTGTTGCCGGCGGGCGGCACCCTGGTCGCGATGATCAAACCCCAGTTCGAAATTGGCGCCGAACAAGCCCGACGCACGAAAGGGGTCGTCAAGGATCAGGAGCTCCGACAACGAGCCATAACTCGCGCCACGGAGGTATTGGCCGCGGCAGGGTTCGAGATCGAAGGCGGTGTTGATTCGGCAGTCCCTGGCCCGAAGGGCAACGTCGAGTACTTCGTGCACGCTCGACGCTCCTGACGTCAGAACACCAGCACCCAAATGTCGTACAGGGCGTGGGTCCAGACGGCTGGAGCAAAGCCACGAAAGGCGTAGATCGCCGTGAAGATGAGGCCACACGTCCAGCGAAAGACGAACGACTTGGCGTCCAGTGGATCTGCCAGTGGCCCCACGTAGTGCCACAGGCTGAAGACCATCGCAGAGACGGCGGCCCACACGACCATCGCCAGCCAGCGTTGCCACGGGGTCATCGGGAACAGCACACAGAGCGCCTTGAAACCCAATGCAAAGAGACCCACACGAAAGGCGATCTCTTCGTAGAAGCCGGCTCCCATGGACATGATGAAGCCGGCGAAGGCGCCGACTTCCATCGGGGGTCCCAAGAGCATCTTGCCGACGACGTAGCTCGCCGCGAAACGCATCGCGACGGCGTAGCCGACGGCCTCCACCGTCAGCCACAAGAAGCGGTTCCAGTGCAGCGCCTTTCCGCGCCCTGCCATCACCAAGATGCCGATGTAGACAGCCGCAATCCCGAGCGTGAGCGCGCCGTACAGCCTCAGGTCGTGATCGGCGAGCCCGATCAACTCCAACGTGACCCAATCGGCAGCATTGCGAACAGGAAGGAAGATGACGCCCAAGTGATAGGCGATGAAAATGGGGAGCGTGAGCCCGAGGTCTGTCCAAGGGCCGCTGGCCGTCTTCTCGAGAGTGCTCTGCGCGTCGGTCATTGGCCTGGGTGAAGATTGTAGACGATCCACACCATCACGATCGTCCACCCCATCATGATGCCCACGAAGGGTCCATCCCGCAGCATTTCTTGCGTCGGGCTCTCAGCATCCGGTCGACTCCGAACCAAGTACAGAAAGCGTGAAACGCCGGCCACGACGAAGGCGGTCGTGCTCCACAAGCTGTCCGACTGAAAGTACGTTCGTGTGTGGGCGTCAAGGGTGTAGGCGAGATAGGTCGCTACCGTAGAGACCGCCGTGAGCGCCAGAGCCAGGTCCAAGCCGCGCTTCGAGTACAGCTCGAGAACCGCGCGTTGCTTCTTCTTCTTGCTGATTTCTGCTGCCGCCAACTCGTGACGTCGCTTCCCGAAGCCCAGAAAGAGCGCCAGCAGCGCGGTGCAGGCAAACAAATACTTCGATACCTCGATCTGCGTACCGAAGCCGCCTGCCAAGATACGCAGCACGAATCCCAGGGCGATGATGCCGACATCGAGGTAGGGGACCTTCTTGAGCCGGAACGAATAGGCGATGTTGATGACGAAGTAAGCCACCACCGTCGCCAGGAACGCCGCCGAACCAAACGCCGCACCCCCGAAACCCAGCAAGATCAACAACGCCAGCCACGCTCGTGCGACTGACTTGGGAACCAAGCCCGACGCGATCGGGCGAAAGCGTTTGACTGGGTGCTCTCGGTCCGCGTCGGCGTCCACGAGGTCGTTCATCGTGTAAACGGCCCCAGTGACGAGCGAGAAGACCGCAAAAGCGCCACCCGCGCGCAGCAGAAGCTCCGTCACGAAAATCTCTTTGGCAAAGACGACGGGCGCCAGCACGAACACGTTCTTGACGAGTTGGTGGGGGCGAGCGGTGCGGATCAGGCCCAACGCGACGTTGAGCGGCGTCCGGTCGACAGCCACCGGAACGCTCGAAGGCGGGCTCGATTCCTCGGTGATCTCAGCCATGAGAAACCTGGAACTTAGCGGAAGGAGACTCATTTGGGACGCAGTTTCTGAGCGAACCCGCCGGACGGATCGAGACTTCTCGGGCGGCGTACACCCTCGTCGCACGGGAGTTTTGCCAGCGAGGTAGCGGAACGGCGGCCCCTCGTTGCAGACTCCCACGCGATGCGTCGGTTCGCGCGTACAGTGGTGGATGGCGGGATCGCGACGGCGACCACCCGAGCCCGGGCGTTGGCAAGAGCTGGCGATACTGCGCCCGAGTCGAGGAGGGCGCCGTTGGCGCCGTACCCGGCAGCATTCGCAAGAGCGGCTGCGCAAACATGTCGTGGCGAACCCGTGGAACGGCAGCCAATCAGTCAGCGGGTCGACTTCGAGCGCGAAAAGGGAGTGGGCTTGACGGGCGTGCTCGCCAGCTTCGAGTTACCCCTGGGTGGCAAGCGAGTGCAGCCAGCGCTCGAGAACCTCGATTCATCGCTTCTCGAGCTGGGTACGTCCTCGAGATGAACGTGCGATTGGCGATTGGGGTCCTGCTCCCAGTGCTGGCGGCAGCCGCAGTGGCACTGATCATCGCGAGTCGGAGTGAGCGAGGGGCGCCAGCGCGTTGCCCGCCGGGTCTCGTCGCACGAGGAGCTCGGTGCTGCGGTGGCGAGCAGCAGCTGCGTGATGGCCACTGCGTTGGGCGCGCGACGACCTGCGCCGCTAGCCAGCTGCTGCTCGACGGCCGCTGCACTGCGAAAACTGGCCGCGTGGTGATCGAGCCCACCGAGCTGTCGATCGAAGTCAGCGACTGGGACCTCGAAGGACACCTGCGCTCCCGTACCGCGCGTGTCGAGCGCTTTGCGATCGAGCGCACGGAAGTGAGCAACCAGGAGTGGGGCGAGTGTGTCGCCGCCCAGCTCTGCCGATCACTGGGCGAGGTTGAGGCGGAGCTACCGGTCGTGGGCGTGAGCGCCGCAGAAGCCGAAGTCTACTGCCGATTCCGTGGTGGCCAGCTGCCGACCGCCGAGCAATGGCTGGCCGCGGCGGTGTCTGCCGAAAACCGCCGCTACCCGTGGGGAGCGTTCGGCTTGGTGTGTCGACGAGCAGCCTTTGGACTGGTGGACGGTCCGTGTGGCCGCGGGGGAACCGTGCCAGACGTTCCCGGCTCGCGCCCGGACGGCGCCACAGCTCGAGGTTTGCTCGACCTCGCGGGCAACGTCGCGGAATGGACGCTGAACGTGAGTCCGTCAGGTGAGCGACGGGTCAGTGCCCGCGGAGGCTCCTTCCGATCGACCTTGGCGAATGAGTTGAAAGGGCTCGGAGCCATCGAGCTGGACGAGCCCCGGGATGATGTCGGCTTTCGTTGCGCCTTCGTAGCGGCAGATCACTCGTCCCAGTAAACCACCCCGCCGGCTCCTAGCTCCGCCGGACGATCGCAGCCGTCGGTGCAGTCTGGCGGAGCTTCGTCAGACAGCCAACAATCCGGAGCACCGTCGACCTGGTCGTTGTCGAGACAGACGGCAATCGGCGGAGAGACGCCGCGGTTGCCCACCTTGTCGTAGGCGCGCACTGCAAGACAGACCCAACCCTGGTATCCGGTG
Organism: Polyangiaceae bacterium; assembly: GCA_050290545.1. GTDB lineage: Bacteria > Myxococcota_A > Polyangia > Polyangiales > Polyangiaceae > SZUA-265. Next base: position 60,362 of record JBNKHV010000183.1, on the reverse strand, counting down.
AGGCCCGCGCTGCGGAGCTCCCATTGACGGCCCGTGCAGTCGGGGTCACTCGAATCACGGTCCGGGCTGACCGCGTACACGATTGCCTCGTCACGGAGGTCGTCTCCTCTGTACGGCACGGTGTACATGTCCGAAGTGTTGTCGCACAGGGTGTCTGGCAGTTCCTCTGCAGTACCTGGATCGCAGCCGATCAGACTGACTAGAGGCGATACGTTCTCCATGTAGTCGGCCATGTAGGGTGGGTCGACGGTCGTGGGCTCGAGTGCGGTCAGTTGTTGGAAGCGAATGTCGTCCCCTTCGGCGATGTCGTCACAGACGTCGTCACCCGTGGTGTCCACGACCAACGGCTCTCCTGCCCGGCGGGCGAAGAGGTCGACGGACTGGGTGTCCGCTCCGGCGAAGTAGAGGGTGTCACCCCCGGCGTCGTTGGTTTGTTCCCACACGAGAGCGCGGTAGGTCTCGATGTCGATGACGCGGTCGCCATTCGCAACGGCGTCGTCCCCGATGGGATCGAAGGGAATGGAGCACAGGTTGGGGTTCCCATCGCGGATTTGCCGGAAGTTCGGCGGGTCCATCGACACGATGGGCGGTTGCTCATCACGGTAGTAGAGGGCGGAAGCGCCGGTGGATTCGTTCCCAGCCTCGTCGCGAACGAGCACGTTGAGATTCAACTGCACCACCGAGCCGGTGATGGACCTCGACTCGAACGTGAAGCGAATCGTGTCCCCGCTCAACGCCCAGGGCCCGTCGATGTCGTAGGGAAAGGTCACATCGTTGAGCTGCACGCGCAGTGAATCCCAGTCGACGGTGCCGCTGGCGTCAGTGACCTCGAGCTCGAGCACGACCGTGCCCCCGACGATGGACGTGTTCGCAGGGCTCTTGATCCGTACTTCCGGACCTTCACCGTCGAGCACGAACTCGTAGCGCGTGGATTTGACGATGCCGCGCAGGTTCGAAGCCGAGACGTTTATCTGTAACACGCCTGTCGGCACATCGTCGAACAGTGTGCTGTCGGTGAAGTCGATGGCGGTGCGATAGACGCCAGGATCGTCGTCGACTTCGGACATCGGAAAATCGAGGCCCAGGATGGACAGCGTCACCTCGTCGACGTCTGCTTCATCGTCGCCAGACTTCAGCTTGTCCGGCGTGATCTCGTATTCGAACACGACGTCACCGAGAGCAGACTCGGCCGCGCCTTCCTCGGGGCTCACGATGCTCACGTTGGGTCCGTGGTCGACGAAGGTGTCGGCCTGAGCCGACGCCTCGTTCGGCTCGGACGAATCGTCAGTCGCGGAGCAGCGCACCCGGACGCGACCGGGGTCGACGTTCTGCACGGGAAAGGTGACTTCGAAGATGTCGGGATCGTCGCCTCGTTCACCCACCGCGCTAGCCAGCTCTTCGCCGTCGGCATCGAGGAGTTGGAACAGGACCGTGGAAGTGTCGAGTTCGGAGCCGCCTCCCTCAGGGTCGAGGATCAAGCACTGCACGTCGAGATTCTCTTGGTAAACGTCGACGGGATCGCTTTCATCCACCGGGGCGATCATCTCGACCACGGGAGCTCCTGGCTCGTTCGACGCGTCGGCTCCGCCGTCCGAGTCCGCGTTGCCGAACAACCCGCCGGTGTCCGTGTCAGCAGAGGCCTCGTCTGTCGACTCCGCCAAGATGCGGCGTCCCGTCGTGCCCCCATCGCCGTCCGTGTCTTCGAACTCGCCTGTCTCCCCGATGAAGTCCGCGCGGTCGTCGTCCCCACAGCCTTGACTGACCATCAACAGCGCGAAGCCAACAAAGAGCTTCCGAACAACGTCCCTAGAAGTCGAGCCCACGAGATCCTCCCTTGTCGAATAAGCATGGTCACAGAACACGTCTGCGTTGGAGTCTGGCGCAACCCTAGCACGGTGCGCCGCATCGGCGGCCGTTCTAGCGCAGAACCCGGTGTGCGAGGCGGGGCTTCCAGATGTAACCGTATGGCGTACCTCGTAGGGCTTCGCAGCTGACACCTGCGCATGACAGCCGAACTCCGCGGCGGCCGCGGGAGCTTTGGAGAACATCGAGTCGGAGCGCTGTCATCAACGGCCCATGGGCGCTATAGACCGGCCATGAGCGCGGCCATCCTGTCGATCGGCACGGAACTATTGCGAGGCGAGATCCACAACACCAACTGTACCTGGCTCTGCGAGCGCGTGACGGACTTGGGTATGGAGGTGGGCGAGTGCGTCGTCGTCGGCGACGATCGCGTCGAGATCGCGGCGGCCCTGAGCCGACTCTCGACGGCGCACGACGTCCTGATTTCGACGGGCGGATTGGGCCCCACGACGGACGATCTGACGGCTCAGGCTGTTGCGGATTGTCTCGGCGTCGATTTGGAGCGCGATGGGAGAAGTCTCGAGCGCATCGAAGCCAGAATGCGCGCTGCGGGTCGGGCGATAGCCTCCTCCAACGCCAAACAAGCGGACTTCCCACGCGGGGCCAGCGTGTTGGACAACGACTGGGGAACCGCGCCAGGCTTCTCTGTCGACATCGGACGCTGTCGCGCTGCCTTTCTGCCAGGCGTGCCTCTGGAAATGAAGCCGATGTTCGAGCGGCACTTGGCGGCACTGGTCCAAGCGCGCGTGACGCGACACGCGAAACAAGTCCGCCTGCGTACCTTCGGGGCGCCTGAGTCCCAGGTCAACGACATGCTCCAAGGCATCGAAGAGCAATACGGCATCACGCTGGGTTACCGGGCGCATTTCCCAGAGATCGAGGTCAAGACGCTGGCCTTCGCCGCTCAAGCAGCGGTAGCGGAAGCCAAAGCGCGAGCGGCCGCTGACGCCGTGCGCGAACGCCTGGGCGATCTGGTGTACGGCGAGGGAGACAAGGCGCTGCCGGAAGTCGTCGGTGATCTACTTCGCGCAAAGGGTTGGACCCTGGCGCTTGCGGAATCGTGCACCGGCGGGCTGCTTTCGAAACTGATCACGCAACACCCCGCGAGCGACTACTTTCTAGGTGCCGTGGTCAGCTACGCAAATTCGATCAAGCGTGAGCTTCTGGGGGTGGAAGCGGACGTGCTGGAGAGCGAAGGGGCGGTGAGTGAAGCCGTCGTGCGGCAGATGGCCGAAGGGGCTTGCCGCAGGCTGGGGTCGGACGCTTCCATCGCTCTGTCGGGCGTGGCCGGGCCCAGCGGTGGCACTGCCGACAAGCCGGTTGGATTGGTGCACATTGCCGTGAGTACCCCCCGTCGAACGGTCGCCATCCACCGCGTCTTCTCCGGCGACCGACAGCGTGTTCAGCTTCGAGCCGCCTATGCAGCACTCGACCTGCTTCGCCACGAAATGAAGACCGACCCCGAAGATAGCTCCGGGGTCGGTTCTTGATCGCGGCGGGGTGAAGCTCAGGCCTGTGCTGCCGCCGGTTCCGGCGTGTTCGCGCTTGCTTCCTTCGGAGGAGCCTTGGCCTCGAAAGTGAGCTCCGAACCTACGACTCCAACTTCTATCCTGGAACCCGGCTCGAACTCGCCCCCGAGCACGCGGCGCGCCAACGGATCTTCCAGGTAACGCTGGATAGCTCGCTTCAGCGGCCGAGCGCCGAACTGTGGATCGTAGCCAACTTCCGCCAGTTGATCCTTCGCAGCCTCCGACACGACCAGTCCGAGGTCGCGATTCTGCAGACGGCGCTGCAGGCGCGCGAGCTGAATGTCGACGATGCGACGGATCTCCGAGCGCTCCAGGCGATGGTAGACGACGATCTCGTCCAGGCGGTTGATGAACTCCGGCCGGAACACGTTTCGCAGCGCGGACATCGCCACCTTCCGCATCAGCTCGGCGCGTTCGTCGGGGGTCGCGTCGGTGCGTTCACTAACCTCAGCCATCTCGGCGGTGCCGACGTTGCTCGTCATGATCACGACGGTATTCGTGAAGTCCACGGTGCGGCCCTGGCTGTCCGTCAGGCGACCGTCATCGAGCAGTTGCAGCAGCGTGTTGAACACGTCGGGGTGCGCCTTTTCGATTTCGTCGAACAGCACGACGCTGTACGGGCGGCGACGAACTGGTTCCGTCAATTGGCCGCCCTCTTCGTGACCGACGTAGCCGGGGGGCGCACCGATCATGCGTGCCACGGAGTGCCGCTCTTGATACTCGCTCATGTCGATGCGCACCATCGCGCGCTCGTCGTCGAACAGGAACTCGGCCAAGGCCCGCGCCGTCTCCGTCTTGCCAACGCCGGTGGGACCCAAGAACAAGAACGAGCCGATGGGGCGGTTCTCATCGCCCAGGCCAGCGCGTGAGCGGCGAACGGCATTGGCAACGGCGACGATGGCGTCTTCTTGTCCGATGACTCGCTGCCGCAGGTTTCCTTCCATGTGCAAGAGCTTCTGCATCTCACTCTCGAGCATCTTGGAGATGGGCACGCCCGTCCACTTGGAGACGACGGCGGCGATGTCCTCATCGGTGACTTCCTCTTTGAGGTAGGAACCCCCGCGCTGCAGCTCGTTGAGCTCCTGGCGCCGGCGCTCGATGTCCTTTTCGGCCGCCGGAATGCTGCCATAGAGGTACTCGGCTGCCTTGCCCAGATCACCAGCACGGCGTGCCTTCTCTTCTTGCGTGCGCAGCTCTTCCAATTCTCGTTGCTTGTCGCGAATGGCCGCAATGGCCTCCTTCTCGCGCAACCACTGGGCGCGAGCCGCATCGCGTTGGCTGTTCAACTCCGCCACTTCGCGCTGCAGTTCTTCGAGCCGCGTCTTGGAGTGTGTATCGCGTTCGCGCTTGAGCGCCTGCTCCTCGATCTTGAGTTGGAGGAGTTTGCGCTCCAACTGATCGATCTCGAAGGGCATGCTGTCGATCTCCATCTTGATCTTGCTGGCGGCTTCGTCGACCAAGTCGATGGCCTTGTCCGGCAAGAAGCGGTCGGTGATGTAGCGATTGCTCAGCGTGCCTGCGGCGACCAACGCCGAATCTTGGATCCGGATCCCGTGGTGCACCTCGTAGCGCTCCTTGAGTCCGCGCAGGATGGCAATGGTGTCCTCCACCGTCGGCTCGCTCACCATCACGGGCTGGAAGCGACGCTCGAGGGCGGCGTCTTTTTCGATGTACTTGCGGTACTCGTCCAAGGTCGTTGCACCGATGGCCCGCAACTGACCACGTGCCAGCGCCGGCTTGAGCATGTTGGCCGCGTCCATCGCGCCCTCTGCCGCACCCGCTCCAACCAGGGTGTGCAACTCGTCGATGAACATGATGATGCTGCCTTCAGCGGCCTCGACCTCTTTGAGTACGGCCTTGAGGCGGTCTTCGAATTCACCGCGGAACTTCGAGCCGGCCACCATCGACGACAGATCGAGCGCCACCAAACGCTTGTTTTTTAGGCTCTCCGGAACGTCGCCGGATGCAATGCGCTGCGCGATACCTTCGGCGATGGCCGTCTTGCCCACGCCAGGCTCGCCGATGAGCACGGGGTTGTTCTTGGTGCGCCGGCTGAGGACCTGCATGACGCGACGGATCTCTTCGTCGCGCCCGATGACGGGGTCGATCTTCTGCTTTCGCGCCAAGTCCGTCAGGTCACGGGTGTACTTGTCGAGCGCCTGGAACTTGCCTTCAGGGTCCTGGTCGGTCACGCGCTGAGATCCGCGGATGTGAGCCAGTGCGGCGAGTAAGTTGTCGTACGACAGCGAGTGCTTCTGGAAGATGGCCTCGGTGTTGCTGTCGCCCTTGGCTGCAGCGAGGATGAAGTGCTCGACGGAGATGAAGTCGTCCTTCAGTTTGGTCGATTCATCTTCAGCACGCCGGCTCAGCTCGAGCATGCGGCGGCCCAAGTTGGGTTCTGCGCCGCCGCTGACTTGCGGAAAGCTGGAGATCCGTTGAGCGAGGTCCTCCGATAGGGCGGCCACCTTGGCGCCAGCACGTTCGGCCAGGGGCTTCCCGACGCCCTCCTCCTGACGGAGTATCGCGAGTAGGAGGTGTTCGGGTAGGATCTCAGGGTTGCCGCGCCGCGCAGCGTCGTCGAGCGAGGCTCGCAGGGCTTCCTGGCTCTTGGTTGTCATCCGGTCCATGCGCATGATGTATGGTTCTCCTTGCAGGGCCCACGACGCAGACATCCCTCCGATTCGCAGATCCTCTCTGGAAGAGGATCCGGGAAACTACCTCGCGGTGTGGCCAGGCCCAGCCTGGCGCAGACACTACACTGTGTCGGGTTGCCAGATTGTCCAGCCCCGAGCCTCGTTCCCCCGAACGGCGTCGGTTGGACCGCTGAGACGGCCCGCCTTCGTACCCCAGTGAGAAGTGGCTAGAGAGCCTGGAGCCAAGTTCGGCGCCACGGGTCGCGTTGACTGGACCTTCTAGGCCGGCGGCCTAGGGCTGGTACTCGCACTCGCCCGTCGGATCCTGCGAGAACCGCTCTGGATCCACGCAACCGAACCCGAAGTCGCCGAAGTCTGCGGCGAAGCCACACTGGCCGTTCTCCTGACAGCAGCCAGGCATGATGACTTCGGGAGGTGCCCCCGGGATCACGATCGGAACGGGCTCTGACTCGGGGCAACTCGGGTCGCTGGAGCCGGGTTTTTCGAGTTGCTCGCAGCCGGGATCACTCAGGTTCAGTGCTAGGCCGAGGGTCGACATGTCGAAACCGCAGATCTCCGCCTCTTCGTCGAAGCAGCACCCGCGCACGCCGATGGGCAGCCCCTCGATGCGCGCGTTCTGGCACAGTTCTGCCCCGCAGTCGGTGCCCTCCTCACTGAAGACGATCTCGACGCTGGCGCCTTCATCGTCCATCAAGACGACGCTGTCCGTATCTCCGGCGTCGGCCGTCGGGGCGTCGGTTCCTGCTGTATCCGTTGCCGTCGCGTCGGTTTGCGCGGCATCCGTTGCACTGGCGTCCGTCTCTGACGCGTCGGTCGAAGCCCCATCCGATGCGGCGGCTTCGGTGCCGCCCTCATCCGTTGCAGAGCCATCCGACGTCTCGGTGTCCGTCCCGTCTGCCGTGTTGCTGTCCGACGAACTCGAGTCATCGCCGCAGGCAGTGAGCGACACGAGTAACCCACCCAATACCCAAATCAAGCAAGGCTTCATCCTGTCAGTGTAACTCACGCTCGTCAGCCCAACGCAAGATTCCTAGCGGAAGCCTGGTGTGAGCTGGTGCCTCCGAACCTCGGCGGGGTCCAACGAGTCACTCCGTTCAGCGCGTGGTCGAGTGCAAGCTGCCGTAATCACGCTGCTTGTCGAGTCCCGGCTGGCCGCCGTTCGGAGGCGATCCCCAGCTCGAAGAGCCAGCGCACGATGCAACGCAGCGCACTCGACTGGAACGCTAGATGTCCAGGTTCCGTACGTTCAGCGCATTCTTCTCGATGAAGTTGCGACGGGGCTCCACCTGATCGCCCATCAGCACCGAGAACAGCTCGTCGGCCACGACCGGATCCTCGACGCGGATCTGGAGCAGCGTGCGTCCGTCCGGATTCATCGTCGTCTCCCAAAGCTCGTCGGCGTTCATTTCGCCGAGACCCTTGTAGCGGGAAATGGCAATGCCCCGCCGAGCCCGCTCCTGAATGTACTCGTCCAATTGTACCGAGTCTTCCAGCGTGACCGGCTCCGTCTTGTCGCTCTGAACGACGTAGGGCGCGCTGCCGAGCGAACGCAGGTCTTGCTCGATGGAAACGAGTTCTTCGTAGTCGTGTCCCGAGGCGAGCGTCTGATCGAAGACAGCAGGTTTGGCAGAAGCGCCAGGGCGAAAGCGAACGGAGATCGAGCCCTGGCCTTTTTCATCGTCGAAACGAGTCGAAACCGTCAAGGGACACAACTCGGGATGGCGCTTCTCCAAGTAGCTCTGCAAGGGCCCCACTGCTGCTTCCAAAGCGGCCTTGTCCTGCAGGTTCGTCAGAGGTTCATCCAACGCCTGCAAGAGCGCAAAGACGAGCCGGGAGTCACAGCGGCGGTCGAGCTTTCCGAGTAACCCGCGCAGAGTGCGCAAACGCACCGCCAAGTTGAAAAGCGGCAGACCGCTGATCTCGACGCCCTGATCACCCTTCAGCCGCAACCCATCCACGCCATGCTCGACGAGGTGCCTGTCCAGCGCCGGTTGATCCTTGAGGTAGAGATCCTTCTTGCCCTTGCGCACGCGGAAGAGCGGAGGCTGTGCGATGAAGAGATAACCCTTCTCCAAGAGCTCCGGCATCTGTCGAAAGAAGAAGGTGAGCAGCAGCGTGCGGATGTGCGAGCCGTCGACGTCGGCATCCGTCATCAAGATGATCTTGTGGTAGCGCAGCTTGCTCAGGTCGAAACCGCCGGACTCGCCGATACCGCAACCCAAGGCGGAAATCAGTGTAGCCACTTCTTGGGAGGAGAGCATGCGGTCCAGACGCGCGCGCTCCACGTTCAGGATCTTGCCTTTGAGGGGCAGGATTGCTTGGAAGTGGCGGTCTCTGCCCTGTTTGGCACTTCCACCGGCGCTCTCGCCCTCCACGATGTACAGCTCGCTGATCGTCGGATCTTTGCTCTGGCAGTCAGCGAGCTTGCCGGAAAGAGAGGTCATGTCCAGCACGCCTTTGCGCACGACTTCACGCGCTTTGCGGGCAGCTTCCCGCGCCTTCGCAGCGATGACCGCCTTATCGATGATCTTTCGGGCGACCTGGGGGTGTTCCTCCAGGTAGCGGCCCAGGTGCTCGGACACTGCAGCTTCGACCGCTCCTTTGACCTCACTGGAGACCAGCTTGGACTTGGTTTGCGAATCGAACGAAGCATCGGGGTGCTTGACGTGAATGACACACACGAGTCCTTCTCGCGTGTCGTCCCCCGAGAGTCCGGACTTGACGTCTTTGAACAAGTTCGCGCTCTGCCCGTAGTTGTTCAGCGTGCGCGTCAAGGACGAACGCAACCCCGTGAGGTGCGTGCCGCCATCCTTGTTGTGAATGTTGTTGGTGTAGCAGAAGATCTGTTCGGAGAAGCTGTTCGTCCACTGCAGCGCAATGTCGAGCATCATGTCCGCGGAGCCCTCGCCGAGCGGCATGTTCGCGTCAAACGCGATGACCTCTTCGTGGATGGGCTCTTTCGACTGTGCGAGAAGACTGACGAACTCCTTGATCCCGCCTTGGTACTCGTAACGCATGCTGGGAGCGTCGTCCTCGCGAGTGTCGGCCAAGTGAATGACCAATCCCTGGTTGAGGAACGCGAGCTCCCTGAGTCGATTGGCGAGAATGTCGTAGCTGTATTCGGACGAGCTGAAGATCTCGTGGTCGGGTTTGAACGTGATGGTAGTTCCGGTTTGGTTGGTGTCCTCCACCGGCTCGAGCCGACCTTGCGGAACGCCCTTCGCGTATTGTTGGCGCCACAGTTTCCCTTCGCGGCGGATCTCCAACGTCAGCCATTCCGATACGGCGTTGACCGCGCTCACACCAACGCCGTGCAGACCAGCGCTCACTTTGTAGCTGGAGTGATCGAACTTGCCACCAGCGTGCAGCACGGTCATCACGACCTCGGCAGCGGAGACACCTCGCTCGTGCATGCCGACGGGGATCCCGCGTCCGTCGTCACTGACGCGCACGGCGCCACCGTCCAGCAGCGAGACACTGATCTCCGTACAGAAGCCAGCGAGGTGTTCGTCCACTGAGTTGTCGATGCACTCCCAAACGAGGTGGTGAAGCGCGGAGCCGTCGTGCACATCGCCGATGTACATGCCGGGCCGCTTGCGCACCGCCTCGAGGCCCTCGAGAACTTGGATGTTCTTCGAGCCGTAGTCTTCTTCGGAAGCTTGTTGCTGATCGCTTGCTTGTGAGTCTGTCAAAGGGGTCGCTACCTCGGCCATGAACCGCCCGTTTTGCGGTCCTTTCGTATACCCCATCCGAGGTCTCGAAAGCAAAGCTGTCGACAGAATTCAAGCGGCTGAAATCACTGCAAAAACAAGCACTAGCGAGGGGTTCTCGATCGGCCGCTTTTCGGAGCTGAAAAGCGCCCCGATTTCACGCCTGGCTGAGTCGCATCGGCGAGGCTAGCCGGCGGCGATTCGGACTTCGTTCCGAGTACTTCCTGTCCCACTGCAGCCTTCGCGACGACGCGGCGTGACAACGGACGCTCTGCGCTCGTCAGCTCGGGACCAAAGCGCCTGCGGCCAGGCGGAAGTCGCGGCGATCGTCAGCCGTCAAACCCGGCGTATCGAACAGATCCGGCCGCGTCGTGGTGACGAGAACTTGGCTCTCGGTGAGCTTCACGAAGTCGTACACCGCGCCGGTGCGGGTCGGGTCGAGTTCACTCGATACGTCGTCCAACAGCAAGATCGGCTGAATTCCACAGGCGTTCTTGACGCATGCGAGTTCCGCTGCCTTCAGCGCGAGCGTCAGAATGCGCTGCTGCCCTTGTGAAGCGTGATGGCGAGCGGAGCGGCCTTCCAACAGCAACTCCAGGTCGTCGCGGTGCGGCCCAAAGCCAGCGCTCTTGCGATAGCGGTCCCGCTCTCGCCGACGAGCGAGCTCGGCCAGGAACTCCGCGGGATCGACACTGCCACCGGGTTGGAACACGACTTCGAGCGGTGTCGTCTCCGGCGCCATACTCCGAAAAGCCGGCAGCAAAGCAGTCGCGAGCGCTTCGGAAGCTTTGGTTCGGGCTCGCTGCAGTGCCGCACCGTGCTGCGCCATCACCCGCTCGAAGGCGTCGAGCGCGGAACGCTGACCTGGGTCCTTCTCGAGTACGTGTTGGCGCTCCCGCTGAGCCCGTTGGTAGTCGGCGCGAGCCTCTCCGCTCGCAGGGTCGATGAACAACGCGATGCGGTCGAGCAACGTGCGGCGACCCGCGGCGGCACCACTGACCAAGGTCAGGTTGCCGGGGTGGAAGACGACCACCGGTGTGCGAACCGCATAGCTACCTAGACGCTGGGCCCGTTTGCCATCGATGCTCAGAGCGCGCCGCCCATGGCTGATGACCGCCCGCTGATCCCGCTTCTGTCCGGCTTCGTCGAAGCGCCCCACGACCGTGGTCAGCTGGCTCCCTTCGCGACACACTTCCCGCAGCCGCTCCGTGCGGAAACTGCGACTGGTGGCGAGGAAATAGAGCGCCTCGAGTACCGACGTCTTGCCCTGACCGTTGTCGCCGGAGATGACGTTGACTCGCGGGCTCAGCTCCAAACTGAGCGCGCCGATGTTCCGGAAGTCGCCAATCTCGAGGCGATCGATGCGGAGCGAAAGAGTCAAATTCGCATCGGCATGATGACAGCCAAATAGTCTGTCCCTTCGCGAGGGTTGGCTGGTTTCAAGATCGCCGGGTCGAGCTCGCCGCTGATCCCGAGCTCCAACTCCTCGTCGTCGATCGCGCCCAATACGTCCAAGAAGTAGCGCGCGTTGAAGCCCACGGTGAAGTTGTCACCGTCGTAGTCGACGCTCACTTCGTCGAAACCATCGCCACTTTCCGGGCTCTCGCTGGAGAAGCGAATCACACCGCTCGCCATGGTCAGTTTGACGCCACCGGTGCGATCACTCGCGGCAATGGACACCGCACGCAGAGCATCGGCCACAGCGGCGCGAGGCGCGCGAATCGTGTTCGTCGGGGCGTTCGGGATGACCTGATCGTAGGGGGGAAACTGCGCGTCCACGAGCTTGACGCCAAACTGGATGCCACCGAGACGGAAGAACGCGTTCGGACCACTGCGGCTGAGCGCCAACTCGTTGACGCCTTCTGCGCGCGCCTCTTCGCACAAGCGTTTGAGTTCGAGCACACCCTTGAGCGGGATCAGCATGCTCATGGAGCGTTTGGCCTCGACTGCCGCTTCCATCTTGCTGAGACGATGGCCGTCCGTGGTGACCATTCGCACGGTGTCGCCGTCCCACTCGAACAGCGCGCTGTTGAGGTGGAGGCGCGTCTCATCCGTCGAAATGGAGAAGTGAGTGCTGGAGATGAGCGTCGACATCAGCTCCGTCTTGAGCACACTCGGTTCAGCCGACTTCTCGGGCTCTGGAAGCGACGGAAATTCTTCGCCGGCGATACCATGCAACGTGTAGCGACGGGGCTGCTCTACGGCGCGAATGGTGGTCGTCGCGTTGTCGTCGGTGGAGATCGAGATGCGCCCCTCCGGCATCATCTTGACGCGTTCGAAGAGGGGCCGAGCGCCGACAGCAATGCTGCCGCCCTTTTCGATCTCGGCTGGGATGGAGCCACTGACGCTCAAGTACAGGTCGGTTGCCGACAGGCGGACGGCGTCCGCCGCGTCGACCTCGATGAGAACGTTGCCGAGCACAGGCATCGTGCTCTTCTTGTCCGCCACTCCCTGACAGCGGCCCAGTAGGCGGAGCAGCTCCTTCTTGCTGACCGTAACGTGCATTTGCTCGATCCTGTACTCGGGCGAGCCCTCGATCGCTAGCCGTTGTGCGCGAAATTGCGTCGAAGCTCAGCTGTCGGGAACCCAGAGCCTCGAACGAGTGTGGGGAATGAAATGAAAAATATTGGGATTAGATCCGTGATCTCCATAGGCCATGTGGATACTGGGGATTGGGCTTTAATGATTCGAAATGATTGAACTTTCAATGGTTCGTCCTGGGGAGAATCCGTTGCCTGATCGGGGGACGAAAGTGGGACAACCAGGGCGCTCGTGAGTTCTACCCATCCCTTCCCCGATATGACCCTCAGACTTCCGCTGCTTGTCCACACGTTGCGGAGGGGCGCGTCTGTTCCGGGTTTCGGCTGTTCGGATTGAAGGCAAATGGAAGCGCGAACGAGATCTCTTGACCCAGGATCCGCGGGACGGGCCTTCCCCCAGCCGAGGCACATGACGCGCCATCGCTCGCCATTGGCAGACAGTCAGGGCGGCCCCCCTCCGCCCGCGTCGTGCTGCGCCGCCGGCGGAGATCAGCCGGTGGCGGCTTCGAGGCGAGCCAGCGCGTCGAGCAGGCCGCGCCGGGTTTGATCGTAGGTCTTGGGACCTATCTTCTTGGACTTGAAGGCTTTTTCTACCAGTATGAGCTCGCTCAGGAGGAGCTCCTTGGCGCGCTGGCGGTCCGCATCATCCAGCTTGGTGCTGCGCTCGGTCGTCAGGGCGGTCGTGACCCCGAACAGGGCCAGAGCAGCAGCGAGCAATGCCGCGACCGTGGCTCCCCAACCCCTCGTCGGCAGGCCAGTGATCGTTGCGACGAAGACCTCGGGTCGGCGTCCAGCCGCCGCGGGGGCGAGGAAGTCTTCCAGGATGCGCAGGGCGCGTTGTCCGTCGTTGCCGCGCGTTTCGGTTGCCGCGGGCATGCCGTTGACGGCGAACGTCATCGTGGGAGAAACCTCAGCGAGCAACTTCGCGTCCACCATGTGCGGGGGCACGGGCAGCTCGAGACGAGCCGTGGAATCGCCGGGGTTGTCGAATTGGAAGGAGAAGGTGACCTCGTGAGCTCCAGGAGTGAACGACCCCTTGATCACGATTGCCGAATCTTCCGCGGATATGCGGAGGTCCCCGTCAGTGGTGCCTGGGGTGAACGCCTTGGTGCCCTCGGCGAGTGGAACCCGCAGTTCTTCGGGGATCCAAGTGATGGGGTTCGTGTTCTCGAAGCGAAAAAGCCCTTGGATTTGGAAGACGTCGTCACGAGGCTGCACGACGTACAGCGCGCGGGTGAAGATGAATGCGTCGTCGATGTTCGGTGTCGTCGGGAAGACGTACAAGGTGACGATCTGGCCGTGGCGCGCATCGAGACGGAACGGACCGCTGCTGTACTTCGCGCGGCCCTTGCGCGCGATCACCTCGTACTTGACCGATGACTTGGAGACCTGTTGTTCGAAGGCGGCAAAGCCTTCGGCGTTGGTCTTGGTAACGGCTTCGCTCTCGGTATTGCCGTGCTCGATACTCTCGTTGACGATGCGGAGCTGGAGCTCTTGGTCGGGGACGGGTTGGCCCTGGCCATCGCGAACGATGATGCCGATGCGACCTGCCGGAACCTGTGGTTCGGCTTGGGCCGTACTTTTGGGCTGAAATGACTGTCCTGCTCTCGCCAGCCGCGCCTGTTGCATGTGGGCAGCGGACAGGAAGGGGCTGCCTTTGAGCAGTGGACCGCTCGCCCCTGGTAGGTCTTGCGCCATGCCGCCGTGCGGATCTGCGGCGTGTGGATTCCGGACGTGAGGGTTGGCAGGGACGGCTCCCGCTGCCGCATTCGCTGCAGGAGAGGAGGGCGGAACGGTCGCGCCTTTGGCGACGGGTTCGGCGGTCGCGCCTTTGGCGACGGGTTCGGCCTGGCCGGGGGCAGCTACCGCGCTGCCCGGCATTCCGGGAGCGCCGCCATTCTGGGCTCCCGCCTCGGCACCGAGCGTCGCGACGAAGGCGACTGCGGCTAAGCGCCACCAGAGCTGAAAGTCACGCATCCTTGCCTCCTTGAGGCGCAGGTTCGTCGTCGCCGTTGCTAGTCTCGCGTGCAGGAGCGGCGTCTCCTGCCGGCTTCTCGTCAGGGCGTTCGCTCTTGGCGTCGTCCTCGCCGTCCGCTGCCCGCGCGCCGTCGTTTTCGCGGTCCGACTCGTCGTCAGCGTTCGTGTCCTCGTCGTCGTTCGATTCGAAGTCGTCGTCAACGTCGGTGTTTTCGTCCTCGGTTCCGGCGTCTGTGCCGTCGCCGCTTTCGCTTTCGCTTTCGCTTTCGGTCTTCGGCTTGGCGTCATCAGTGTCGGATTCTGCGCCGAGCTTGGCCAAGCGTTCCTGCAGCTCTCGCTCTGCCCTCTGTCGTGCGGGCCCCAGATCGTCGTCCAAGAGCTGCAGCAACGCTCGCGCTTCGGCGCGGTACTTGTTGCTCAACTGCTGATAATCTGTCTCGTCGATCTTCCCGACGGCGCGCTCATACTCCAGATCCTTCAAGGCTCGCAGCACCGCGGTCTTGCGTTCCTCTTCCGCGCTCGGGGCGCCCAGTCCAAGCGCTTCTTCCAGCGTCATGGGTGCATCGCCCGTGAGTGACTGCAGGCTGCGCCAGAAGACCAGGATCGCGCCGAGCAAGCCGCCGCCCGCCAGCGTCAGAAAGAACGCACCGCGCCCGTAAAGGCTGCCCAGCGCGAGACCCACGGCTGGCGCCACCAGCACCAACCACAGCGGCGAAATTGCCGTGGGATCCAAGTTCGAGGCTGTCGACCGTTTCGTCATCTTCGAGGTTGCACTTCGAGTCGCGGAGCTGCTCTTACCACGCTCTCCCGCAAATGACCGAGGGCGATTCCTCGTGCCTGGTTGGCGGGTTTGCGGGTGCGAGAGAGCCGAGGGATCAGGCCGGTCTAGGGTTGGGGTTGCGCGGGCGCCGACGGGACCGACGAGTCCGCCGTCGTGCTGGGAGACTTCATGAGGTGGGCTGCCACCACGGTGCCAGTGCGGGCGGGCGCCGTGGCGAGCAGGATCGAGAACATGACGGCTCCCGTCGCTCCTGCTCCCAGGCGAACGGCTTCCCACACACCGAGACGTCGCCACGCCACGCTTGGCCACAGCGAAACCATCGCCCCACCGATCATGATGAACACGCCCATCCAAATCCAAGAAACGAGCGGGTTGACGTGGAAGCGAAAAGTGGCGCGCTTGGTAGTGGGGTTGACACTGCCGACCACCAAGTAGAGGTCGTCCTTCACCCGATGCAGCATCGAGACCTCGGTCGTGGGCATTTGTCCCTTGGTGTAGATGAACTGGGCAGGGGATCGTGTGCCCACAGGCTTGCCGTTCACGCTCACGTCCAAGTCGGCGAAGATCATGCGCTTCTCTTGGTCCACTTCCATGCGGGCTTGTCGGTACGTCAGCTCGTAGTCCCCAATCTCGATGGTTTCGCCCGGTTTCATGCTGGCCTCTTTCTCTAGATCCCAGGCTTTGCCGACGAATCCGAGGAACATGAAACCGATGCCCACGTGAACGATGTAGCCCCCATAGCGACGGCGGCTACGTCCGACCAACGTGACGAGGGCCTCGAGGATCCCCTCCTGGGCATTCTTTCGTCGCGTGGCGACGCCCCGATAGAACTCCTGAATCACGACGCCGAAGTTGAAAAAGACGAGGGCGACGGTGATCAAGGGGGCGACTTTGTCGAATTGGTTGAGCATCAGATGGGTCCAACCCGTGCCGTCCGGCTGCTCCGAAACGATCGCCGGAAAACCCAGGCTTCCGCCGACCAGCAGATGCAGCACCGCGCCGGCGGCCATCAAGGAAGCGGGGAAGGTCAGTGCGCGTCGGAGCGAAACGCCGCTCGTCTTCTGCCAGCTGAACAAGGGAGCGAGCCCCATCAGCAGCAGAATCAAGAGCCCGATCGGTGCCATCCAGCGGTTGTAGAAGGGCGGTCCCACGGTGACCTCCTCATTCCACAGGCCCTCACTCAACACCGGGAACAAGGTCGCTGTGGCGATGAAGAGGGCGGCGCTCAAAAGCGCCCAGTTGTTGACCACGAAGGCAGCTTCGCGGCTGGCGATCGCTTCGATCTTCGCTTTGCCGCGCAGCAGAGGCCAACGCCAGATGAGCAGGACGAGGACCGTCGCCGCAATCATCCCCATGAAGCCGAGAAAGTAGACCCCGATGTCGCTGCGGGCGAAGCTGTGCACGCTGGCGATCAGGCCGGAGCGGGTCAAGAAGGTCCCGAAGATGGTCAGGAAGAACGTCAACGAGATCAGCACCACGTTCCACACCTTGAACATTCCGCGCCGCTCTTGGATCATCGTCGAGTGCACGTAGGCCGAGGCCGTGAACCAAGGCAGGCAGGCGGCGTTCTCCACCGGGTCCCACGCCCAGTAGCCGCCCCAGCCGAGTTCTTCGTAGGCCCAGACCATTCCCAACCAGTTGCCGATCGTCAAAAACAGCCAGGCGAAGAGCATCCACTTGCGCACGGCTACGATCCACTCGTTGTCCAGCCTGCCGGTGACGAGGGCAGCTATGGCGAAGGCGAACGGAACTGTGCACCCCACGAAGCCCGTGTACAGGCTCGGTGGGTGGATGATCATGTAGAAGTTGCGGAGTAGTGGGTTGAGCCCGTCTCCTTCCAACACCGCCCCGGAAAGGTTGGTCTCGAACGGGTTGGCCGAGAACAACATCAACACGGTGAAGAAGCCCATCACGACCATCAGCGTCGCGATCACGTAGGGCTGGAGCTCTCGGTAGCGCCCTTGAAGCCAACGCACGCAGGTGCTGACGTAGAGGCTCAACAGGAACAGCCACCACAACAAGGACCCATCCTGACCGCCCCACAAGGACGTGAGTAGGTACCAGATGGACATCGAGCGGTCGCTGTAGCGACTGACGTAGCGGATCCTGAAGTCGTGCGTGACGAAGGCGTACGCCAGGATCAAGACGCCCACGAGGACCAACGCGCAGGTCCCGTAGGCTCCCAGGCGCGCCGACTGCAACAGTCTGGGTCGCCCTCGAGCTGCGATCAGTGATACAGCGAACGTGTACGCAGCCGCGACCAAGACGGCGAAGAGCACACCAGTTCCAAACTCGGGCAGCGATTCCCACATAGCCCGGAGAACTTAGCCCTCGCCGTCGACACCGGCTAGCACGTAATGTCTCCGCGGAGGGCTCCGGATGTTTGTGTCGGCGGTGGAAGGCGCAGACTGGTTGGCGCCAAAGCGCTAGTCGTTGATCGTCGTGCCGACCTGTTCGCCGAGACAAACCCGCTTGATGTTGCCTGGCACCATTTTGAACACGCGAATGGGGAGGCCGTTTTCGCGGCAAAGGGTGACGGCGGTCGAATCCATCACTTTTAGGTGTTCACCCAGGAATTGATCGTAGCTCATCCGGTTGTACATCTTCGCGTCGGGGTGTTTCGTCGGATCGCGATCGTAGATGCCGTCGACTTTCGTCGCTTTGAGCAGTGCTCCGCAGCGCAATTCCATGGCTCGGAGCGCGGCGGCGGTGTCCGTGGAGAAGTACGGGTTTCCGGTGCCAGCGGCGCAGATGACGATGTAGCCCTTCTCCAGATGGTGAATGGCTCGTCGTTTGATGTACGGCTCGGCGACTTGTTTGATTTCGAGTGCCGTCATCACGCGGGTGGTGATGCGCACGCGCTCCAGGGCGTCCTGCAGTGCCAGGGCGTTGATGACCGTCGCGAGCATGCCCATGTAGTCGGATTGGGCGCGGTCCATACCCTGACTCGCGCCTCTGAGGCCGCGGAAGATGTTGCCGCCACCCACGACGATGGCGATCTGGACCCCCGTCGCGTGTACCTCTTTGAGTTCTTCGGCGGTGGCCTTCAGCGTCGTGGTGTCGATGCCTGACCCGCCAGTGGAACCACTCAACGCTTCCCCGCTGAGCTTCACGACCACTCGGGGGTAGGCCAGCTCCGTCTTGTTTGCCTGCACGATCGCCCGTCTACCGCCGCCGGAGATGGAGTGCAATTGTCGTCGCCGCTCGATTTCCGCCGTAGCGGATGTGCACTCGGGAGCCGGTGGATCCACTGGGCTTTGGCAAACGCCTCCGCGCCGGCTATGACATGGGCCATGTGGTCCCATGGTCGCTGCTTGTCGCTCTGTGCCGCGTTGGTTGCGTCGGCTCCGTCATGTGACCAAGCCCAGAAGCCAAGCAGTGGGCCGGCCGTTTCACAGGCGCCGGACGCCGTCGAGCTGACTCCGGAATTGGCCGCCAAAGTCCTGGCCCGCGTCGGCGAGCGCGAGATCACTTTGGGGGACTACAAGGCCGCGCTCGATCGCATGGACCGCTTTGCGCGTCTCCGTTACCAAACCCCAGAGCGACGTCGCCTTCTGCTCGAGGAGATGATCAACGTGGAGCTCCTGGCGCGGGAGGCCGAGCGACGGGGCCTGGACGAAGATCCCACGACTCGAGCCGAGATTCGCCTGCTGCAGCGCGACGAGTTCATGCGACGCGAGCGGTCCAAACTTCCCAAAGCCGAGGAGCTGCCGGTCAGTGAGGTTCACGCGTACTACGACGCTCACAAGCAGGAGTACTTCGATCCGGAGCGGCGACGCGTCGCCGTGCTGGTGGTGTCGAGTGAGAAGCTCGGTCGCGAGCTTCTGGAGAAGGCGCGGGGTGCTGATGCCAGGGCGTGGGGGGAGCTCGTCCGCGAGCATTCCAAAGCGCGTGTGATCGAGGCGCGCGCTTCCAAGAACGTGGCACGACCACCGCTCGAACTCGAAGGGGATCTGGGGCTGGTGTCGGCGCCGGGCCAGGAACGTGGCGCCAACGAGCGAGTGCCGGAGCCCGTACGAGCGGCGGTGTTTCAGATTGAGAAACAGGGGGAAGTTTTCGGCGAGTTGGTCCGCCAGGGTCGGGACTTCTACATCGTGCGTCTGGTGGGTCGCAGTCAGGCGCGGCAGCGCACCTTCCAGGAGGCGGAGGCGACGATTCGGGTGCAGCTGCTGCAGCAGAGGCTGCGCGCTGCTGAGGAGACGTTGGTAGCTCAGCTGCGCGAGCGCTTCGGAGTCACGATCAACGACGAGGCGCTGTCCAAGCTGCGTTTGCCTGAGGAAGAGAAACGGTGAGCATTCGCGCGCTACCGCTGGCGTCGGGAACGGAGGACGACTGGCGTTGGCAGCTCCAGCACGCCATCACGTCCGCCGTCGATCTCGCCGAAGCTTTGGCGCTTTCGGAGCGCGAACGCGAAGGAGCGTTGCGCGCCGAAGCATCCGGCTTTCCGATCTCCATCACGCCCCACTACCTCTCCCTCATCGATAGGGACGACCCGAACTGTCCGTTGCGGCGCCAAGTCGTGCCCTGTCTCGACGAGAGTGAGCGCACGCTGGGTGACCTGACCGACCCGCTCGGGGAGGAAGCGCACGAAGCGGCGCCCGAGCTGATCCGTCGATATCCGGACCGCGCGCTGCTTCTCGCCAGCGACCGCTGTTCGGTCTACTGTCGATTCTGCACTCGTAGTCGTCTCGTGGGCCAGGGCGGGGGCGCGCGTTCGCTCAAGCAGCTGCAACCCGCGTTGGACTATTTGCGCGCGCACCCCGAGATCACGGACGTGATCATCAGTGGTGGGGATCCGCTGGTGATGGCCACGGAACGTTTGGCGCGTTTGGTCGCCGCCGTGCGCGACGTCCCGAGTGTGGAGACGATTCGTTTGGCGACGCGTGTGCCCGTTACGCTGCCACAGCGAGTCACGGACGAGCTGCTCAGCGCGTTGCGGCCCTTTCACCCGCTGTGGGTGATGACGCACTTCAACCATCCGAACGAACTGTCTCAGGCGTCGCGCGCTGCGTGTCGACGGCTTGCCGACGCGGGGTTTCCGGTCATGAACCAGTGTGTGCTTTTGCGCGGGGTCAACGACGATGCGAGCACGCTGATGCGCCTGTTTCGGGGACTCGTGCGAGAGCGGGTGCGACCCTATTACTTGCTTCAGATGGATCCCGTCGTTGGGACGGGTCACCTGCGCACGCCTCTTTCCGTGGGGCAACGGCTGATGGCTGAGCTCCAAGGCCAGCTCAGCGGGATCGCGCTGCCGAAGTTCATCGTCGATACACCGGGCGGCTACGGCAAGGTGCCCGTCAGCCCCGACTACATCGTCGCGAAGGACGGTCCCACGACACGCTTCCGAACGCCGCGTGGTGTCGAGGTCGACTATCACGACCCGGAGCGGTAGGTGCCCGCCGCGAAGTCCATGCTGCCGGCGAACGACGATCTACTACCGCTGGCGCTGACTACATGCCTGCGTCAGGGCACGCCGGGCCGCAACTGACCGTGCCGCCGCAACCGTTCGGAGCCGAGCCGCAGGTCGCCGTGCCACACGGATCCGGATCGGGCGTGCACACGCACTTCTGGCTGGCGTTGCACGTTTCGTTCATGCCGCAGCTTCCGCAGGTGACCGACGTACCGCAACCGGTCGCGGCCGTGCCGCATTCATAGCCCGCCGCTCCACACGGATCGGCGACGGGGGTACAGCACGTCTTCATCGAATCACAAACTTCGCCCGTCCCGCAGGTGCCACAGGATATCGTGCTGCCACAGCCGTCTGGCGCGGTGCCGCATTCAGCAGTTCCGCACATTGTGGTGGAGGGCATGCACGAAGCACAGGTGCCGTCCATGTTGCACGTCCCCGGGCTGCACTTCGCAGGGTCACACTCGCAAGCGTTGTCGACACACGACTCGACGGGCGCGCAGGTCGTGCCGCAGGTGATGGTGCCGCCGCAGCCGTCGTCCATCGTGCCGCAGGCACCCATTGGGCAGGCCGCCAAAGGTTCGCAGCACTCTCCCATGTAGCAGACGTCCGTGGAAGGGTTGGGGCACTGCGTCGGGTCACACTGGCACGTACCGCCGTTGCAGGACTCGCCCGCTGGGCACGTGCAGTTGCGAGTCGAGCCGCAGCCATCGTCGATCATGCCGCAGGTGCCGTCGTTCGGACACGCGTTGCGCACGCACGAGCATACACCGTTGTCGCACGAGTTGCCCGCGCCGCAGTCGCAGGTGATGGTGCCGCCACAGCCATCGTCGAAGGTGCCGCAGGTGTTGTCTGTCGGGCAATCGTTGGGCACGCACTGGCACATGCCGTTGACGCACTGCTCACCCTGGTTGCATCCGCAACTGATCGTCCCGCCGCAGCCGTCACCGAGATTGCCGCACGCGCCGTTGCCGGGGCAGCCTTGAGGTGTACAGCAGAAGCGGTTGTTGCAGAATGACCCCGCTGGGCAGCCACAGTCTTCGATGTAGCCACCGCAGCCGTCAGGTTGCTGTCCGCACGGGATCTGCCCGCTGCCATCCGCGGGCGGACAGGTCGGCTGGCAACAGGCGTTGTTCACGCACTTGCCGCTTCCCTCGCAGGCACACTGGAGGAAGCCGGCACAACCGTCGGCGAAGGTGCCACAGCCGGTGGTGGGACATTGCTCCGGGCTGCACAGGCACAGGCCGTTGGGACCGCAAACCTCACCCGAGGGACAGCCGCAGCCGTCGATGGTGCCGCCGCAACCGTCCGGCAAGTCGTCGCCGCAACGGCCATCCGTGGGGCATCCGCATTCGACGCAGCGGTTGTTCGCGTTGCAGCCCAAGCCGTCGGAGCAACCACCGCAGTCTTGCTCCGTGCCGCAGAGGTTGACGATGCCGCAAACGCTGTCCGGGCATTGGGTATCGTCGGAACAGCAGATGCCATCGATGCACTCCTCGCCGTCAGCGCAGCTGTTCGAGCAATCGATGAGAGTACCGCAGCCGTTGTCGATCGCGCCGCACGTGCCGTCGGCCGGACACTGGATAGGTAGGCAGCACTCGAGCGTATCCGTGCCGTCGTTGCGGGGGACACAGACCTCGTTCGGCTCACAGCCACAACTGATGGTGCCGCCGCAGCCGTCGTCGATCGGCCCGCACGTATTGCCCAGAACCTCAGAACAGCGCAGTGGTTCGCAGCCGCCACACTGGTTCGGTACGCCGTCCCCGCCGCACACCTGTGGCGATTCGCAGCTCCCGCAGTCGATGACCACGCCGCAGGTGGTGATCAAGCCGCAGGCAGCTCCTAGCTCTGCACAAGTACGCTGAATACAGACGTTCGTCCCGCAGCTGTTCTCGGTGGCACCGCCACCACACTGCTCACCAGCGGGGCAGTCCCCACAGTAGCGTTCGCCGTAGCAGCCGTCGGCAATACCACCGCACTCGGCGCCGAGCTGCTCGCAGGTTTGAGCGTCGCACTCGCAGCGGTTGTCGTCGGAACAAATCTCAGGGAGCGTGCACGAACCGCAGTTCAGCGTGTTGCCGCAGCCGTCGTCGAGCACCCCGCAGTTCGCTCCCATCGCGCCACAAGAGCGGCACCCGCTTTGGCCCGCGCCGCTTGCTGCCGGTGTCGTGGGCGAGCCGCCAGTCGGCGTTGCGCCCGGACCAATCGGAGCGGACAGCGACGGGACTTCGTCGAAGTCCTTCGAGAAGTCTGCACCGATCAACGTTTCGCAGCCGAGCGCCAACACCGACAGCACTGCCATCAGCAGGGCCAAGGCATTGGCTCGTGAATTTGTCGCACTCATCAGAACTGACCCGTAACCCGTAGGCCGTGGTAACCTCGGAAGCTGCCGAACTCCACTCGCGGAAGTTCTTTGCCAGTTCGAGACTTCTTCGCGCTGGGCCCGGCAGAGGATGCAGCGGAGGATGACGACACACTCGTCGATCCACTGCCACTGGTGAGCACCAAGTATACGCCGGTTCCGAGCGCGGCGACACCGATGGCGCCGGCCACGTTGGCGATCGTCACGTATGTTTCACCATTCGCGTCGGCTTCTATGCCAGTTGGATCGCACCGTCCCGTATCGACATCGCAGTGATCGTCCATGGTCTGCATTTCGCCGATGGCCAGCGCGCCGGTGGTCAACGCCGTCGCAATACCCGCGATTCCCACGCCGCCAGCGACGTAGCCCCACTGGCGTTTGGTCAACGGACCCCACTGGACGGGTTCCTCAGTAGGCGTGGAGGCCGGCGTTTTCTGTGGCGGCGGCTCCGGCAGCTTCTCACCAGGCCAAACTTCCAGCGAGCGTGCTTCGCCAACGGCCAGCTCTACGTCGAACGCACGTTCCTCGTAGCCCTCTGCGGCTACGAGGATGGAATAGCTGCCCGGGTCCAAAGGCAGTGCGACCCCTACGCTCCCGGTCAGATCGACTTCACCGCGATGGATCTGCGTATTCTCCGGTGCGTCGGCCGCAAGTGAGATGGTCAAGCGAGGCACTGCGCCCTCCAACTCTTTGGCCTTTTTCGCTGCGAACTCGCGGCGGCGGTCATTGCTCGGGAGCTCGCGCTGAGCCGCGACATAGCGCTCCCAGGCGGAGGCGATGCGTCCGCGCTTTTCTTCGCAGTTGCCCAGGTTGAGTAGCGTTCCTGGCGCCGGATCCAGCTTCATGCTGGCTTCGAATTTCTCGCACGCCTCGTCATAGTTTCCGTCGGCCATCGCCGTCCGTCCGGCTTCGAACATCACTTCGGCTGCGGCTCGTTCTCCCGGTTGCTCCTCCTCGGATTGGGAACGCGCCGTTGCTGGAAAGAGCATACATCCGAGCAGGAGTGCGATTCCCGTGACACGGTACTGTGGAGCGTCAAACATCGGCGAAGAACCGTCTTTTACACGAAAGCGAGGAAGGATTCAGCCGTACTCAGCGCAGGTGGTGTTCCTAGGTGGGCCTGTGCGGGCCTAGGCCATCTTACAAAGTGTCTCGGCGTAGATTGTTCAATGACGAGATATGGGTCATATTTCGGCGCACATTGCACGACTGTTCCGTACGTCGGGGCGCGCGGATCGGCGGCGCGGTGAAATTGCTTAGGAAAGGTTTGTGACCCAGGAATCGCTCGAGGAGTTTGCGCGCCGTCGCCTTGGCACGACGCTCAACGACAAGTGGGAACTCGACGCCCTGCTGGGTGTTGGGGGTACCGCATCGGTTTACTCCGCGAGTCATCGCAACGGCAAGCGCGTGGCCATCAAGGTGCTGCACCCCGAGCTTTCCGCGCACACGCATTTCCGAGAGCGCTTCTTGCGAGAGGCGTACGTGGGCAACCACATCGAGCATCCCGGGGCGGTCACCGTCTACGATGACGACGTTACCGAGGATGGTTGCGCGTTCCTGGTGATGGATCTGCTCGAAGGCGAAAACCTCGAAGCGCGACGAGACCGCAAGGGCGGCGTGCTGGATCCGTTGGAGGTGTTGTCCCTCACGGACGACGTACTGGACACGCTGCAGGCGTCCCACAACAAGGGCGTCATTCACCGGGACATCAAGCCCGAAAACCTGTTTCTGACACACGAAAACACGGTGCGGCTTCTCGACTTCGGCATTGCGCGCATCAACGTTCCCGAAAACCCCGGGCAGACGCTGGCAGGTGTCTCGATGGGCACGCCGGCCTTCATGCCGCCGGAACAAGCGAGTGCTCATTGGGACAAGGTGGATGCACAAAGCGATCTGTGGGCGTTGGGAGCCTCGATGTTCACCTTGCTCACTGGGCGGTACGTGCATCAGGGAGGCACGGTCAACGAGTCGTTGGTCTTGGCGGTCACCAAGCCTGCACCGAAGATCGAGAACATCGATCCGTCACTGCCACGGGCGGTGGTGGAGATCGTCAACAAGGCGCTGGAGCGAGACAAGTCCAATCGCTACAAGAGCGCCGCGGAGATGCAGTTCGACGTGCGCTTGGCGTATCGCGAGCTGCAAGATGCGCCCGAGGGCGAGCGATACTCCGTGGGCGATGGGCGCTTGGCGATCCATTCCGCCCCGCCAGGTCCGGTCTTCTACAGGGAGACCACGTCCGAACCAGGGTCCATCACCGCTGAGCCACTGACCAGCGATGCGAGCGTTTTCGCCTCTCGTAAGTTCGACAACAAGCGCTTGGCGCTATTCGGCGGCGCGGCCACCGTTCTCGTCATCTTGGTTTTCTGGCTCGTGGCTGGTGGAAAAGAAGAATCCGAAGCGACGGCGGCGTCCGTTCCTCACGCGAGCGAAGCAGCGCCGGAAGCCCAAGGTACCGGCAGCTGGAACGAGATCCGCGACGACATGAAAAAGCAGCAAGAGCTCAATCGTGAGCACGCGTTGGAGCAGGCCGTACCGGTCGAAGACGCCGCTGCACCTGAGCACGACGCCGAAGAAGAGCAAGCCACGGTCGCCAAGCGCCCCAATCGGACCGTTCGGCGGCCTTTGGTGCGCGCCCCTGTTCGTGCTCCCAAGCCCGAGCCGAGCGCGGAGCCTACCCAAGACGAATTCGACCCCTTCGCCAAGCGCCATTGATCGACCAGCAGAAGGCGGATCGGTCGGCTCGCCCAGGGATAGCGAGGTGGCACCTGGCACTTGGGGTCTCGATGAGCGTTCCGAGTGCGCGTTTTGGTTGCCCTGAGCCCAGCTTGTCGAGGGAAGATGGGGACATGAACGCACGCTCGAACGGCGCCCGGGAACTCAGCGCTCGCGAACGCATCGAGGAGCTCGCAGACGCGGGCACCTTCACCGAGATCGACGAGCTCGTCTCGACCCAGAGTCACGACTTCGGCATGCAGGAGCGCAAGGTTGCGGGCGACGGAGTGATCGTCGGGCGCGGACGGATACTCGGCCGCCCGGTGTTCGTCTTCTCTCAAGATGCCAGCGTTCTGGGGGGGTCGTTGGGCGCGGCCCATGCCTCGAAGATCTGCAAGGTGATGGACCTCGCGATGCGCGTCGGGGCCCCAATCATCGGCTTGAACGATTCGGGTGGTGCGCGCATTCAAGAGGGGGTCGCGTCGCTGGCTGGATACGCGGACATCTTCTTGCGCAACACGTTGGCCAGTGGCGTGGTGCCCCAGATCAGTGTGGTCTTGGGACCCTGTGCCGGGGGCGCCGTATACTCGCCGGCGATCACCGATTTCATCTTCATGGTGGAGGGTAGCAGCCACATGTTCATCACCGGCCCTGATGTCATCGCTGCGGTCACGCATGAGAAGGTGGACAAGGAGGGCCTCGGCGGAGCGCGGACCCACGCGGAAACGTCGGGTGTGTGCCAGTTTGCGATGCCGGACGAACGCACGTGCTTGCGCGCTGTCCGCAAGCTCCTGAGCTTCCTGCCCCAGAGCAGCAAGGAGAACCCCTTCGTTCGTCAGACGCAGGACCCGAAAACTCGCTCCCTGCCGGAGCTCGACGAGCTCGTCCCTAGCGAGAGCAACAAGGCGTACGACATCAAGCGCATCATCACCTCCATGCTCGATGACCACGACTTCTTCGAGGTCGCTCCGGGTTTCGCCGCCAACATCGTCACGGGCTTTGGCCACCTCGGGGGCCACTCCGTCGGAGTGGTCGCGAACCAACCCGCCGTGCTCGCTGGCGTGCTCGATATCGACGCCTCCGTCAAAGCGGCACGTTTCGTGCGCTTCTGCGATGCGTTCAACATCCCGGTCATCACCCTCGTGGACGTCCCGGGTTTCCTTCCTGGCGTCGGTCAGGAACACCGCGGCATCATTCTTCACGGAGCAAAGCTCTTGTACGCGTACTGCGAAGCGACCGTGCCCAAGCTGACCGTGATTACGCGCAAGGCCTACGGGGGCGCCTACGACGTGATGAGCAGCAAACACATTCGGGCGGACGTCAACCTGGCGTTTCCGACTGCCCAGGTCGCCGTGATGGGGGCGGAAGGAGCCGTCAACATCATTCATCGCCGGACATTGGCCGCGGCGGAGGACCCGGCGGCTTTGCGTGCGGAGTTCACCAACGAGTACAGCGAACGGTTTCTCAATCCTGGCCGAGCGGCGGAGTTGGGGTTCATCGATCAGGTCATCAAGCCGCGCGAGTTGCGTACCCAGCTCTGCAGTTGGCTCGACGTATTGACGACCAAGCGCCAGGACCTGCCCGCAAAAAAGCACGGCAACATTCCACTGTAGGGACGTCTGCCGCTTTGGCGCAGCCTGGTGCGGAGGCCGACTCCCCAGGACGCTTCCGGGGTCCTTGGCCCTTGCACTCTCGTGCGCACCGGTGCTACCTGCTCACGAACTGACTTGTGGGTCCGCCGACTGCGCGCCTTGAACTCCGCCAGGCCCGGGAGGGAGCAACGGTAGAGGAAAGCGGGTGCGGCGGGCCCTTAGCCCTTTTGTCCTTGGGGGACGGAGTCGGATGGTGGCCTCCTTCGTCGGGCGCGCCGTCAAACGCCGAACATCTCGATGACGGCTCCGTTGTGGGCTAGCGGCGCCTCCAAAGCGTAGAACACCAAGGTGCGCGCGACGTCCTGGGGTGTCATCCGTGGTGGATAGGGGCTACCGCGCAACATGTCCGTGTCGACGGCGCCCGGATGCACGACCACCGTCATCAAGCCGCTGTCACTCAGCTCTTCCGCCAAAGACTTGGTGAACCCGACCAGCGCCCATTTGGAAGCGTTGTAGGCGATCTGTCCCGCAGATCCGAGAGTGGCGCTGATGCTGCCGACGTTGACGATGCGACCCGATTTCGCCGCCCTCATCGCTGGCAGAAGTGCTCGCGCGAGCCATATGGGTGCCGTCAGGTTTACAGCCATCTGCCGTTGGTAGGATTCGAGCGTCAGTTCCTCCAACGGTGCGCGCTCCACGATTCCGGCGCAATTGACGAGCGCAGCTGGAGCGCCCCACCGTAGCGCTTCGGCTCCGGCGGCCTCGACGCTTACGGCTACCTGCAGATCGCAGTGAATGACCCGACACGCCGCGCCACTGCGTGCGAAAGATTCGCGGGCCTCCTCCAGTTGGGCAGAAGGACGCCCGACCAGGGTGAGTGCCAGCCCACGTTCCGCGAGTGCGGAGGCCGTGGCGCGCCCGATGCCGCGGCTGGCCCCGGTAACGACGACGTGCTGTCGGATCTCGTTGGCGCTCATCGTCGTTTTCGACTCAAAGCAGCTTCCACAGCTCAATCACACCTTTGGTGAGGAAGAAGTCCGTGATCAGAATCGAGATGGATGTGACCACCACCGTTTTGGTGGTGTTGCTTCCGACGCCTGCCGTTCCGCCGCGTGTGTTCATCCCGTAGTAACAGCCGATGATGGCGATGATGGCGCCAAAAAAGGGTGTCTTCACCAGGCCAGAAACGTAGTCCATCATCTTCAACGTGTTCAACGCGGAACCGAGGAAGAAGTGGTAGGGGATCCCGAACTGCAGGTCTGTGATGAACATCGCGCCGGAAAACCCCAAGACTAGAGCGAAGCTCCCCAAGACGGGCATGATCAGAGTGGACGCGAACAACCTCGGTGCGACCAGCTTCTTGACGGGATCTGCTCCTAGAGCCTTGATGGCGTCGATCTGTTCGGTGACGGCCATCGACCCCAATTCAGCGGTCATGCCGGCGCCGATGCGGCCGCCGACGATGACGGCCGTCAGCGTTGGTGCCAGCTCGCGAGCAAACGTCAAAGCGACGACGCGGCCCGTGTACTCCATGCCACCGAACTTCTGCAGCCCGAAAGCGAACTGCGTCGACATGACCATACCGATGAACACGCTGGTGACGATCACGATTCCCATCGACATCACGCCGAGGCTCTCGATCTGCCGGATGATCTCTTTGGTCTCGAAGGGTCTGCGGAACAGCGCGACGCACGCGCCGCGCACCATTTCCGAGATCTCCCCCAGCGCAGCCAGGTTTTCCGTCAGACGCTCGACGAGGGGATTCGCGGGCTCTACCTCCCTTGGCGGAGGCAGTGCCGATGGCCGTCGAACGGAGGGGGCCGAGCTATCCATCGCGACAGAAGTACCACGAAAACGCGAGCCGGTCGCCACCTGCACTCCGCGTCCACTCCTGCTGCGGCGTTCAGTCCAACGTCGTGAAGCCCGCCACGAAGCGGTCGAATTCCGACGAATCACCAGGGGCGGCGTCGGAGATGCGCCAAAAATCGTAGACGCAGTAGTCCTTCTTCACGACCACGAAAACGAGATGCTTCTGGACGCCGTCGAGCTTGGCTGTCATTTCCGTGCGTAGGGCGGCTCGCCCCGCCAGCGTCAGGTTGCGCTCGGCGATGACTTCGCGGTCCGTGAAGCCAATCGTGAGGTGACGCGTCAGCGAGGCGAGCGGCACGTCGTCGCTGTCACGCCCGCAGCGACCGGCGGCACCCACCGTCAGTTCCCGTTCGTCGCTGCGAAACGCGAAGGACGCGAGATCTCCGTCGAGGCGCGGGTCTTCGAGCAAGCGCCAATGTTCGGGAATGGGCCCCACCCGGAACGCGACGTCCCCTTTCCGAAATACGTTGCCGGAGAGTGCGGGTCCTGCGCAGGCGAGGAAGCCGAGAGCAAGGACCACAACCCTCAGCTGGATCGACGACAGCATGTTGGCCAGGTCACAATAGTGGAGGCTTCCCAGAGTGCAACGGCGCCCGACCCTGGGCCTCATCAGGGACCGGCTCACAGGGCGGCCTCGATGCCCGCCCCCGGCTTGCGCGGCCCGGGGACCGCGCTTATCAGACTGCTCGGCGGGCGCGGTCGTTCGCTGTCTGTCCGGGCGCCATGTTCTTTCCCATCAGCGACGACAACCCCACGCGTCAGAGGTCGTGGCTGACCTACGTGCTGATTGCTCTGAACGTCGCCGTGCATTTGCTTCTGGCTGCGCGCCTGCGCGCGGGTGAGTACTGGCTGCACGCCTACTATGGGTTGGTCCCCGCCCGCTTCTTCCTCGACCCCGTGGGGGAGACGGTGACCGTGGTCAGCAGCATGTTCATGCACGCCGACTGGGGCCACCTCGCGTCGAATATGTGGTTTCTGCACATCTTCGGCGATAATTTGGAAGACGCACTCGGGCGCTGGCGATACGCAGTTTTCTACCTCGCTTCGGGGGTGGGAGCAGCTGCCATGCAGTTGCTCGTCGGTGCATCGAGCACCGTCCCCATGATCGGCGCCTCGGGGGCGATCGCTGGCGTGGTTGCCGGTTACATCGTGCTCTACCCGCGCGCACCCATCCTCTGCCTCAACGGCATCCCGCTCCTGTGGATCCCGCTGGGGGTCTTCGTCGTGCTCCCTGCGTGGACCATCGCCGCGATCTTCTTCGCGGTGAACGTGCTCATGGCGTGGTTGTCGTTGGGAAGCTCCGGCGGCGGTGTGGCCTTCTTTGCCCACGTCGGGGGCTTCATTGCAGGCTTGCTGCTGATACGACCCCTGCTTGGCAAGCGACCCGTCGTGCGTCGGGTGTGGCGTGGCTTCCGAGACTCGAAGCCCCATCGTTTCCGACGCCGGCCGTGAGTGAGCGCGTCAGGCGCCGATGAACAAGCGATGCCCGAAGTTGCGCTCGAGCTCACGATCGAAGACGTCGTCGGCAGCCGTCTCGACGTCGTAGGCGACACGCTTGAACTCGAAACGGTTCGTGTCGGTGTCGAATACGGTGACGCTCGCGCGGTTGTCGGTGTCCCGCGGTTGTCCGACCGATCCGACGCTGATGATGTACTTGAAGTCGGGATTGAGTTCGAAGTCTTCAGGCGGCAGCTCGGTCACGTCATCCTCTGACAACTCGAACACCCGGCAGAGGTGTGAGTGTCCGACGACCGTCAGCGGCAATAGCTCGGCGTACATCGGCAAACACTCCCGCGCTTGCTCTGGCAAGAAGACGTACTCGAACTCTTCCAAGTGGGCAGGCGAACCGTGACAAAGCTGTACCCCATGACGATTTAGAAAGTGCGTGTAGGGCAGGCCTTGCAGCCACTCGTGATTCGCTTTGGTGAGAATTTCGGCGTGCGTGTCGAGCGCTCGGCGGGCCGCCTCATAGTAGTAACTGTAGTCCATCCTCCCAGCCACGGCGGCGTCGTGATTCCCCAGGACCGTCGCTTTGGCAACGGCTCGAATGGTGTCAGCGCATTGGTTTGGTGAACCACCGTAGCCGACGGTATCGCCCAAGCAGTAGATTTCCTCGACGTTTGCGCGTCGTAAGACGGCGAGACCCGCGCTCAGCGCAGGGTAGTTGGCGTGAATGTCGCTCAGAATGCCGAGGCGCATGAAGTGAGACCGTCTGTTGTGAGAGATCAGGAGTCTAGTTGCGTTCGCTGCGTCCGGCCAGGAACCACCAGCGTAATCGACTGGATCGTTCCATAGGGGCGCGCTGACGGCTAGAATCGTCTCGGTGACATCTCCTGACATCGCCCCCTCCGTGCCCACTTCGATCGCAGAGCTGGCTGCCAGTTGTGTGCGATTCGTGCATGCGGCGGTGGGCTTCGAATTGGACTTCACGCACGAGACGCTGCCGCTCTTGGATCACTACGTCGTCGGTGCTCGCGCGGAGATGAGCAGTCGGCCGGAAGCGGTGCCGTTGTTGGCACAGTCGATGGGCGCGTACTTTGGCCAGGTCTTGGCTGCCGAGCTCACGGGTTTTTGGAGAGTCACCAGCACTGATGCACACCAATGGTTGCTGTGTTTGCAGCCCGTCTTCTTGGCCATCAACCCCGTTGGAGTGGCCTACGACATACTGTTCATGGACCGGCGCCACGACGGGCCTTCGCCGGAGCTGATGTTGGCGCGTCAAGATCGCGACCTCGTGGAGCGTCGTCTGGCCGCGCTGCCTGAAGAAACCCAAGAGGACTACTACTCGTTCGGCACTCGGTTTGACGCGATCAACATCGCCGTCGAGGCGTTGGCGGGTCAAATGCATGATGGCGGCTTGCAGGACATCACCTTCGAACTCGGTGACTACGTAGACGAGTTCGACTTGGACTGACCCGGACGCCAACAGTCGCTCGGGTCGAGGCGCTCAGCGAGCAGCGCCGGCGTCGGGTACCGACACCGGAATCTCGAAGCGTTCTTCTTTCCCGACTTCGACGTTGCGCCGTTCGAGGATGACGTCGCCGAAGACGCCTCGCAGTTCGAGTTCGTGAGGGCCGGTGCGGACTCGATTGAAGGTGCGGCGCGACTTGGGTGCTAGGTAGCTGATGGGCGTGCCCGACCACAGGAGGTAGGCGCCGAGATCGCTGCCGTTGACGACTTCGAGACGAGCGGTCTCTTCGTCTCCACCGATGAAGGCCTGCAACGCTTTCGACTCCAAGAATGTCTCGGGCAGCTCGGGCAGCCCGTGTTTGACGAACCGCGCCGTGCGCGGGCGAACCAACGGACTGATCGTTGCTTCGCCTGCCGGCTTGAGCGATGTGACGACGAATTCGATGGTTCCTTGCGGCGTATCGAAGTCCGCACGCACGGGAACTTGGGTCGCTCTGCACGCCTCGACGGAAGGGACCACGGCGAGGACATCGAGAAGCAGTCGACACAGCAGGGGCGCGGCAGGACCGATCTCCGCCAGTTCCACCGTCTGCATCGCGACGCTACCCCGTTCCGTCTCCAGGCGAAGCGTGGACAAGGGGAAGCCAAAGCGTCGCTCCTTGCTTGCCTTTTCCAAGCTCACCTTGGCCTTGACCAGCGGCGCTACATCGGGACGATACTCCCGCATCACGGCGAGCAGACTGCCCGGAGGAAGAACCCGGTACTGTTCGCCATTGGGCCACACCAGAAGGTGGCCGAAGTGTTGGGCGTCGCCGAGCAGTACGCTTCCGCGAGGCAGCGGCAAAGCGCCCCCGTCGACGGTCAGCCGCAGCTTTCCGCTAGCCTCCAACTCGATCGTCATTTGCCGGCTGAAGGCAACGCTCGCTCGTCCCTGGGCTTCGCGCGAAAGACCTGGCAGTTGGGGTGCCTTGCTCTCGTTGGGCCAGTGCATGCTCGCCTCCAACAAGAAGGTCGTCTCCACACTGCGGTTTGCGCGATTCGCTTTGGGTTCGACCTGGGTTTCGTAAGGCGTGGGAGTGATGGGTGCCGCCGTGACGACCAGGCCAGGGGAACGCCCAGAGGGTTCCAACGGCGTGGGATCCTCCAACGGGCTGTCAGCGATTTCTGGTACCGGCACCACCGGCCTGGTGGCGGGGCTGGCCTCGACTCCGGGCTTTCCCTGGCCCGTGTCGTCAGTCTCCTCGTTGGCGCAAGCTAGTGCCAGAAGGGCGAGTAGGAACGCTCCCAGCAACGGAGTGAGACGGCGGTAGAATGGGCTTTTCACGAGTCCGGTTGGGGTGGGCACGGCTGATGTACCACGATCGAAGGGGGATGGGTGCCGGGCACGGTGCAACGTGGTAGCACGTCAAACCGTAGCCTACCTGGCCGTCGTCGGAAGGAGGGGCACCCAGACCTGGGTTTCCGCAATGAGCAGACTGCCCCGCAACACGCTTCTGAGCGGACCCATCGCTGGAACGCTGCTGCGCCTCGCCGCACCGATGGTGATCGGGATCGCGTCGATCGTGCTCTTTCAGGTGGTCGATACGTTTTTCGTGGGTCAGCTGGGAGTCACCCCGCTGGCCGCGATGAGTTACACATTCCCCATCACGTTCATCGTCCTGAGCGTGGGCATGGGGCTTTCCATCGGGGCGACGGCGGTGATTGCGCGCGCCATCGGGCAAGGCAACCAGACCCTCGTGCGGCGCTTGACGACGCACTCACTTCTGCTCGCCGCAGTCGTCGTCACCGTGTTGGCGTCGTTGGGCCTGCTCACGTTGCGTCCGCTGTTCACGCTGATGGGAGCCGGTGCTGACACGATACCGCTGATCGTGGAGTACATGCTGCCGTGGTACATGGCCGTCGGCTTCTTGATCATCCCGATGGTGGGCAACGGCGCTATTCGCGCCAGCGGCGATACCAAGACGCCGATGTACATCATGCTGGTTGCGGGGCTGGTGAATCTCGCGCTCGACCCGCTACTCATTTTTGGATTGGGACCATTCCCACGCATGGAGCTGCGGGGTGCGGCTTACGCGACGGCGATTTCCTGGGTGCTCACCTTCGTGTTCGGACTGTGGATCTTGCACTACAGGGAGCACATGTTGGAGCTCGAGCGCCCGCGACTCAAAGAAGTGCTCTCCTCGTGGCAACGCGTGATTCGGATCGGACTGCCGGCGGCTGCGACCAACCTCTTGCTGCCGTTGGCGTTGTTGATCATCACTCGCTTCGTTTCGAACTTCGGCGAGGACGCAGTCGCTGCTTTGGGTGTGGGGACACGCGTCGAGGGGTTGGCTCTGGTCGGTGCCAACGCCTTGTCGACCGCAACGACGCCGTTCATCGGTCAGAACTTCGGTGCTGGCAACCACGAACGTATCCGAGAAGCGTTCGGGTTTCTCGTCAAAGCAGCGCTGATCTGGGGGGCGGGCGTCGCTCTGCCTTTATTCGTGTTCGCGGATGAGTTTGCGAGTTGGTTCAACGACTCACCCGCCGTCGTCACCCTGGCCGCAGAGTTCTTGCGCATCGTTCCGGCCAGCTACGGTGCGCTAGGCGTGGGGGTGATCGTCGGGACGTTCTTCAACGCCTTGAATGAACCAGCACGTTCGGCATTGGTCATGGTCGTTCGCCTTCTCGGCCTCGCGGTTCCGCTCTCCTACGTCGGCATGCGCCTGTACGGCATGCCCGGCATCTTCGCGGGCCTCAGCGTCGGCAATTTCGCCATTGGCGTCATTGCGTTCACACTGGCCTCTGCCTCGTTGGCACGCGTGCGACGACGAGCGTCGATGCAACCGGCAGCGCCATCATCCTAAATGAGCGAGCGCGATTCTCGGTGGGGCTTGCCTCACCCCATTTGGTGAGGGTGTGGCAAAGCCTCCTCCGGGGGGACTTTTCGCCCTGCATTTCCAGTGTGTCTCGAGGGCTTTCCAGCCCCCGCCCCAGCTTCGCTGGGGCCCCACCCCAAAAGTGAGCGACTCGCATCCGCGCTCACTCATTTGGAGCCGATCCCGAAGATTCAGGAAAGGTTCGCATTTGCTCTCAGCGGTCGGCGCTTGCGCTGACGAAGCATGCCATCTCCAGCGCATCGACGCCGTCAGCGTAGTACCGGGGTCGGATGCGGATGTGTTCGAAGTTGCAAGCTTCGTAGAGGGCGATTGCCGGTGCATTGTCGCTCCTGACCTCCAACCACAGCGCCTGGATGCCGCTGTCCTTGGCGAAAGCGATCAATTCGCCCAGCAACGCTCGCGCCAGTCCGCGCTGACGGGCATGGGCGGCCGTCGCCAGATCGACGACTTGAAGTTCATCAGCTACCCACCAGCACAGGACGTATGCTTCCGGTGGTCCGCCCTCGCACGACGTGGCGATCCAGATGCGACAATGCGGCTTCCTCGCCTCTGCCAGCACGTCCAGGTTCGTCGCCTGAGTCAAGCGACTCAACTCCAAGACCGATGTGGCGTGGGAGCTGGGAAGCGTCTCGACGCGGGTGACTTGTCTCGCCACTAGACCGTCTTGCGGCGGACCATTCCGGAGTTGAGGAACTGGTACAGCGCTTTGCACACGTCGAAGGTGCTGGCGTCGACCTCGTCGACGATCTGGCGCACGTTGAGCTTGCCGTCGATGGTGGCCAGGACCAACTCCTCGAGCGCTTCGAGTTCGGAGCGTTCCGAAAGTCGCGCGATGGCCGCTGCGTCCGTGTGGAGCACGTCGTCGAACTTGAACGAGCCTTCGATGAGCTGCCATTCGTCCACGCGACGGAATCCCTCCATCAGCAGACCTCCGGGTGCCATCGAGAGCTGCGCCAGGGCGGCTTCCGGGCAACTCTGATCGACGTCGAAGGTGAAGCGCCCATTCTTCCAACGCACGGCTTCGTAGACCAATTCGCTGGTCTGTCGTCGCAGGGCGCCTCTGATCTGCTCGGCTTTCGCCATCCCACGCTGCTCCAGTTCTTCCCCGAGCAAGCGCCGACTCGCCGAGTCTTGCAGCATCGGGTCCAGCTGCTCACGCGTGATGATGCCATCCTCCACCAGGAAGCGGCCGAGTTTGAAACTCATCGGCAAGTTCGACGAGCTTGCGAAATCGATGCGACCTTCGGCGAGGTACAGAGCGATCTCCTGGTCGCCGTAGGCGATGCGCAATGCGCCAGTTTGGCGCTGGAGTTCGAGCATCTGCAGCACTTCGGCGATGGAGATGAAACCGAGATCACCCGCCAAAACGGCCGAGTCGCTACGTCTCTTGTCGAGCAGGCTCAGCAAGCCGCCGAGCCCCCGGAGCTTCTCGGGGCGCAGCGCTTCGTTCAGTGCTCGCGTGAGACGAGTCAGATCCGGTCGGGGGCCGAGCTTGTTGATGATGGGCACCACCTGCGCGGCGAGACCTTTCGCGAACAGACTGGCGACTTCCGTCGCTCGTTGCTCAGGGTCGTCGATCGACTCCAGGCGCTCGAGCTCGAGTGCGGGGTCGTCCGCCTTCTGCGGACTCTTCGAGTCTCGGGTAGGCTTGCGCAAGGTCGTTTCGACTACGGCGACCAAAGCACGGGGGTCGAAGGGTTTGGTGATGGCGTCGACTGCACCCGTTTGTTGGACGAACTGACCCCGGATCTTGTCGCCCTTGGCGCTCATCAAGACCACCGGTAATTGATTCAGTTTCGGGTCCGCGCGGAGTTCGCGGCAGAACTGGTAGCCATTCATCACCGGCATCACGAAGTCGAGCAGCACCATGTCCGCTCGTTGTTCGCGCAGGATGTCCAACGCCTCACGACCATCCCCAGCAGCAAGGGTAGAAAAACCCCTCGCTTCGAGCACGCCGGTGACGACCTTTCGGATCGTCGGGCTGTCGTCAACTACCAGGATGGTTGCGGCCATCACCCTCAGCCTGTGCCTTGATGTCGTGGCAAGTCAAGGAGTTACGATGGCTTCGCGAGCGCTGTCCGCGGCCTCCGCGCGGCGCCACGAGCATCAGGGGATGTCGCTGCATCGTGGGTAGGCAGGCTCTGTCGGCCTCGGGGCCTGCGTCTTCTCTCGAGGCAAGCCGCAGTCTCTTCTGCTGCACGTCGGCAGGGCTTCCCGCGGATGTGGCGTGGACGTCGGCTGAGCCGCGTGCGATTTGAGGCGTGATCAAGCTTGGTTGGCAACGGAGTCGCGTGGTGGAAAAGCTCGATATCATTGTCGTTGGTGGAGGCGTCGTCGGGCTCGCGCTGGCGCGTGCGTTCGCCCTGCGGGGTCGTGAGGTGACGCTGCTGGAAGCAGAGCGGCAACTCGCCAGTCACGCGAGCTCGCGCAACTCGGAAGTGATCCATGCCGGCATCTACTATCGACCGCGGTCTCTCAAAGCGCAGCTCTGTGTGCGAGGACGTGCGTTGCTGTACGAGTACTGCCAGGCGCGCAACGTCTGGCACCGACGCCTCGGCAAGATCATCGTCGCGTCGGGCGAGCAGCAGCTGGCGGAGCTGCGTCGTCTGCAGCGAGTCGC
Organism: Polyangiaceae bacterium; assembly: GCA_050290545.1. Taxonomy (GTDB): domain Bacteria; phylum Myxococcota_A; class Polyangia; order Polyangiales; family Polyangiaceae; genus SZUA-265. The sequence goes on along the minus strand of JBNKHV010000183.1, from coordinate 22,957 downwards.
GCAGGACAACGGTGTCGATGACCTGCAGTGGCTGGACGCAGGCGAGGTCGAGCGTCGGGAGCCGGAGGTGGTAGCTGACGCAGGTTTATGGTCACCGTCGACCGGTATCATCGACAGTCAGCAGCTGGTTGCGAGCTACAAGGTAGACGCGGCGGCAGCTGGTGCGGTCGTCGTCACGGAGTGTCCGGTGTTGGGTGGGCAGGTTGCTGCCGAGGGTGTTCGAGTTCGGACGGGAGGCCCCGAGCCCGCTGAAGTCGCTTGCCGGCTGCTGGTGAACGCGGCGGGATTGGGCGCGCAACGATTGGCGACCGCGTTGGAAGGGTTGCCGCGAGAGACGGTGCCGCCGCAACATCTGGCGAAAGGTCACTACTTCCAGTTGCGAGGTCGTTCGCCGTTTCGGCACCTCGTTTACCCCACGCCAGTGGGTGGTGGGGTCGGCATCCACGTTAGTCTCGACGCAGCTGGTGTCGCGCGTTTCGGCCCGGACGTCACCTGGGTCGAGCATGTCGGCTACGACTTCGACGAGGCGCGCCTGCCCGCCTTCGTTGCCGCCATCCAGTCGTACTATCCAGGACTCGACCCGAGCCGCTTGGTAGCTGGCTACACCGGGATCCGTTCCAAGCTCGTGGGGCCTGGACAACCGCCAGCGGACTTCGTGATCCAAGGGCCCGCGCAACTCGGACTGCCCGTGGTCAACCTCTACGGCATCGAGTCGCCTGGGTTGACCGCGTCGTTGGCGATCGCCGAGCACGTTGTCGACATGATCGCGTCTTGAGTCAACTCCAGGCGCTCGGCCCGCGCTCACTCCGCGATGGAGCGGATCCTGAGCTCTGCGAGCTGCTCGGGGCTGACGCCCGTGGGTGCATCGCTCATTTGGTCCGTGCCGCGCTGGGTCTTGGGGAAAGCGATCACGTCGCGGATGCTTTCCGAGCCGATAATCAACATCGCGATGCGATCCATGCCGAGGGCAATGCCGCCGTGCGGGGGCGCACCGAACTTCAGGGCGTCGAGTAGGAAGCCGAACTTCTCGCGGGCCTCCTCGGGGCCGATACCCAACGCACCGAAGACGCGTGCCTGTACTTCGGGGTCGTGCAAACGAATTGAGCCGCCACCGATCTCGAAGCCGTTGAGGACCAGGTCGTAGCGGTAACATTGCACCAGCCCTGGGTCCTTTTCGATTAGATCGATGTGTTCGTCATGTGGGCGGGTGAACGCGTGGTGTGCGGCTGACCAACCCTTGCGCTCGTCGTCGTACTCGAAGAGCGGTGGATCAATCACCCAGCAGAACTCGAAGCGATCACCGTGGCCCGTCTCCGGGATCACGCCCGCACGCTTGGCCTCGAATAGGCGCAAGTTAGCCATCACGGTGTGAACCAGCTGCGTCTTGCCGAACTGGAAGACGATCACGTCGCCTTCCTTCGCGCCCGTCAGCTCGTTGATGGCGACGCGGAATTCGTCGCTGACGCTCTTGGCCAGGGGCGACTGCGTCCAACTCCCATCGGCTGCTACCTTGGCGCGGGCCAAGCCGCCAGCACCCATGCTCTTGGCGTACTTCTCGAGCTTGTCGCCGTCCGCGCGCGATAGCTTGTGGGACGCCGGGATGACCATCGCCTTGACGATCTCGGGGGGGAGGTCTCGGCGATAGCTGCCGTCCTTGAACTTGTCCGCGATCGGCTTGAAGAACGGAATGCCGCCGCCACCGTGTTCGATCACCAGATCGGTCAAGTCGATGTGCTTCATGTCGAAGCGCAGGTCCGGCTTGTCGTTGCCGTAGTCGCGCATCGCGTCGTCGAACTTGAAGCGGGGGAAGGTTCCGCTGGAATACTTCTCGTGCAGATCGATGCCGAGCACTTCCTTCCAGATGCGGAAGACGAGGCCTTCGACGAGGGTGAAGAGGTCGTCTTGGTTGATGAAAGAGAGCTCGATGTCGATCTGGGTGAACTCGGGTTGGCGGTCGACGCGCAAGTCCTCGTCGCGGAAACAGCGCACGATCTGAAAGTACTTGTCGTAGCCAGCGACCATGAACAGCTGCTTGAACAGCTGGGGGCTCTCGGCCAACGCGTAGAACTTCCCGGGCGAGGTACGCGAGGGCACCAAGAAGTTACGCGCCCCGCCTGGCGTGTACTTGACCATGAACGGGGTCTCGAGTTCCAGGCAACCGGCGTCAGACAAGTAGTTGCGGGTGGCCTGGTTGAGCATGTGGCGCTTGCGCAGGGCGTTCTGCAGCGGCTTGCGTCGCAAGTCGAGATAGCGGTACTGCAAGCGCACTTCCTCGCGCGTATCGACGTTGTCGACGATCTCGAAGGGAGGGGTTTCGGCCTTGTTGAAGACGGTCACTTCGTCGACGAGCACCTCGATCTCACCTGTCGGCAAGTTCGGGTTTGCTGCGCTCACCATCTCGTTCTTCTTTTTGCTGAATTGCTGTCCGCGGCTCCGGACTTTGCCGCGCACACCAATCACCCATTCGCTGCGGAGCGCTTCGGCGGCGCCGTGAGCTTCGGTGCTGGCGTCGGGATCGAAGACGATCTGCGTCACCCCTTCCCGGTCGCGCAGGTCGACGAAGATCAGATTGCCGTGGTCGCGGCGCTTGTCTACCCAGCCGAAGAGCACGACCTCCTGGTCGATGTCGCTGGCCCGCAGGGCGTTGTTGTCGTGAGTGCGCTTGAGTTCGTCGATGAATCTGGCCACTGTCTACTCGCTGTTTGCGGGGCACGCTGATGCGCCCGGGGACTCAAAGGGACCCGCATTTAGCGCGCGGAGCGGGCCTTCACAAGCTTGCCGGCCCGAAAGACGGCTGCTGCGAGCTTGCGGGCCGCCGAAGGTGGGCGGCGCTGCTGCGATCGTAGGCCCGGTAACCCTGTAGAAATTGGGCCGGAGCCGCCCGAGCGTGCCAACACCGAGGTGGTGAACCGACAGCGCGGACCCTGGTTTCTCAGCTGTGCTTGGGCGTCGTTTCTCGTCCCGCTCGCTTTCGCCTTGGGCCGAGTCGACGGCAACGAGCGCTGGGAACAAGACATCGGCGTGGTCCGCGCGCTGGAGCTGGTGCAGGCGGGCGGCGAAGGGGTGCTTTCCGCCTCTCTCGGGTCCTCGCTCAGCTTGCTTCCGATCGGGACCACTTTGGTCCGGCTCAGCCTGCTGAGTGCAGCGGCTGTCGCCGGGGCTGGGTTGGTGACTTACTGGGTGGCATACCGTTTGTTGGCGGGCGTCGCCGGGCGCTCGTTGCTTGCGCTTTGCGGTTCGCTGGTGGCGGTCTTGGCGACCAGTTGGCAGAGCTCCGCGCTGTGCGTCGGGGGACCCGCGTTGGCAGCGGCATTAGCCCTGGGTTTCACCGCGAGTTTACCGCGACGGCCGACGGAGCACGCCACCCGGACGTGGATCGCCTACGGCGCGTCGCTGGGCCTTTTGTTGCTCGAGTCTCGGGTCGTCGGGATCTGCGCGGTCGCGGTGCTCGCGGGCCACCTCGTCTGCCGCTTCGAGTTACCGGCGGTGCGGGATCTGTTGGCTGCAGCGACGGCATTGCTCCTGGTTTGGGTGTTGGGCATGTTGCCGTCGCTGCTGGACACCGGGGCGAAAGGCCTGATCTTCGGCCTAGATATCTCCTTGCCTGCCTCCGACGCGTCCCCTCTGACCGTAGCGACCGAACTGGGCGCTTACCTGCTCGTTCTGTCAGTGCTGGGCATCGTCGTCGCGATGCGGTCTTTGCCGCAACGTGAACTCGCTGTGCCCTTGGTGATGTGGGTCGCGATCGATCTGACCGCCGGGACCAGCGCTACCCATCTCGTGGCCACGGCGGCGCTCGGGGCGCTCAGCAGCCTCGGCCTGGTTGGTGCGCTAGCACTCGTTCAGCGAGCGAAGCTGCCCATGACCAAGCCCCTGATGCAGGTCGTCGGGCTCGTGCACCTGTGTGCGCTGCTGCTCGTCGTGGAGGGTGCTCAGCAACGGGCGGAGCAGCGTGCGCTGAGCGGCACGCGCCAGTGGTCCGAGCAGGCGTTCGAACGCCTACCTGCGCGCAGCTTGCTTCTCGTCAGTTCCCCCGAAGCAGCGCTTCGACTCTGGTCCGCCCGGGTGACGTCGGGGATCCGTCCGGATGTCGTGCTGGTGCCGTCGTCGATGCTCTCTCAGGGCACCTGGGCGCGGCGGATGCTGGCGCTGGAGCCCAAGTTGGCACCCCTGATTCGGGATGTGGCAACCGACGGTACGCCCGGGGAGTTCGCGCTCTCGGAGCTGGCGGATGCGCGGCCGTTGCGCGTCGAAGTGGACGAGAATTGGGACAAGCGTCTGTTGCGTCACTTGACTGGCGACGGGCTGTGGTTTCGGTTCGCACCCCATGCGGCGGGGCGCACCGACCGCCACGAAGCGCAAGCTGGCGTACGGCGAGCGATGCGCAGCGTCTTTGCCGCGGCCCAGACCAGCCACGGGCGGGATGCGAAGACCCTCGAACGCCTGCAGCGAGACATGTTCCGCCAGGCCGCCGTGTCGGCGGCACTGGGCGACCGCAAAGACGCGGAGCGTATGCTGCTCAGCTTGACGCGACTGGGTGCACCGGAGGAACAAGTCGCGGCCCTGAGGCAAGAGGTGTCCGAGGACCAGCGTGACGCCCAGCGCCTGCTTCACGTTGCGACGAAGTGACGCGTTCTCGGCCGTGTTCAAGCGACGGGGTGAGCGCGACCAAAGGCACGCTCCCGAAGTGCGCTACTGAGTGTCAGCGGGTCCAGCACGGACAGGAAGCGTTCTGCGTAGTCATCGTGGCCGATCTCGCGCGCAGCGATCGTGAGGTAGGCCAGTAGTTGCGGCTCGTCCTCGGCCTCCACCGTTTGGCGGTAGCCGCGCATGAGAGCCTTGAAGGCCTTGTCGGGTTGACCGCGCTCGAGGAGCACGCGCCCCAACATGAGATTCGCGCGCACACTACCGTCGCTACCGAACAGCGCGCGCTCGCAAGCCTGCTGAGCGTCGTGGAGCAAGGATTGGTCGCCGGACAGCAACACCGCCCAGGCTGCATCGAGCAACAGCTCATGGCGGATCGCCGGTGGCTTGTCGTCGGGGTGTCCGAGGGCCTCCAAGATGCTGAAAGCCTCGTCGTGGTTGCCGCGCGCGGCGACCACTACCGCTTTCAACCCGCTCAGTTGATCGTCTCCGGGGTAACGCTGAAGGCCGATGTCGATCTCCTCCTCTGCGCGATCCCAGCTTTCCAGGTAGAGTGCGGCCCGGGCTGCGCGAACGTGCTGCAACGCGAGGCGATGCCGGAACAGTTCATCGTTGGCGAACAGGGCGAGGATGGCGCCCAAGCCATCACTGACTCCATTTCCGGTGGCGTACGGCAGCAAGTTGAATCCTGCACCCATCAGCGCGCCTAGCGCCAGGCTTTGGGTGGCGATTACACCGTAGTCCGTCGAGTTGACGGTCAGAGCGTCCCCGACCACGAGCCACAGCACAAACGCCAGCAGGATCTCGATGCCGGGTCCCGCGAGATAGATGAGGGCGTTCTTCCAACGAGCTCCGGCGAGGCTCGTCGGGTGTGGCTGAACGTAGCCTTCGATCGGCAGCAAGCGAACCCGCACGAGGGTGTGCCCGTAGCGGAAGCGAAAAAGCTCTTTGCCGAAACCGATCACCATCTCGTCCACATGCCAGCCGACGGCCCGTGCCGCGATCGCGTGTCCTAGCTCGTGCAATACGAGAAGCGGCAGCCAGAACAGCAGCACCAAGAGCATGCTGATCTTCGCGGGCGTGTAGTCCACGGCGAGCTCGGCCAGGAACAACCCCGTCAGGAGCAGGCCGCCAACCGCCACCCAGCGTTGTTCGCTGCGTGACATCGGGAGGCGGGGGGCGGGATCTTCGAGCGGCACGGTGCGTGTCGATAAGGTAGTTCACGGCAGACGGATCAGCCAGCGAAGGACCCGTCGGTGCCGATGTCGCTAACGCCCGTTTTGGCACCTGAGTGTTTCCGGACGCGGAACACTTGGATTCCCGTCTCCCTCCACGCGAAGTTCGACCCGTGCGCCGGTCGCAAGCCGAGGCCGCGCCGCCGCGACTGAGTGGTAATCCAAAACCATCAGCCTGAGGAGCGCTGCAAGACGCGTCGGAGCTGCCAGAATGGTCTGTCGCCGTTTTGGGCCAGCGCGTCAGCCGTTGGCTTGCGGGCCGATCGTATCGGTGCAGCGCGCGAGTGACGTCGATCCTGAGTCCGTCGAGCCAAACCCCACCGGGTGAGGGTCTGGCACGACCTCCCCATGGGGAAGCTGCGCGACGGCGGCCGGAACGGCGATAGCGCAGGAAGTCATGCCTACACGATGTGTCCAGGCTCTTCAGACAGCGAGAGGCTGTAGCGATCTCCCTGGCGGCGCAGAGTCATGGGGGCACCGAGCGCACGGCTGACGTTTTCACTGCTCATCACCTCGTGGGTCTTGCCGCTGGCGAGCACGCGACCTTTTTCGAGCAGGAGCACGTGAGCGAAAGCCGGGCTGATCTCTTCGACGTGATGGGTGACCAGCACCATCGTCGGTGCGTCAGGCTTCGTCGCCAAGCGATCGATGAAGCTGAGGAAGCGCTCGCGGGCCGCGGCATCCAGCCCGGAGCAAGGCTCATCGAGGATCAATAACGGAGGATTCGCCAGCAGCGCCCGCGCGATGAGCACGCGCTGGCGTTCACCGTGTGACAGGACGTCGAAGCGGCGCTTCGCGGCGTAGCTGCACTCGACTTGCTCGAGCTGTCGTGTGGCCCGGGCTGAAACCTCAGCATCACGGGCACCCCAACTGCCGAGCATCGCGTCCTTGCCGCTGTAGACCACGTCGAAGGCCGTCTCGTGGCCGTCGATCATGCGCTCCACAGTGGTGGACACGATGCCCACGCGCTTGCGCAACTCTCGCCAATCGCTGCGGCCGTGCACCTCACCGAGCACGCCGATGCGGCCACATCGTGCCGGCACGTAGGTCAAAAGAGCGCTCAGCAACGTCGACTTGCCTGAGCCGTTCGCCCCGAACAGTACCCAGTGCTCACCTCGCTGCACCGTCCACGAGACATCGCACAGGACGTCGGTGTCGCCACGGATCACACTCAGGCCTTCGACTTCGATCACCGCCGCGGAGCTCATGGCTCACGTATCCGTCAGCACGAGGGCAAACGTCAATCGCACTCTGTCGTCCTGTACGAGGTACGACGTCAGCCAGGCCCCGCCTCGCGTGCCGGCGCGAAGCGCGTGCGGGTGGTCGGCATCCCGTCGTCCTGGTTCACTTCGCTCGGTGGAGGCGCCGGGTGGTGCTTGCACTGGGCTGCTAGGCCAGGGAGGGTCCGCCCGACGACCAGCGCGCTTCGGCGGTGGGGCAGAACGCACGCCACTCTTCCGGAATGCGGCCGAGGTCCAGGCGTTGGCTGCGCACCGGCAGACTCTTGGGTTTGAACGGGTGCCGAATGGGGGCCATACCGGCTTGGACGGGAGTGCGGTTGCCCTTGCGTGAATTGCAGCCGCCGCAGGCGGATAGGATGTTGCTCCACTCCGTGCGTCCGCCTTGTGAACGCGGTACGACGTGATCGAAAGTCAGCTCACGTGCGGGGTATTCGTCCCCGCAGTACATGCAGCGGAAGCCGTCCCTCATGAAGACGTTGAGTCGCGAGAAGCGAATCCTATAGCGGTTCGCGGTTATCTTCCTGTGCATGCGGATGACGGCGGGTAGTTGCAGCGTCGTCGAGGGTGAACGAATTTCCTCAGCGTAGGAAACGACGACGTCGACCTTGTCCAGGTACAACATCGTGACTGCGTCTTGCCAGCAGACCACACGGTAGGGGAGATACCAAGGGGTCAGCACCAGCGTACGCGTCTCCATCAGATCCCTCTTCGATTCACCCTGGAGAGAGTACTGCCGCTAGTCACGCATCTATTCTGAATGGATTGTCAGTGACTGACAACCGCTGTCCGAGCTGGTGTCGCGTGTCGGTGCAGGATCGTTGCGAAAATTGCACACTTACGGCGACTTGTCGTTGCTCGCTCGTCACCCAACGAGCTGCGCTCAGACGGCGAACTCGACGCGCATTTGCTGAGGCGCTCGCTTCGCCAGGAACGACCGGCAGCGCGCGCAGCCGTGAGCTAGCCGTGCGGTGGAGGCACGTAGTCCGCGTAGCTCTCCATCGGTTGGAGCGTTTCGTAGACGCGCGCTCGTGACACGCGTACGCGCTCGTCGCCCATTCGCTGACGTGCCACGTGAAAGAGCCACTCAGCGAGTCGCTCTGAGGTCGGGGTGAACGGAAAGACGCAGACCTTGATCCCGCCCGGCAGATGATTCTGTGCGCCCTCGAGTTCACCTTCGAGGTACTCCTGGGTATTACCGCTGTGTCCGTGCAAGATCGTGCGCGAGGCGACCAGCGCTTTGCCCACCTCCGCCATGGGGTTCTTGATCTCGGAAAACGTCGCGTCTCCAATGGCCAGCGAGTGATCGAGAAGCTGATGGCACGGGGTCAGGACACGTTCGTACAGTAGGTCGAAATCCGCCACGAAGCCCTGTTCATCCAGCTCATCAGCCTCCAAGGTTACTTGGAACAGCCAGGTGTGACCGTGAAGACTGATACACGGCCCCAAGTGACCACGCACGTGGTGCGCGAAGTGGATGTGAATACCGGTGGTGACTTTGTACATCGAGTGAGTTGGTTCAGTTGGATTGCAGACGCCAGCTCGTACCTTCGGGACCGTCCAGAAGCTCGACGCCGAGCTGCGCCAGTTCGTCGCGGATCGCGTCAGACTGGGCGTAGTCCTTGTCTTTGCGCGCCTGAGTGCGGGCGTCAATGCGGGCTTGGATGTGCGCAATGTCCAGGCCCAGCGCCTTCGCCCGGCGATCGCGGACTCGAAGCACGAACGTCTCGGGATCGTCGGCGCCCAAGCCAAGCACCTTCGCCAGCGTGTCGAAGCCCACTTTGGCTGCCGCGACCCAGGTGCGCGGAACCTTGCCCTTCTTGGCCATGGCACGGTCGCACAGGTTGTTGGTGGCGCTGAGCAGTTCCGAAGTACGCGCCAGGGCGATTGGCGTGTTCAGATCGTCGTCGAGGGCTTCGCGGACCCGTCGTTGGTACTCGGCGAGCTCCGCCGGCACGGGTTCGTCCAAGTCGACGACGCGATTCGGAGGCAGGGACTCGAGCCGCTGGCGGGTCGTGTAGATGTACTCCAGGCGGCGTTCAGCTTCTTCGAATTGCGGGAAGCCCTGCACCTGACCGTCGCCATCGTTCTCCCACTCGAGGTTGAACGGTGCGCGATAGTGCATCGTCAACAACGCGTAGCGAAGCGCCTCCGGCTCGGCGTGCTTGAAGACCTCACGAATGCCGAAGAAGTTGCCCAGGCTTTTCGACATCTTCTCCTTGTTCACCTGCACGAAGCCGTTGTGCATCCAGGTCTTGACGTATTGTTGACCGCTCGCGGCTTCGCTCTGGGCGATCTCGTTTTCGTGATGCGGGAAGACCAAGTCCAACCCGCCGCCGTGAAGGTCGAAAGTCTCGCCCAAGTACTTGCTGCTCATCGCCGAGCACTCGATGTGCCAGCCCGGGCGCCCCCGACCCCAAGGACTATCCCAGCTGACCGTGTCGTCGTTCGTTCCCTTCCATAGGGCGAAGTCGAACGGGTGCTTCTTCTTGCCCTTGTCCGAATCTTCGACTCGGCCGCTTGCGCCGGCCAGCATGTCGTCCAGATTGCGGTGGGAGAGCTTGCCGTAGTCGGCAAATGCCGGCACGTGGAAGTAGACATCGCCGTCGGCAGCGTAAGCGGCGCCCTTGTCGACCAGGCGCTCAATCAGCGCGACGATCTCGGAGATGTGTTCGCTGACTTTCGGTTCGACGTCAGGGTCCAGATTGCCGAGGCGGTGCATGTCGAGCACGTAGGCTTGGCGAAAGCGTTCACTCAGCTCCAGCGGGGACTCATCGCGTTCTTTGGCTCGGTTGAGGATCTTGTCGTCCACGTCGGTGACGTTGCGGACGAAAGTGACGTCGAGCCCAGAGTCCCGCAAGTGGCGCACGAGGACGTCGTAGACGACGTAACAACGGGCGTGACCGATGTGAGAGTAGTCGTAGGTCGTCGGCCCACAGACGTAGATCCCCGCTTTGCCGGGCTCGCGGGTTTCGAAGGGTTCTTTCTCTTGGGTCAGCGTGTTGTAAATGCGCATGAACTTCTCGGTCTGGGTCTTGGGGGCGCAAGGTGCCCCAAAGCAAGGGCGCCAAGCCTACGTGAATCGACGAGTGCCGCAAGCAGGTGTGGTGAGCAGTTGCCGGCGCCACTGGATGTGTCTGCGCTGAGATTGGCGGCGCTCTGCCGTGCGGTCGGCTCGGAGCTGGGCCGGAGCACCGTTGGGGCTACGCGCGGGAAACCACGCCGCGCGGGCTCAAGCGAGGACGGGTAGCAGGCTGGCACAGCGCGGCAGTACTGGCACTGACTGACTCAGTTGGCCCAAAGCGTGTCAGGAGCCGTCATCGGGTTAGCCGTCTAAGTTCTTGCAAATGCACGTGAAGTGACTCGGGTATGCCACGTGGCACGCGTCCTGCTCTGAGTGGGGACATGACCCAGCCCGAGTTCGATTCCTCCCCGTTGCAGCCTGACGCCAGTCCCGACGCGGCTAGCCGAGCGCGAGGTTTGGCGACACGGGGCAGCCTGGACGCGCAGCCAGCGAGCGGGCTCTGTGTGAGCCCCTTTGCCGTCGCCCGACCGTTTCTGGTCGCTGAGGCCGCCCGTATGGCGCTGCCCGTCGGGCGGGACGATTGGCACCACGTGACCGAGGTGAACGTTGGCACCTTGACCGCCGGCGAACGACGACGGCTGACGTATGAATGGCAGCGCATTGCGGCGACTCAGCACGCGTCCATCGCGGCGTTCGCCCGTTTTACACTGCAACTGCTGGCGCTTGGAGCTCCCCCGATGCTCCTGCGCGGGGCCCAGCAGGCGATGAGCGACGAAACTGAGCACGCCATGTTGGCCTATGGCATCGCCAGCGCCTATGCGGGCCGCGCCGTTGGACCGGGTGCGCTCGATGTTTCGGGCTGTGTCGCGAACACGGACGCATGGAGCGTGCTGATTAACACCTTGATCGAAGGTTGCATCGGCGAGACCGTCGCCGGCCTGGAGGCGGTGGAAGGGCTTGCCAGTGTGCGAGATCCTGCGGTCGTAGCCGTGCTTCAGAAGATTGCGCGCGATGAGCAGAAGCATGGGGAATTGGCGTGGAGGTTCGTACGCTGGTTGCTGAGTAGGGAGCCGGCGTTGGGCCAGCGTTTGCGGAGCGTGGTCGACGAGCAAGTCGTGCTCACCCGGGCAGCGATTGAAGGCACCGAGCGTGACCCAGCGAGCGATTGGCTGATGCGGCACGGATTGCTTTCCGATCTGAGACGCTGCTCGTTGCGCCTGCAGGTGCTCGACGACGTGGTCGGTCCGTCTCTCAACGCCCTGTGTGCGAGCGTCGGTCATGCCGCGGCCTGACCTGAACTACTCGTTTGTATAGTACTATGCCGGCCTGCTTTCCGGCAAAGCGCTTGCGCCACCTCCACCCATTGGCTACGTTCCGCGCCCCTTCCCCGGCTGCCAGCTGGCTCACACCGCGGCACGCAGAACCAAGAGGAACGACTGATGGCACGCGTTACCGTCGAAGATTGTCTCGAGAAAGAGGAAAACCGATTCGCCCTGGTGGTGTTGGCTGCACGGCGCACGCGTCAGCTGATGAAGGGTGCGGATGCGCTGGTACGTTGTGACAACAAGTCCTCCGTGGTCGCGTTGCGCGAGATCGCTGCTGGCAAGGTGCACTTTCATCGGGATACCAATGAAGTCGTCCGTGAGTGGCTTGGCGAAACGTTGCCGGGGACGCGCTGAAGAGACAGGCGCTGCCGCAGGCTCCGAACAGCGCCGAACGCGGCGCGCACGAGCCCTACGATCAGCCTGGCTACTACGATCGCGCGTACGCATCGCGACGCGAAGATATCGCCTTCTACAGGACTGAGGCCGAACGCATCGGCGGCCCGGTCCTCGAGTACGGGGTCGGCACGGGTCGAGTGGCCTTGCCGTTGATGGAGGCAGGATTGGATGTGGTCGGGGTGGATCACTCCAGCGCCATGCTGCGTGCGTTCCGAACGAAGCTTGCTGCGCGTCCCGAGCTTGCGGGGCGCCTCGAGCTGGTTCGGGGAGACATGCGCTCGCGCCGCCTTCGACGGCAGTTCCCGCTCGTTATCGCGCCGTTCAACGCGATCTTGCACCTCTATTGTCGCGCTGACGTGGAGCGCTTCTTCGCGCGGGTGCGGGAGCACTTGACGCCGGACGGGCGCTTCATCTTCGACTTTTCGCTGCCGAACGTGAGGCAACTGAGCGCTTCGCCAGAACGTTGGTATGGCGGACCCCGCTTGCGTCACCCCGAATTGGGGGAAACCGTGCGTTATGCGGAGCGCTTCCACTATGCGCCGCACACGCAAGTGCTGTCCGTCTGGATGCGGTTCACGGGCTCGAATGGTGAGACGCAGAACGTGCTGACGCACAGGCAGTTCTATCCACAGGAGATGGACGCACTGCTGCACTACAATGGGTTCGGAGACATTCGCTGGAGCGCGGACTTCACTAGTGCCCGCCTCGATGCCCAAACGGACGTCGCGGTGGTGAGCTGTGGCTTGGCGATGGGCGGGCGCACGGCGAAGCGCCCCTAGCCAGCCTCGCGCCAGCACGCGGCGCCGGCTCGGGCTTCTGGCGTTCCAATGAAGAATTGGGACGAACGGTTCGCTCCGCAGCTGCGCTCTGGAGCGGGTCTGTCGATGATCAGCCGCCGTCTCGGGCCCCGCTGAGCGGTGATCTGGGCCAAAGCGCTTGCGGCCACATGAAACCAGCCATATTGATAATCACCTGGGCTGAATGGCGACTGATTTCTACAACGAGTTGGGCCTATCCCGCGGCGCCAGTGCGGAGGAGATCCGCAAGGCGTACCGTAAGCTTGCGGCACAGTATCACCCCGACAAAAACCAGGGGGACGATGCTGCTGAGGCCAAGTTCAAGCGGGTCAACAGCGCCTACCAGGTGCTGAGCGACGAGAAGAAGCGCAAGCTCTACGACGAGTTCGGCGAGGAAGGCCTACGTGAAGGCTTCAATCCGGACATCGCACGCTCATACCGTGGCCGTGCCCCGTTTGGCGGCGGTGGAGCCGGGGGCATCAACATCGATGACTTCATTGCAGGTGGAGGGGGAGCCCGTGGGTTCGGCGATCTGTTCGGAGACGTGTTCCGGGCAGCGCGCGGTGCCTCGCGGGGCCCGGACGCCGCCGGCGAGGTTCGCGTCGACGTCGTCTCCGCGCTAAAGGGTACGACGATAACCTTGCAGGTGCCCGGTGTTACGGGAGAAGTGAACGTGCGGGTTCCGCCCGGTGCAGACGATGGCGACAAGTTGCGCGTGTCGGGTCGCGGCAGTCCGGGTCGAGGGGGTGGACAGCCTGGAGATCTCCTGCTCACGGTGCGGGTGACTCCCCACGCGCACTTCACGCGGCAGGGTTTGGACCTGAAGCTCGACTTCCCGATCACGGCTCTCGAGGCGGTAGGCGGTACGAAGGTGCGGGTGCCGACCCCCGACGGTCCGGTCAGTCTGACGGTTCCGAAAGGTGCACAGAGCGGTCAGCAGGTGCGGCTCCGCGGTCGCGGCGTGCAGCGTAAGGACCGGCGTGGAGACTTGTACGTCCGCTTCTTGGTCAAGCTGCCCGACAAAGCGGCCGTGGAGGACCCGAAGTCGAGTCAGCAGCTGCTCGAGGCAGCTGAACGCCTATCCGCCGTCACTGACGTGAGCGAACGCGAGGACATTCAGCTCTAGAAGTTTAGCGGCTGACGGCGGCTTGCGCGGCGGGTTCGAGGCGAATGCGCTTGTCCGCGACGATCGTGATTTCATGCTTGTCGACTTCGCCATCGTTGCGCAGTTCGACTTCGTGCTTGCCGGCAGTCAGCGGCACACGGCGTACGGGGCCGCGGCCCACGAACACCCCGTTGACGTAGATCTTGTGCGTCTCGCCGCTGTTTACTTCGAGCAGTCCTTTTCCAGCTGCGATTTGAATCCCTTCGGGCAAAGGGAGCTCCGCAGTGGTCATCTGCATTCGGGCTTTTGCGGGCTGGGAACCAGGCGGGGCGACACTGTCGCCGGCGAGGTCAGCGAGATCCGCTTCTGGGTCCGCTTCTGCAGCGGCCGCCACGGGCGGCGGCGCCGCCTGGGTGGCATCGAGCATGGCCGTTCCGTCCTGTTGGATGCGTGTGCTCTCGATGCGGTCCACGATGGCGCCAACGCTCGAGAACGCGAGGGCCGCCGCGCCGAGGGCGGCGAATGCAGGTAGGCCTTTTTTGCCGGCGGCGAGCAGCCTTGCTGCTCGAGCTTTCCCACGCGCGCGGAGCGCAGTGCCGGACCCGCCCTTGGCGGGCGTTTCGGGCACAGGCGACTTCTGTTGGGAGTCGGTGTCTGGCTTTGCGGAGGTCTCGCTTGTCGCGGACGTCGGGCTCGGAGCTGGGGCGCTGAGCTCGACGGATGGTGCGTGCTCTCGCTGCTCGGCGCCGTTTTCAGTCGGCTCCGGCGCGCGCTTCGTGCGGGTCGCCCACGCGAATGCGAGTTTGGACACCCTGCGAGCGTTCGCGGACCAGCTGCCGACCCGCTCGTCCAGCGTCGCTTTGGTGCGGGCTCGTGGTGGGCACGTGCTGTCGCTGTCGGCGAGCGCGTTGGTCCTGATCGTCTTGGCCCGCGCAGACGGCTCGCTCTCCACTAGGTGCAGGGAGGAGAACAACGGGTCAGCGTCATCGACGAAGTCGTCGTCGTACGTCTGCCGGCTTCCGGCGAGCCGCGTGGAGACGACGAGTTCACTGGAGGGTTCGGGCTGCGCTTCGGGTTCTGCCTGCTCCGCCGCCGGTACATCCTGCTGCTCGGACTGGGTGCGTGAGGAAAGGTCGAGCACGGGCACGCCGAAAAGCGCGTCTGCGAGGTCGAGCTCTGGGCTCGCATGGGCGGCTTTTTCGGCGATTGATGCGGCTCGTCCGTCCGAAGGTTCTTCGGTCGTGATCTCTTCCGCCGGCCCTGGTGCCGCCTCGATTGAGGAGGCAGCGGCCGCGGCTTCGAGCGCTGCGGGCGGTGGAGAAACGCTCGCCGGAGCGCTCATTCCTCGCGCTTCCGCGTCTGCCAGCGAGGGGCTTGGTGTGGCGTCCTGCGGGAGCTCGAGCTCCACGTCGTTCAGTAGGGGTGCAGCGAGCCCCAGGAGTTCTTTGGGGGTAGGCGCCCAGTCCACGCTCTCGTCGCTGGGCTCCGGGCGGGGGATCAAGGTTTTGGACCTTGGGGTGTGTTCACCTGATGCGGAATCCGCCTCATGGCGGGCGCTTGCACCGGCGGGTGCTTCTGGGAGCTCCGGCTGCGGTGCTTGCTCGCCAGCGGTGTCTGAAACGTGCGCTGCGTCGTCACCGGTTGGAAGTTCGAGGCCAGCGGCGGGGGCGCCGACTTTCGCGACCAGAGTCTCTGGTTTGGTGATGTGAGCGGAAGCGAAGTCCGCCGCGCGGCGCACGGCGTCAGGTGTCGAGTGGGCGTTGATGCGTGGGGCACCGGGTGCGGCGAGCAGATCGAATCCTGACGTCGGAGTGCGAACGTCGATGTCGAACGGCTGCGTGAAGACGTCCGGGGCGTGCAACAGGTCCTGGCCGCTGACGTCGAGCGCGGCTCGCACCGCACCGCGCAGGGCGAGGTCTCCGAGCACGGACTCGAGCAGGCCGGCAGTCACACTGCGAGCGAGTGAAAAGGGCGGCACGCCGTCGGCGAGCTTCTCGACCAGTCGTTGCACGATGGCGGGTGACGAGCTGACGTAAGGCTCGACGACGGCTTCGTCGAGGTCCAGTCGGGCAACTCGGTGCAGCGCATCCCCGGCGAGCACTCGCGCTGCGCGGCGCAAGCGTGCGAACGTCGGCGCGAACGTCGCGCTCATACTGCCGAAGAAGGTGGACTGGACGACGGCGGCGTGCGGCTCCACGATGAAGCGGCTGGCGCGCATGCCGAGCAACGAGGGCAACACGGCTTCGCCGGTCAGCAGCGTGCCGTTCGGCGCGCTGCGCTCGACGCTGAGCAGGCGACCATCGCCGACGTACGCGACGTAGGTGTAGGCGGCGTCGGTGAACGTGACCCGGGCGTCGCCGACGACTTCACTCGCCAAGCGCAGCACCGAGCGAGGGGTCATGCCCTGGAGACGGCCGTGCACGGTCTTCTCTTCGCGGAGCCGCTTCTCGATGTTGACGCGGAGCTGAAGTGCCTCGGCGCAGCGGCGAAGTACCGTGGCGGAGTCGGCTTCTTTGACGAAGTAACCGTCCGCCCCCGCCCCCAGCTCCCGCACTCGATGCAGGGCGTCCTCCTTCCACGACACGAGAAGAACCGGGACATCCGACAGCGCGATGTCGCGCTTGACGTTGCGGCATAGTCCAAAGCCATCCAGCTCCGGCAGCGCAACGTCGCTGATGATCAGGTCGGGTTCGCGCTCCTGGGCCAGCTGCCAGGCTTCGAGTCCATCGCGTGCTTCGAGCACTGTGGCTTGAGCGGAGCGCAGCAGGCCAGTGAGGAACCAGGCGGTCGCAGGGTCCGCGTCCGCGAGCAGGATGGTACGGCCGGGGATGACGACGACGTCGGCCTTAGGCGTTCGGCGCGGGCCGCCTCGAGTGGCGCTCGGGTCGCGCTCGGGTTGTGTGTCGGCGCCTTGCTCGACCGGCGCTTGGGCTTTCGGCGCGTCCGCGAAGAGTTCCTCGAAGAGCGGCCCAGCGTCAACACCTGGGCGCAACGCCGCGTGCGCGCCTTGAGCCTCGAAGGCGAGATGCTGGCGTTCACTCGCTTCCACAATCAGACAGGGACCGACGTCGCTCAGGCGGTGGAAAGCGTGCCCCGCGTCGGGTCGCCGCCCGTCGATCACGATGGCAGGGCGTTGACTGTCGGCGGCGAGGGCCGCGGCGTCCTCGACGTCCACGGTGAAGTGGAACGAGAGATCGGGGAAGCGCTCGCTCCAGCTGCGACACACGGCGCGCAGCGGCAAGATCCCCAGCACCACGAGGGTTCCCGCTGAAAGTGACTTCGCCGGGGTGGGCGGCTCAGTGACTCCGACGCACACAGCGACGGAGGCTGCGCTGTTCGCCGCTTGGGCAAGAGGATGGTCTGAAGAGGCGGGTGCCGTCACCCCCGGCACGTCGCCCGACGTCGCCGGGGGTCCAGGCGGGACGACCGCGGGGGAGTTGGCTATCGGCGCGGGAGCTTCATCGGTCGCTTGTCCGAAGAGGCTCGGAATCAGTTCGAGCGTACTGCGCGCTTCTGTGGTTGCGCGCTGGGTTGTGACGGGATCCGTCGCGCACGCGAGCGCGCTTTGGGCGCTGGCGAAGGCCGCTGACATCTGCTCGAAGCCGAGCGCATTGGCGGCATCCGCCATGGCGTCCAGGCGCTGTTCGAGTTGGGCGCGCAGTGAGGTGTGCTCCGGGTGAGCGGCGAGCGCCGCGAGGGCTTCATCAAGCGCTGCGAGTCGCGGCTCGAGCGCGTCGACGTAGCGTTGGCGCTGGCTTCCGAGCGGGTCGGGCGGACGAGCTATTTCTCGGGGCATGATTTGGCCCCTAACACAGCAAAAAAAACTGGCGCAGTTTTCGGCAAGTACTCGTCGGAGCGCTCAGATGTCAGCGAGCTCGCCTTCAAACACCAGGCGCGCCGGCCCCGACAACTGAACGTGGAGGTCGTCCTGGCGCACCCTGATCTCTAGCGAGCCGCCGGGGAGGTCGACGAGCAACGGTTGGTCGAAGGGAGACAAGCCCTCGAGCGCCGCGGCCGCGGCCACGGCTCCGGCCCCGGTGCCGCACGCCAGGGTTCGGCCGACGCCGCGCTCCCAGACGACCACTTGGAGCTGGGTCTGGGACAGGAGTCTGACGAATTCGACGTTGGAGCCGTCGGGGAGTGAGGCGGAAACCTGAGAGGCAACGCGGTCGACCACGCTCAGCTCGGGGATGCCGGCGAAGCTGATGGCGTGAGGGTTGCCCATGGAAATGCGGTGGAAGTGATAGTGCGAGCCGTCGACGTCTCGCTTCAGGCTTTCCTGGTGTCGGGCGCGCCCCAAGGAAATCGTGATCCAGGTCGTGTTTTCGCGCAGCTTCAGCCTGCAGTCGAGCACGCCTGCATCGGTCTCGACGGGAAAGTGATCGGGCGCGTGGTGACGGCGGCTCAGGTGAAGCGCGACGCAGCGCAAGCCGTTCCCACACATCTCGGGCTGGGATCCATCGGCGTTGAGCACGGTCATCTTGGCGAGCGCTCGGGAGCTGGGCGACACCAGCAAAACCCCATCCGCTCCCACGCCGAAGTGCCGGTCGCAGATCTTTCGTGCGCGTGCGGCGTCGAGCGCGGTGGCGCTGTCGACGTCTACCACGACGAAATCGTTCCCTAATCCATGGTACTTGGTGAATTGCATGGGTTGCTCGGGTGGCAGCGACTTGGCTCGCCTTGGGGAGCGCCAGGTGGTTTAGCGATGGTTGCGCCCGGACGCTAGCCCCGGACTGAGGTTTTGGCCAGGCGCTGTCCTCGCGAGGGATGAGGGGCTATAAGCCGCTCCCAAATGAAGCGCTCATTGTTGCTGAACGGATTCATGGCGACCGGCAAAAGCACGGTGGCGAAGCTCCTGACGGAACGCACCGGAACGCCCGTCGTGGACTTGGACGCGCGCATCGTTTCGCGGGCGGGCAAGTCGATTGCGCGGATATTTGCGGAGGACGGAGAGGCGCGTTTTCGTGAGCTCGAACGTGCGGAGTTGGGCGAGGTTCTCGGAGGCGGCGAGCCTCGAGTCGTCGCGCTTGGCGGTGGCGCTCTGCTGCGGCGGGCGACCCGGCTGGACGCGCTCGAGCGTGGCGTCGTCGTTTCTCTGCGTGCGAAGCCAGAGACGATCCTCGAGCGGACCCAGGGTGACTCACAGCGGCCGTTGTTGGCGGGACGCGGTGTAGCGGAGATCGAGGATCTGCTCGCAGGGCGAGAGCTGGCCTACGCCGAAGCGCACGAAGTCATCGACGTCGATCAGCGCTCGCCGGAGCAGGTCGCAGACGACGTGCTTCGAGTCTGGCAGCGTGACCCGGTCGCTGTCGCCGCGGGTGCGGCGTCGTACAGCGTCGAGGTGGGGTCGGACTTCGCCGTGGCACGTGCAGGTGAAGTGACGGCGGACGCATCGCGTGTCGTGGTGCTCACGGATGAGACCGTGGGCAAGCTCTACGTGGCAGATTACGTGAGCGCGGTGCAGAGTCACCGCCGGCCGGTCACGGCGTTCGAGCAGCAACCTGGCGAAGAGTTCAAGACACCGCAAAGCCTCGAACGCATCTGGATGCACTGTCTCGGGCACGGGGTCGACCGCAAGAGTGTGTTCATCGGCCTTGGTGGCGGCGTGATGACGGACGTTGCGGGGTTTGCGGCTGCGACGTGGATGCGCGGCGTGCCCTGGGTGAGCATTCCGACGACGCTGCTCGGCATGGTCGACGCTTCCGTGGGTGGTAAGACGGCCGTCGATCTACCTGGCGCCAAGAATTGCGTCGGGGCGTTTTGGCAACCGCGGCGCGTGCTGTGTGACGTCAAGCACCTGCGTAGTGAACCGGCGCGCGGTGTGACGGGTGCCCTAGCCGAGGTCGTGAAGACGGCGCTGCTCGGGGATGCGGAGATGTTCGACCTGTTGGAGCGTGAGAGTGGCGCGGTGGTGAAGCGCGACTGGGAGTTGATCGCCGAACTCGTGCGACGTTGTATCCAGGTCAAAGCCAGCGTTGTTTCGCGCGATGAGCGTGAGGGTGGATTGCGAGCTGCGCTCAACCTCGGCCACACCGTGGGCCACGCGTTGGAAGCTCAGGGTGGGTTCGGCGAGCTCAGTCACGGTGAAGCCGTCAGCTTGGGCCTAGTGGCAGCGATGCGCATCGGGAGTCAGCTGGGGATCACGCCAGCCGAACTCGGCGAGCGCACGACCGCGTTGTTGCGGGCGCTCGGGTTGCCGACGGACTTGGAACAAAGACCGATGGCGGCGGCCGCTACGCTTTTGGGCCACGACAAGAAACGAGGCGGCGATCAGGTGCGTTTCGTTTTTTGTCCAGAGCTCGGGCGGGTGGAGTTCAAGGAACTGGGCATCTCCGAACTGCAGCGGATAGTCTCCGCTCTGGGATAGTGTAGGCATCGCCACTTGCGTCGACGGCCAGAGCTAGAATCGCCAACTTTTGGCTCGAAACCGCTGCGACAGCTAGACTGTGCAGAACCGTCGGGTTTGTCGGCGGGTCCATCGAGGATAGTCATGCGCTTCGAGAGCCTGAGGTATGTCGCATTTGCCGCACTGTTGAGCCAGGTCGTGGGCTGTGCGGAGAATGACTCCACGTTGTTCGTGGAGGGAGTCTTGTCGCCTACGCCACCGAGTTGCGAAGCTAGCGGAGATCCGAGCGCGGCGCTGTTGTTCCGCGGCAAGTTGGACGTCGCGTTCCGCGACAAATACGAGGGCCTGGTGCTCGTCGGCAACCAACTCACGCCGCGAGGCAACAAGTCGGAGCTCCGGACCGAGACGGCGGGCTTCCGGGTGCGCGGAGCGGAGGTGGAGCTGCGCAGCCCACAGGGCGCTCTCATCGACGAGTTCAGCGTCAATGGCGGTGGTTTCATCCAGCCGAACTCAGCGGAAACTCCTGGCTACGGATTGGCGGAGGTGACCATGATTCCGGCCTCGCAAGGGCAGCTGCTGAGGGAGGAACTCGAGGGACGGCGTACCCGCACGCGGACGCTGATCGCCAGTATTCGAGTCTTCGGCGAGACGCTCGGCGGCGTCGAGATCACCTCGGGCGACTTCACGTTCCCGATCGATGTGTGTTGGGGTTGCCTCGTGGAGTACCCGCTCGAAGCCGTGGAGGCCGGGCCTGGGGGTGAGCTAGTCTGTGGTGTCTCCGCCGACAACGTCGGCTTCGAGCAGTGCGTGATCGGTCAGGACGAGCGCATCGACTGTCGAGCTTGCGCGTCGACCTTGGAAGTCTGTTACCGGCTGGAGTGATGTGGTGGTGCGATGGCGCCTAGGGCTTGCGTCCGGTTTGGGCGCGGTAGTCGTCGCTGTCGCAGTGGATGCCGCCGCTGAGCCACAGTTGAACGTGGGCGTGCTGCCCGGGCTCTGTCTCGAGCTTACCCAGCCGTCCGACGCGTGTTTCGCACTCGCGGTGCGTGGTGACGTCATGTACGGGAGGCAGGGTATCGACGACTACGGGGTTGGACCCGCGCTGGAGCTCGGCACGATGAGCTTCGACGATATCCGACTTGCACCAGGGGTGTCGGTGCAGGTGCCGCTCGGCGCGCTGCAGCTGGTGTTGAGCCCTGGCGGCTTCGTGCGCGCGGCGGATAGATGGGACGTCGGGCCCAACTTGCGGGCGTTCATCGGGTCTCGGAGCTTCAATCACAGTGGAAGCTATGTCGCAGCCTTCGGGCTCTCGGCTGGTGTGGATTGGGGCTTGCTGGATGTGGCCGAACGCCGGTTCGTGATTGGCGCGCACTTGGACGGAATGTGGATGGCGCTCCCGTGGATGGCGCTGATCTCGTGGCTGTCGCACTAAGTGAGCGAGCGCAATTCGGGAAGGCTCAGCGCTACAAAACAAAATGGAGTCGAGAGAACGACTGTAACGGGGTAGCTTTTCGGGCCCTCACCCTGCGGGGCAAGAACAACCGCCCGACAATCGTGCTCGCGCACTCGGCGCTGCGCCGCTTGGAGAGCCGAACTGCACCGCAAGTGCGGAGCCCGGCTCTGCAGCGCCAGTGGCACGCAAATTGGTGTAGCGGCGAGCGCGCGCTGAGCACGCTGTGGTGGAGTTCAACTGCCCTGCTTCGAAAGTGTGTGCGGGTGCGACAGCCTGAATTCTCGGGGCGCGGATCGGGGCTGCTTCGGGATTGGGACAGTGGTAGCGTCGTCGATATGGCTAAGCGGGCGGTGCAAGTATCGGTCTCGGGGCACGAGTACCGGTTGGTAACGACGCTCGACCAGCCGACGATGGACAAGCTCGCAGCGGATGTGGAGCTTCGACTGCAGCGCCTCGCACCGGGGCAACAGTTGCATCCTCAAGCGCTGCTGCTCGTCGCGCTATCGCTGGCGCAGGAACTCGAACAGGCGAAGCGACAGCACGAGGAACTCACCGCGCGCAGTCGGCAAATGTTGGAGTCCCTCTTGTCGCGTGTGGATGGGGCGCTCGGCTCGGTCGACGAAAACGGGGAGCCGTTGATGCGACGCCGCGGCGCTGAACGCCACGGCGTGTGAGCAGAGCGCCGAGTTCAGCGACTGAGGGCCGTGTACGCACGAGCGTCAACCGCATGCGTGGCGAACGCGCCGCCGAGGTGTCCCTCAGCTGTGGGCACCGCTAGCGGCACAGTTTCGTGATCAGGCTGCTCACGAAGGATGCTGCCGTATCTCGTCCGCTAGGACTTTCGGACAGCCGCTCACCGACGGCGAGCAATGCCTCCAGCAGGGCGGGCTCCCTGAGGCCGCTAGGGTCGGGAGCGAAGAGCCCTGCAGCGATACCGAGCTGCAGGACGGGTGCGACGGCCTGACGCAGCCGGGCAAGCAGCACCGGGCGAGCCCATCGCAGCGCGACGCGGTAGGCAAGCGGTTGTTCGACGATGCGGTCCGCCCAGGTTCCGGCGAAGGTGCTCACCGCGTCGAGTGGTGTCATCGCCGTGGTGTCGGAGACGAGCTCGAGCGTCACCGAGGCCAGCGCCTGGTCAGCGACGTAACGCTCGGCCGCAGCGACGCTCTCGAACTGGCCGTAGATCGTGTTCCGGCCCAGCCCAGTCGCCGAGCAGAGCGCGCTGAGCGTTAATTTCGAAGGTGCTGAGTCACACGCGAGAAGATGTTCACTTACCGCCACAATGATGAGATCACGCTGTTCCTGCGCACGTTGGGAAGCGGTAGAGGAGCGGTCATAGCGTCCCCGCGGTGGTGCTCGTTGTGGCACTGAAGAATACTATCAGGTTTTCTTG
>JBNKHV010000182.1:0-24020 GCA_050290545.1 Polyangiaceae bacterium | reverse complement strand
GGCTCGGGTTCTGCCGCGTCGCTTCCACCTTCGTCGGTTGATGTCGTGTCAGCGGTATCGGTGTTCGCCGCTTCATCCGTGTCCGAGAACAAGGTGTCCAGCTCTTCACGAAACTGGCGCTTTTCCCCTGGCGACAGTTTGCCGGCGGAGCATGCGGTAGCGAGAATCGTCGTCACCAGCAGCGCGCCGACGAGCCAGCGCGGAGAGCCGAGTGGGCGCCGACGGTGTCGCTGCTGGACGAGAGCATCGGCAGTCGCTTGCTCCGACTCGGGGGTGAGGTGGCCTGTGCAGTTGTCCTGCGGCATCTCTTCCGACCCATTCGTCATCGGCGCGAGCCTAGTCGAGGGTTGGTGGCGAAGCAACGCGCTGCAAGCCCATTGTCGTGCGTTGCGCAGTGCGTCCGCGTAGCGCGATGTGAGATACGTAGCTAGATGACTCGCAGGCCGTCGGGCTGAAGCAGCCCCTTCCGTATCACCAGCGCGAACACGCGATCGATCAAAGGGTTCGCCCAGCCGTTGAGCAAGCAGAATTGGCGATCGGGGTGCTCGTGGTGCACTTGGTGCTTCCGTGGCGACAGAAACAACCCGCAGCGCTGCAGAAGTCGTGCTGGCCAGGGGATGCGTTGCTTGTGCGTACAACTGTGGGCGTACTGTGAAACGGTCGCACTTCCCACAATCACCACCAAGAAGAGGGAGAGGTTGGGAGGCATCCAGCCTAATTCTCCCAAAATTACCAGCAGCAGAGTCAGTGGAAAGGCGGCGTAAACGATCACCGGGAGTGTCATTTTCAAGATGCTCCGGCGTCCCAATGCTCCCGGCGTCAGGTGATGCACCTTGAAGTCGAAGACGACTTCCTGAAACCCATTGATCTTGCGCATGGCTCGGTCGCGCTTGTCGATGTAATCCTGTGAGCCCTTGTTGCCCGCGTATTCGTAGAGTTCTTTCAGACCGACGCCTGTCACGTTGGGTGTGTAGTCGACCACGAAGTGAGCGACACCACTGGCTGCGTCCGCCAAGTACATGGCCAAGAACATGACTGGCAGTGTCCACCACGAAACGTGCCCTCGGTGGACGTAAGAGACGAACAGGTACCCAAACAACAACAACCAGACGACTGCGATCGCGAGTTGCCGAGTTCGCCGACTGATCATGGTTCGCTCAGGGGGTTGTGGCGGCCCCGGGCCCTGCACTTTGGGTGACGACGATGGGCCGCCCGCTGGTGACCACCAGGGTGTGCTCGTACTGAGCTCCGACGCTGCCGTCGGGCGTCCGCAAGGTCCAACCGTCGTCAGCTTCCACGAAGTCCTTCGCGCCCGTGGTCAAGAACGGCTCGATGGTGATGACGAGGCCCTCCCACAGCCGTGCTTTGTTGCGCCGATCGTCGTAGTTCAGGACGTTCGGGTCTTCGTGGATGTGTCGGCCCACTCCATGGCCACACAGGCTGCGGACGACCTTGAAGCCGGAGCGGCGCGCGCGACGCTCCACGGCTCGTCCGATGTGGCGCATCGGGTTGCCCGCCCGCGCTTCGAGCATGGCTTCGTCCAGGGCGCGTCGGGTGGTCCACATCAACGCGTGGTGACGGCGTGAGACTTCGCCGACGGGGAAGCTCGCACCGCTGTCCGCCCAGAAGCCGTCGAGCTCGGCAGAGACGTCGATGTTGACCAAGTCGCCGTCGACGAGCTTGCGCTTCGAGGGGATGCCGTGGGCAAGCTCATCGTTGACGCTGATACAGGTGGTCTTGGGGAAGTCGTAGGCCAGCTGTGGCGCCGAGCGCGCCCCGTAACGTTCCAACACGGATCTGCCGATGTCGTCGAGCTCCTCGGTGGTGATTCCGGGCTGCACGTGGCGTCCCATTTCGTCCCGGGCAGCGGCAACCGCCTCGCCCACTCTCAACAGCGCGTCCAGCTCATCTGGGCCATCAATCGACATGCGCCGAGCATAGCCGTCCACAAGCGGTGCGTCGAGCCGATGCTCGCGCCCCCCGTCAGGGTTCGACTTCGACCCAGATTTCCCGAGCTTCCGAGGGGGTTCGACCCGGCGAGGTGGAGTCTGCCGTGGGGAGGACCTGTTGGCGCTGCTCTTGGCGTGCTGCTTCGCGGGTGGCAGCGTAGAGCGCGAAGACCACCGCGAAGAGTGCTCCCAAGAGGCCGACGAAGAAGGTCGAGGGGTGCACGTTGTACACCCCTCGCGCGCGCTGAAGGTGGGCGTCGGCTTGCTGCGTCGGGGGCGCATCGTCCGCTAGCGAACGGCTCACATCGGCCCGGAGCACTTTGCGACGCAGCGACATGATCAGCGACGACGGCGGCCGCGGCCAGGAGAGCGGCGGCTTGCTTTCTTGCTGGTTGAGGAATCGCCTTCGAACTCGCGCAGACGATCGCGAAGCTCCGCGGCCTTTTCGAAATCCAATCGCTCTGCGGCGGCGAACATTTCTTGACGAATGGCTTCGACTTGCTCCTTCTTGTCGAGCTGCGTGCCCGCTGCGTTGGAGTCCGTGTCGATCTTGCCCTTGGGAATGGCGTAGTAGTCGTGGCTTCCGGAGGCCGCGCCGATGTCGAGAATGGCGCGTTTGATCGTGGCGGGTGTGATCCCGTGCTCCGAGTTGTAGGCGAGTTGCAGCTCACGGCGCCGCCGTGTCTCTTCCATCGCTTGCTTCATGGCCGGGGTGATACGGTCGGCGTACATGATGACCTGGCCACGTTCGTTACGGGCGGCACGCCCGATGGTCTGAATCAACGAGCGCGCGCTTCTCAAGAAGCCTTCCTTGTCCGCATCCAGGATGGCGACCAAGCTCACTTCCGGTAGGTCCAAACCCTCGCGCAGCAAGTTGATGCCGACCAAGACGTCGTATTCTCCAGCGCGCAGGTCTCGCAACAGCTCGACGCGTTCGAGGGTGTCCACGTCCGAATGCAGATAGCGCACGCGGATGCCCAACTCGCTGTAGTACTCCGTCAGGTCCTCCGCCATCCGCTTGGTCAAGGTGGTGACCAAGACGCGCTCGTCGCGCTGCGTCCGCTCGCGGATTTGCGTCAAGAGGTCGTCCACCTGTCCAGCCACCGGGCGCAAGAATATCTCGGGGTCCATCAGCCCCGTGGGGCGAATGACTTGCTGGATCGGCTCACCCTTGGAGTGCTCGAGTTCGTAGTCGCCGGGAGTGGCCGAGACGAACACCGTGTGCCGCATGTACTTCTTGAACTCTTCGAATTGCAGCGGGCGATTGTCCAACGCGCTCGGTAGACGGAAGCCGTACTCGACGAGCGTCTCTTTGCGGGAACGGTCGCCGCGATACATCGCTCCGAGCTGAGGTACGGTTTGATGCGACTCGTCGAGCACCAGCAGGAAGTCTCGCGGGAAGTAGTCGATGAGGCAGGGTGGGGGCTCGCCGGCTTTGCGTCCCGACAGATGCCGCGAGTAGTTCTCGATACCGGCAACGAATCCCATTTGTTCCAGCATCTCCAGATCGTAGAGGGTGCGCTGGGCGAGGCGCTGCTTTTCGAGCAGTCGCGCGTTTTCGTCGAACCACTGCAGGCGCTCACGGAGCTCCTCTCGAATGGCTTCTATCGCGACGCGCATCTGCGCTTTGGGCGTGACGTAGTGCGAACCCGGGAAGATGGCGTAGCTCTCCAGTTGATTCAGCACGTGCCCGCGCAACGGATCCACTTCGGCGATGCTCTCGATTTCGTCTCCGAAGAACTCCACACGCACGGCGACGGACTCTTCGTAGACGGGGAATATCTCCACGACGTCGCCCCGAACCCGGAAGGTGCCTCGGTGAAAGTCGGTGTCGTTGCGTTCGTATTGGATGTCGACCAGGTTGCGGAGCAACGCGTCGCGGTCCAACTCCTGGCCGCGTTGGATGCCGATGTGCAGACCGTGATAGCTTTCCGACGCGCCGATGCCGTAGATGCAGCTGACGCTGGCCACGATGATGACGTCCTCCCGCGTGAGCAGTGCCTGTGTTGCGGCATGGCGCATGCGGTCGATCTGATCGTTGATGATGGCGTCTTTTTCGATGAACGTATCGCTCGAGGGAACGTAGGCTTCGGGCTGGTAGTAGTCGTAGTAGCTGACGAAGTAACGGACGGCGCTGTTCGGGAATAGGTCTCGCATCTCGCCGTACAGCTGTGCGGCGAGGGTCTTGTTCGGCGCGATGATGAGTGTTGGCTTGCCCCACGCAGCAATCACATTGGCGACGGTGAACGTCTTGCCGCTGCCCGTGATGCCCATCAGCGTCTGCATGTCGTCGCCGCGGCGAAGGCCTGCCAGCAGCTTCTCGATGGCCGCGGGCTGATCGCCGGTCGGGGCGAAGTCGCTGCGCAGTTGAAACGGGCTGTCAGACATTGGCAGATTCCTTGCTGAAGCGGTGCGGCTCTCGTGAACCGGCGGAGTCTACTCGTTTCTCGATCGCATCGCCCGCAGGCGCTGGCTCACGGGAACTGGGCGACGACGGGCAGTCCGGTGTCTTCGGGCCAGCCACGCGAAACGTTGAACGCCTGAATGGCCTGCGACGAGGCGCCCTTGCTGAGGTTGTCGAGGACACAGAATGCGAGCACGGTGTTCGTGCGCTCATCCAAAGCGTAGGACACCAGCGCCCGCGCGGTACCCCGGACCCACAAGGTATCGGGCAGCTGACCGTCGTCGAGCACACCCACCAGACCTGGCTCGTACTGCGCTCGCGCTGCGTCGCGGCAGCGATCTGCCGTCGTCTTCGGTTTGGCCTTCGCGTACGCGCACGCCAAGATGCCGCGGCTCATTGGGGCGAGCTGTGGGGTGAAGAGAACCCGCACATCGCGCTTGGCGATTCGACTGAGCTCTTGTTCGATCTCCGGCGTATGACGGTGCGTGCCCGCGACCTTGTAGGGGCGGATGCCTTCTGCGGCTTCGGGCAGGTGCGTGCTCGGCTTTGCTGCACGACCTGCGCCACTGACGCCGCTCTTGGCGTCGACGACGATGGACTCCGGGTCGATCAAGTCTTCGTGCAAGAGTGGGCCGAGGGCGAGTACGGCGGAGGTGACGTAGCAGCCGGGTGAGGCGATCAAACGTGCCCCTTCGAGTTCGCCGCGATGCCACTCGACCAGACCATAGCGGGCTTCGGCGACCAGCTCCTTCTCGGGGTGTTCGCCGTACCAGGTCTCGTAGGTGCCCACGTCTTCGAAGCGGTAGTCCGCCGACAAGTCCACGACGATGACACCCGCGCGGTAGAAGAGGGCCCCGACTCGCGCGCTCTCTGCGTGCGGGAGCGCGGTGAACACGACATCGAGCTCCTTGGCGAGCTCGCCAACGCGCTCAGCTGCGAACTTGTCGATGGTGAGCTCGGCGAGCGCGGGCACTCCACGCACGCTGGGCAACACTTCAGCCAATCGCTTGCCGGCAGTGCTGTTCCCGCTGACCCAAGTCAGTTCCAAGTGCGGGTGAGCTGTGATGAGCCGCACGAGCTCTGCTCCCGTGTATCCGGCTACGCCAACGATTCCTGCTTTCAGTCGTGTCATCTTTTCCGAACCCCAAAGAAGAAACGGCGCCATCCATCTGGAGGCGCCGCCGTGAGTGAACGAGTTTGTTGCTCGATCAGCGCTTCGAGTACTGGAAGCGCTTGCGTGCGCCGGGCTGACCGTACTTCTTACGCTCTTTGGCGCGAGAGTCGCGGGTCAAGAAGCCAGCCTGCTTCAGCACGCGTCGGCGCTCCGGATCCTCCAGGATCAGGGCACGCGCGATGCCGTGACGCAGCGCTTCAGCTTGCGCGCTGTGCCCGCCACCGCTGACGGTTGCTTTGACATCGTAGGACGACACCAACTCCAGCTGCTCCAGCGACTGACGCAGAACCATGCGTGAGGAGGCACGCTCGAAGTATTCATCAGCGGACACGCCGTTGACCGTGATTTGGCCGCTGCCGGCTGGCTTGAGCCACACGCGAGCAACCGCGGTCTTGCGCTTGCCGGTGGCGTAGTTTTGTGTACCTTCGCTCATTGGTCAGTCCTTACAGGTCTCGGATCTCTGGCTTCTGGGCCGCGTGCGGGTGCTCCGCCGTCGAGTAGATCTTCAGCTTCTTGATCATCTCGCGGCCCAGCTTGTTCTTGGGCAGCATGCCCTTGACGGCCAAACGGACCGGCTCCTCGGGACGGCGCGCGGAAAGATGACGGAAACTCTCCTCACGCAGACCACCGGGATAGCCGCTGTGACGGTAGTATTTCTTGTCGTCCGGCTTGGCGCCTGAGACGGCGACCTCAGACGCATTGACGATGACCACGAAGTCCCCCGTGTCGACGTGCGGGGTGAAGGTGGCCTTGTGCTTTCCGCGCAGCAGTGTTGCGGCGGTGCTCGCGAGCCTTCCGAGAGACTGGCCTTTCGCATCCAGCACCCACCACTTGCGGGTGGCCTGTGCTTCGAGCGGCTTGGCGACGTAAGTACCCATGTTTCTATTCGCTACCGTGTGAGTTGCCCACGGCCTGTGGGCAAGGGGCGGGTGTATTAGCCGCACGTCCAGGGCAAGTCAAGTGGGCCTCCGGAGCTCATCGGAGCCGCCTGGTGTGCGAGCGCCCATTCCATCGAAACTGAATTCATGTGGGCAGAAGGCACACAATAACCTCGGGAATTCGTTACGTAAATAACCCAGTCGCGGCAGGCATTCTGGCCCTATTGGGGGCAGGGACCGACCCGAGGTCCGAAGCTCGTCCACGTCCTTTGCGGGAGTTCCTGTCCAGCGCACGCGGCGAGCCCACGGCTGCTAGCCTGTGCTCTCAGGCAGCCTTCGCGGCTCTCGAGTCATCGTCATGCACGAAACAGGGAATCCTCGCATCATCGATCGCCTGGCTTCGGAAGGCTTGATCAGTGGCGAGCTGCGCGAGGCCGCGCTCAACCACCAGCGTGTGGTCGGTGGCCGCTTCGAGGAGGCGCTGCTGGATTGCAACGCCATCGAGGAAAGTGCGCTGCTCAAGTTTCTGGCAGCGGAGTATCGCACCCGCTTCGTCGGCACGGAGAAGCTGGCACGCGCCGACATCCCGGTGACCACCTTGAAGATGTTGCCGCGCAAGATGGCAGAGCAAGAGACGGTGTTCCCCGTTCTCTACAGTGACAAGGACGGCACTCTGACGGTGGTCACCCCGGATCCGGACAATCAATCCATGTTGCACCAGGTGCAGGTGGCGAGCGGAGCGAAACACGTTCGGGCGTTGGTGGGGCGGCCGCTGGCCGTGAAGGCTGCAATAGCCAAGCACTATCAGGGCGACATTCACGCCTTCGGGCTGTTGGATCGCACCGCGCACCAGCAGTTCACGAACATGCTCAACGTGTTCGAGCGCAATCTGGTGAGTGAGGAGTCGATGGCCGTCGCACTCGCCGGTGAGCCGCAGACGGAGCGCATGCTTTCTGGGGAGGAGCTGGAGAGCCAGAGCGGGAGCCGGGCCACCGCGGTGACCGGTTTCACCAGCGAGAGCTACTTGGAGACGTTGAACGTCTTGGTCAGCCTGTTGGAAAATGCGCGCCCCGACTTGCGCGGGCATTCAGCGCACACCGCGCGGCTGATCCGCAAGATCGTCGAGCGCATCGGGATCAGCGAAACGCAGGCCGCTCACTTTCAGATCGCCGCCTACATTCACGACCTCGGCAAGATGGGGAACTTCCATCTCACCGCCTACAACGTCGCGGAGTACGAGGGGCATACCCAGGCGGCGAAGCGCAGCTATCGCGCCCCTCTGCGACTGACGGAGACCGTTAATCTGCCACAAGAGTCCGTGCGGGCGGTCGAGTCGATGTACGAACGTTTCGACGGCAAGGGCCTACCCGGCGAGCTCAAGGGCAAGGAGATCCCGCTCGGCGCCCGTCTGTTGGCGATCGCCGATACCTACGCGGACCTGACGCAGAACCCCAAAAACCCTTATCGGGCCATCCTCAAGCCCGCGCAGGCCTGCGCGGTGCTGGCGCGGGGAGCGGGCAAAGTCTTCGATCCCAACCTGGTGGATCTGTTCAAACACACCATCTCTGGAGAGGACCTCAAGGCACGTCTGCTCGCCAACCGGCACGTCGCGCTGCTCATCGAGCCCGATCCAGAGGAGTCGACGGTGCTGGAGCTGCGCATGATCGAGCAGGGCTTCGAGGTGCGCACCGCTCGCACCATCGAAGGAGCGCTCAAGACGCTGGACACGGGAGAGGTCGGAATCGTCGTCAGTGAGCTGGACTTGGGCAAACACGACGGTTTCGCATTGTTCACCGAGGCGAAACGGCGCCCGGCTGCCGACAAGGTGCCGTGGGTCTTCGTCACGGCGCGCGCCGGCAGGAGCGACGCCCAGAAGGCGTTCGAAATGGGCGCCTCCGACTACATGACGAAGCCCATCAGTGCCGATGTTCTGGTTGCCAAGCTGAAGCAGGTCATGGAGCGGGAGGCGAGGACCACGGGCGCGCGCGGGGTTGCGGGCTCGCTGCAGGAGATGGGTCTGCCTGAGATCGTGCAAGTCCTGTGGCACGGCCGGAAGACGGGCTCGTTGAAGATCCGGTCCGGCAGGGACTCGGGGGAGATCCACTTCGTGGAGGGAGCGATGTACAACGCCCTGTGGGGCAGTCTGCGCGGTCCGGAGGCCTTCTACGCCATGCTGACGCTCCAGTCGGGCGATTTCGTTCTGGATCCAAACTTCAAGGCGCCACAGCGGGTGATCCAAGAGAGCCCGGAAGCTCTGCTCTTGGAGGGCATGCGGCGCATGGATGAGGGCGTTGCCCCAGCCATTTAGGGGGCCGGGCCCGGTTCACTCGGGTGGGCGTGCAGTGAACGGGAGGGGTGGGCGTCCATCCGACCCAAACAGGTATGTAAGCGCGGCACACATCCCACACAAAAACAACAAGCAGCTGTTCCTCGCTCAACGTGTGGTACGCTAGATTTTCGCTGGAGTAATTGGTGCAGGCGCGAACGGTGCAGGCCCCCCAGGTGGGGTTCAACAACAACGTGAAGCACAAGGGGCGGGTCTTCCACATTCAAACGGAAGATTCGGGCACCTCGTACGCGCACATCACGACTCATCTGTTCGCAGACGGTGGGCGCATCCTTCGCTCCGTGCGCACGGACTACTCGGAGTTACTCGGCACCGAGGATCTCGCCGCGCAGCTCAGAAAGCGCATGAAGGAACAGCATCGTGCGATGTTCGTGTCCTTGCGTGAAGGCCGCTTCGACGAGTTGATCGACGACATGTCCAATCCGAACGCGGGCCGCGAAGACAAGCCCGCCACCTCGGTATCCCGTCCGGAGATATCAGCTCAGATCGGTTCCGACGCCAGCCCGGCCACCCTGCGTCGCAGCGATGAGCCCGACAGTGCGGACGAACGCCAATCCTCGATGCGGGTCACCGAGCGCGGCGCGGTTGCGGGGCCCAATTCGAGCGGCGGGCATGCCCTGCGCCCGAGCCTCGAGGAGCGCGCGTCGTCCGGCGCGTCGATCTTCGGCTCGGTCAGCATCAGCGAGCAGTCTTTGGACGACGTGATCCTGAGCTACATATCCGACGACCTCGAAGCGGAAGCCGACTGAGCGGGGTTTGCCGGCCAGCGTCATGCGCCGGGAGGTCGGCCGACGTCGGCGCAAACGGCGAGGTGGCTGCGGCTCCGCTCGCTTTGAGCTTGACGCCTCTGACCGTATCGGTAGGTTTCGAGGCCCGGTTTTTGCCGGGGGTTGGCGAGGTAGCCAAGTGGTTAGGCAGCGGTTTGCAAAACCGTTATACGCCAGTTCGAATCTGGTCCTCGCCTCGAGGGGTTTTCAGCTGAATCTAGCTGAAGACCCCTTTCCTTTTGGGGGGGCGTCATAGAGGCGAGACTACTCTATCTGACCAACGGGCGACACCGCGACCCATGGCGACTCGCCAACTGTGGCGACTTCGGAGTTACTCCGTCCCAACCACACTCACGCTCGGGACCCGCAAGCCCATCACACGCGTCGGCTAGAACTGCGTGATGAACTCCCAAGCCAGCGGCGCGTTCCAACTCATCCCCTCTCCAGGATCCCTCGGCTCCCAGCCGTGGGGGCCGTCGAATACACAATAGACGGTTGGATGGCCCGGGGAGCAGCCTTGGTAGGTCGTGCATCTGTGCGGTTCGCCTGGCGCGGGGAAGGTCGTCGCGTCGGGTTCCGGGGTGCAGCCGTTGACCTCGGCGAACTGCGCTTGTTTGATTCGACCGCTGCTCGGAATGGGGTCCCCGCTACTGTCCCCGCTCGCCTGCGAGGCGTAGTAGGCGATGGGCGTCGTCAGGGTCCCGGTACATGAGCCGGTGAGATCAGCCCCGGAGAAGAACGCGACCCCGCGGAACACGTCCGCGCGTTGACAGGCGACGGCTAGGGACATGGCACCGCCGAAGCTGAAGCCCGTCGCGAAAATCCGAGTCTTGTCGATGCACAGATCCCCTTCGAGCTGCGCGAGGATCTCGTCGGTCAGCTCGACGTCGGAACTGCTCCAGGTCCCGGCCCCGTCGGCGGCGTCGGGAGCGACGAAAATGGTGTTCGTGTCGTCGAACCTCGCCATGGTGAAGTAGTCCCTATCCACCACCGACCTCGCCGATGCGCCTGACTCCGCGTACGCGACGACGAGCCGATAGGGGTGGCTGGCGTCGTAGCTTTCCGGAACGCGCAGAATGTAGTTGCGTGACGCGCCGCCGAACGAGATGTCGATGGTTCCGCTCTCGAGCGTGCGCGGGCTTCCGCATCCTTCGCTTGGCTCCACGTCGCTTTCGCCGGAGCCGCCCGAGCCACTCATGCCGGCGGCTCCGCCAAGGCCTCCCGCACCCGGAGCGCCGGCCGTGGCGCTCGTACCCCCCGAGCCCGAGTCGCCGCCCGTGGCCGTACCATCGCTCCCCCCGTCGGTGCTCTCGCTAGGGCTCATCACGCCACCGGCGCCTCCACTAGCGCTTGTCACGCCACCAGCGCCTGGGTCGTTGTTTTCACCGGAGCTCATCGGCGCGCTGGGTACCGGAGCGCTACTGCCGCCGCCCGTCGAGCTGCCCTGGCCTGATGGCATCCCCATGCTGGCCGCGCCGGGAGCTACCGGA
The DNA here is from genome assembly GCA_050290545.1 of Polyangiaceae bacterium. Taxonomy (GTDB): domain Bacteria; phylum Myxococcota_A; class Polyangia; order Polyangiales; family Polyangiaceae; genus SZUA-265. The sequence goes on along the minus strand of JBNKHV010000182.1, from coordinate 13,011 downwards.
TCTCCGCCGGGCGCTGTCGATCCGCTGGACGCAGTCGTTCCCTCCGGGACCGCCGCGCCGGAAACACCGTCTGCTGCGGACGTGGCTGGATCGTCTGTAGAGCAGGCGGTCCCAAGAAGTGAGAGCGCGGTCACGAGTGAAAGTGCAGGCCGCATGGCTGTTCTCCTGTTTTTCAAAATACGAGCGCGAGGTATAGGCCGCAAAGCTCGCGCGCGCTCGTTTGCCAGCGCATACCGCAGCAGGGCACAGGGGACATGCGAGCCGCTGAGCTACTACACCACCGTCGAGCGCTGTCGGCTGTTCTGTACGGGTCCGAAAATTCTCGTCGTTCAGGAAGTTCATCCGCGCCGTGCCGTCCGCGAGCAGTTCCACCTCGAACGAGCACGGTGCGCCCTCGAGCGCCATAGGGTGCGGACTGCCCGGGCGACTTGGCCCCGCCGCAAGAAAAGAGACCCGCGCAAAGTAGAACCGCAAGCGACCTCATTCTCCAACCTCCTCGATTCGCGAAAGCACCGCGCGCTCAGCACTCCGTCGCCAGCAAAGTAGGGTGTTAGCCACACGCATGTAACGCCAGGGCTGCTCAGCTTGTCGTGCCTGCGGTCGTCCGTCACTGGTGGACGGCCCCACGTCCTGCCTTGCACTGGGCGTCACTTCATAGTCGCGGGTTAATGGTAGGTCGTTACCCAGTATCCGCCGCTCCATTTCGCCTCAGTGGTCGAAAAGTGGGCGGCTGACCGCATTCGCGCGGAGCGCCAAATGGCGGATGGAGGGCGCTTCATTTCGACTCAGACTATCGGGATTCGGACCCTATCCCGGGTGAGAAACGGCAAGCCGTAGCAGTCCTTGGTGACGGGTATGTGAGCGATCAGAGACGGTGCCAGTAACCCGCGACGGAGCCGACGAGCGCCAGCAGATACCTCGCGCGAGAGAGGCGTCGTGTGGCACTCCACTGGACGGAAGAGGGACCGCTGCGAGCCAGGCAAACGACGACACCCGAGTGCGTGGGCGGGATGGAGGTCTCTTGCCGGGGCGTTCAGCCCGCAAGTGGCACGGAGTGTGCTTTGAGGCGGTTGATGGACGACTTGCGGCCCTGGAATTACAGAGGGAAGAACCACGGCTACGAGGCTGGTTACTCCACGGGTGCGAATAGACTGCGTGCGACGAACGGGATTGCCGCAGCGCGTGCGAGAACGGAGACCGAGCCGGTACGTTGCCTGTTCATCGTGGAGCACGGAGCTGAGTGGCAGCACCTAGCCAAGAACGCCCGGTGTCAATTCGGCAACGTTCACGTCGTGCATCAGTGGCCCTCGGAAGATGGCGACGCGTTCTTCAGGCGTGCAGCAGAACGCCTGTCGCGCCATCGTTTCCAGTCGGTGGTCGTGGTGACGGCCTGCGCCAATGCTGGTGCCGCGCTGGCGCAGCTGGTGCGGGCGATTCCGGACGGCGAGGGGGCGCCGCGGTTGGAAGCGGAGCACGTCCGCGCACTCTCGGGTCGTCACGCGGGACAAGCGGTCCGCGACGCAGCGAGGCGCCGGACGAGCCACGCTGCCTGACGCTGGTCGGAGCATCCCTGCGGGCCTTGGGTGACCGCGCAGGGGCGCCAACTTCGTCGCTGTCGACACCGAGAGCGGTATGGCAACACGGGCGGCTCGGGTGGTTGTCGTCGCTCACCGTATCGACGCAGCTTGGCGTCGTCGATACAATCGCAATGCGATGACGAACGACGAACCGATCCGTGCCTTCGCGAGCGGCGCTGCTTTCGGACGATGGCTCGCGAAGGAGCACGCGCGCTCCACTGCCATCTGGCTCAAGATCCCGAAGAAAGGCACCAGCTCGCGGGGGCCGTCCTATGCGGAGGCGCTCGAGGAAGCGCTGCGCTTCGGATGGATCGACGGCCAAAAGGCGAAGCACGACGACGACTTCTATCTCCAGCGGTTCACGCCACGCGGTCCGCGCAGCAAATGGTCGAAGATCAACCGGAAGAAGGCAGAGTCCCTGATCGCGGCGGGCAGGATGGAGCCGGCGGGGCTGGCTGCGGTAGCGGCTGCGAAGAAGGATGGCCGATGGGCGGCCGCGTACGACTCACCCGGGACGGCGACCGTGCCCGCCGATCTGCGCGCAGCGCTCGACGCCGACGAGAAAGCCGCCGCATTCTTCGCAACGTTGAGCTCGCAGAACCGATACGCGATCCTCTACCGCGTCCAAGATGCCAAGCGTCCTGACACCCGCGCCCGCCGCATTGCCAAGTACGTTGCGATGTGTGCGCGGGGCGAGACGCTTCACTAGGGCGACGGAGTAATCCTTTTGCCGCGTGTGGCGAGCCGCGGCACGGCGACCCCTCGGGCCTGCCTCCTTATCTAGGTCCGGATGTACACGCGGAAACGACCGCGGTTGCGAGCCGATGTCGCTACCGACGGTGGTTTCGAAGACTCAGACGTTTGCGCCCGGGTTCACATCAGACGGGCTTCTGCCACGGGCTGCTACCGCAGTTGCCATCGTCGAGCAGGTTCGGTGAGAGAGGCCTGCAGGTCAAAGCGCATCACGGCGCGCTCCGCAGTATCGATGATCATGAAACACGGGGATTGCCTGGTCTTGAGCGTTCCGGCGTTGACGATAGCCAGGGTAGGGAACAGCCGAACCATGGGACGATGCGTGTGCCCGTTGACGACTAGGTCGTGTGGTCCCTGGAGCAGGGCGTGCAAGTCAAAGTTGTTTTCGAGAGCGTAACCGTCGTCAGCTTCGCCGACGCTTGCCATGTCGTTATCACCCAGCCCGTGGCAGAGCAGAAAAGAGCCGACGGGCGTAGCCAGTGTGGCCGTCTTTGGGAGGCGACGAAGGAAGGCAATGCTCGAAGGGGACAAGGCGGAGGAAGGAGTCGCGTCTGGCAGGTCACGCAGTTGGTCCGCAAGCAGCCAGCGGTCATGATTGCCGGCGACAGTAAGCACGCGGTGCTTCTGCAACAGCTCACAGCAGGCGTCGACCGATCCGGCGCCGTCGGAGATGTCACCAGTGCAAAGCGTCGTTGAGACTCGCAGTGAGCGAAGGGCAACGAGTACATCGGCGAGCATAGCCTGCTCCGCATGCACATCCCCGATCACTCCGATACGCATCGCCTGGGCTCTAATAGCAGAATCTCAGGAGTCAAAGCGCCAGAATGCGCGCCAGGCGAAGCCTGGGCTGCACCAGCAGGGCGATGGCCGCCCCGACGTAGACTGTGAGTTGCGCCTGGCGGCCAGGGGCAACAGCGCTCGGAGCCTTGGCAAAACGTGAGCGTCTGCCCACCAATACATGGTCTCGGTTAACGGCCTTCCCGCCGCGGCGTGATCCATGCGCGGTCCACACCCGTCTGGAGAGACTTCCGCTTGCTTGCGATAACTGTAGCTGTTGGGGCCAACAACGTAAGCCGTGCGAAGGCCGGTGGGCCGCGTCGTCGCCCCGTCATCGAGGGCGTTGCGTGCCCACTCTTCGACGGTCTGGTCGATCAGATACGTGCACGCGTTGCAGGGCAGGCTCCGTTGAGCGCTGCATAGGCCTGCAAGTGCACAACTAGCACGGGGTCTGGGCAGTGGCGCAAGAACGAAGCCGATTCCGCGCCGACCGCGGCTCGTGCTAGGTGAATACCTCCACCAGACCCGATAACCACAGAGGGGAGGAGAACAAAGAGTGCCCAACAGGCGGCGAAGGCCACCGGGCGAGGCCTCAGCCACCGGCGCATCAGTGCAGCGACGAGGTTGTGTGCCAAGAGCAAGCCCCAGTGGAATTGCACGTGGATTCGGAACCAATTGCACTGCAACCTTCTTCTGTCATCGTGCTTTGACATAGGGCCTTCCAGCGGCAGCGCACACCAAGTTCAGCACAGCTTCCGGCGTCAGTTTGGTTGGAGCACGGCGGATGCGCTCCAGCATCCGGCAGGTCACTACACAGCCGGGCGCTTTCGCGCCAATGACACCAGGACAAGGCAGTACATGCGTCTTGGTTTGTGCGGGACGCACAGTAAACCGACAAACAGAGCGGACCCCACGCGCAGCCGTCTATGCTCTGACAGCTCGTTTCATCAGAACCGTCACCGCAAGCGGAGGTGGTTCCTAGAGCGCAGTACTCATCCTGGCAACACGCGCAGGAGAGACATACCACGGTGGCCAGTACCATCCGCACGCCCTGCTCAAGTCGGCGGGAGAGGTCCGATATGGGTCGCTTTGCGGGGAATCTCCAAAGGATCATGAGGAGTTGTGTCCGGGGACAATAAGTCGTGACAGGAGCGCCGTCGAGACGACCCTACCTCACTCTGAACTGGCACGCCCCGCCCCCGCAGACAAGAGTGCCGCGGCAATCGGTGGTGTAGCTGCAGTCGTCACCCAAGCCTGCGCACGGTGGACCGCCGTCGGGCGGTGCCCCGCCGTCGAGCGATGTCATGGAAATGGAGTCTGGCAGCGGCTCTGTTGCTTTTTCGTCGCCGGGTGGTGCGACGCAAGCTCCGACCGTCACCGTGATGGGTAGGCTTCGCCAAAGAAAGCGGCGCTGGAGTAGGCGTCATCTGCGTACGCCCAATCGCCTTCTGCACTGATCTTGTCACGGGTTTGTTGCGCCAGCTGGACGATGAACTCGTGAACCTCGCCGCCGCTGTCTTCCAGCACCGAAAACCACTCGAAGCTCTCCACGACGACTCGTTCCAGCTGCGCCTCGCGGTCGTCTGGCGGGAAGAGCACATCCGCTCCGGCTTGTGCCGCCCAGTTCTCGCATGGCCGGTGGCCCCAACCAGTAGTGGAAATCAGGTGCTGCGGCGCGGGACCATAACGGTCGTCACCGTCAGCCGCCCAAGCGTTCAGCGAGGCGCGGGAACCTGAAAGGCTACTCCTTCGATGGTACTACGCTGGGCGATGCAGGAGGGCAACGCATCGCATGCTCGGACCTGCCCGCGGAGCAGATCAGAGCATGGAAGTGGAGCCTGGGTAGAGAGGCCGCATACGTCTACCACTGTAGGTTCACGGCCGGCTCGCTCGCTGGACATGAAGCGTGGATTAAGAACGCGCCGCTCGGCGTTTTCGTCAGCGTCTTTTCAGAGGAGTATCGGCGATTGGATACGGGCTTTGCCGAGACGCTGAGGACCCAGGGCGAGACGCCTTAGCGTCTGATGGCCCATGGTGGCAAGGAAGGTAGGCATCGGCAGCCGCAAGAGGGCAGGCCGAGCCACGATCACAATCCCCGGAGCCTGGCGTCCCGCAGTTTCGATCAGGGCGCTGAATTGTGGCTGGCGCATTCGGCGTGGGCATCTTGGCACTCTTTCAGGGTGGGCCAGGAAGGGTCAGCCGGTTTGCTCCCCTCCCACTCCTGCCCCCAGCGCCCTTTGGATCTCCCCGCGCGTCATCGGGCCGCGCATGAACGAGTAGGCCCACCTCGGCTGAAACAACTTCAAACCCACCTCGTCGTGCACGTCGCGCAGCACGAACCAGCGCTTCGCGAGCTTCTTCACGGTGCGATTGAGTTCCCTCGACGAACTCGCCCCGGCGCCGCTCAGCGACAGGCCATCGATCACGCGTGCTCGGTCCGCGTCGGTTTGCAGCCGCCCGATACACCACAGCCCTGCGTTCGATAGGGCGCGGTAGTCCAGGTCCATCGGGTTCTGCGTGGCGAGCACGACGCCGACGCCGTACGCCCTGGCCTGCTTCATCAGCGAGACGATGGGGCCTTTGGTGGGCGGGTTCGCGGGATGAGGCGGGAGCAAGCCGAACACCTCGTCGATGACGACGAGGGCACGGAGGCGGCGGGTGCCGGAGAGGGTGCGGACCCAGCTCAGTACCTCATCGAGCAACAGGCCGAGCACGAGCGCGCGCTCTTCTTCTTCGAGGTGCGCCACGCTGAATACGACGCCGGGCGTGCGGTTGCCGGACTTTGCGAGCCAGCTGCCGACGTCGAGGCTCGTGCCCTCGCGCCACGACGAGAAGGTGGGCGCGACGAGCAGAGCGTTGAGGGCGGCCGCGAGCGCGGCGCGTTGAGCACTGGTGACGAAGCCGTCGATGGGGAGCGCGCCCACTTCCGCCAGCGGCGGCTCGAGCAAGTCTCGGATCAGCGCCGCCAGATTGGCGGGTTGACGGGAGGCCAGACGCCGCTGGGCGAACACCGAGAGCAGCACGTGTTCGCGGCTGCGCGCAGGATCCGCATCGCGGCCGACGAGATTGAGCAACAGCGATATCGCAGCGCTCAGCGATTGCTCGGCGGCCTCGCGGTCGACGTGCCAGCGCTCCGACGGGCGTTCGAGTGCCGAGAGCAAGTGAACGAGTTCACCCGCAGACGACCCTGGCGTCAGCACGCGGATGTGGGTGGACTCGTTGTAGCTTCGTAGATGACTGGGACCGATGCCCCAGCTGATGAGACCACGTTCACGGCGCGCGGCGAGTTCGATCGCGACCTCTTCGACGGAACGGGTGTCGTTCGGTCCCAGCAGGCTCTTGGCCCACGGCAGGAGCGGTTCGTGACCGAGATCGTCGAAGGCGAGGGTGAGGTTGGGCAGATCGCCTTTGAGATCCACCATCAAGACGGGGACCCCGGAGCGCAGGGCCTCTTCGACCACGACGAAGAGCAGTCCTGTTTTCCCAGAGCCCGTCATGCCGACCGCGACTCCATGGGTGAGCAGGTGGTGACTCGGCAACAGCAAGTCACCACCCGGACGCCCATCGAGTGAACGCCACGCTCCCAGCTGCAGCGTGGCCACGCCTACTCGCTGAAGGGAGATGCGCCGGGCAGACCTGCTTCGGCTTCGGGCTGTTGGGCCCCGAGTTCGTTCAGGTCGTTCGTGGGCGGCTCGTGCTCGTTCGAATCCCTCGTGCCGTCTTGGTTCCGCTTGCTCGTGCGGGCGTGAAGGGATGGCGTGAAGTCCTTCGCGTCATCGTCGTACCAACGCACGTAGCTCGTCGCGCGGCGCAGCTCCTCGTAGGCGTTGACGAGCAGGCGAAATGCTCGCTTTTCCAGCGATTTCCAATCGTAGGACGGGTCCTTGCGAACCTCGCCGACTTTCTTCGCGCCAATGGCGCGCAGGAGCTGAGGGCCGATGGTGGCCGCTTGCTCGACCAAGTCGAGTTCGAACGGGACCTTGTTCTGCACCAACTCCCAGTTGCGGTTGAACAGGGCGCCGAGCGCCACCAGATCTTTCGCCGTATCCAGGTTGCCCTGGCCCTCGCGGATCCGAGCGACAGTCTTTTCGGCGAAGATGCCGAAACTAGCCAGCGCTTCTGCGACCTTCAGCAGGTTTTCTCGAACCGGACGCCCCTCTACCAACAGCCGCGCCACATCGTCCGTCGTGCCATCGGGCATCAGTTGCAGCTGCGCGAAGAAGGATGCCATCGCGTAGTCTTCGAGGGAATCCAGCGCTCTGATGGCGGCACCCTCATCGTTCAGTCGCTTGAACTCGGGGCGCAGCTTCTCCAGGTTTTCCCGCGCGCCCAGCGCGATCGAGGCAGCTTGACCCACATCCGTCGTGACACGGCCCACCCCGCCTTCCGGAAGCGCGAGCATCTCCGCTTCCACCCTTTGATAAGACTCTACGGCACTCTCTGCGCGCTCGAGACGCGCAGGAGCAACCGCTTTTTCAATTTGCATCGTTAACCTCCTCTGTGCGCGAAGGTAGATCGTTTGCGCACAGTTCTCTACTGAATAGTTCGAGAGTCGATACGATTGCTGCGGTGCGTGATCGAGTGCATCGCCTGGTTGAGATTGCTGCGGTGCGTGATCAAGTGCACCACCGGTTGAGCTCGCCGCGGTGCGTGATCAGAGGGGCAACACTGACGAGGGGTTGTCGCGGTGCGTGTTCAGAGGTGCAGCATCCTGACTAGGGTTGCCGCGGTGCGTGATCAGGGGTGCGCGCCGTTGCGGTTGCCGCGGTGCGGTGCGCTGTTGAACGCTTGCGCCGTTACGTTTGCCGCGGTGCGTAACCATGGGAGCTTGTCCACCGTTGCGCTGAGCCCGCTCCGGACGTGGAGGCAACGGTCAGAGCGTTGCCTGCGTGCGTTTTCTGCGTGAGCCAACGCTCAGACCGTTGCTTCCAGCGCCACGTTGGTCTCCAGACAACGGTCGGACCGTTGTTTCCTGTGTGTCAAAGGCCGTGAGACAACGGTGACACCGTTGCCTCGAGCCATTCCGCGGACACAAAGCAACGGTGAGAGCGTTGCCCTGCGTCGGATTTCGCTCGAGACAACGGTCAGACCGTTGTCGGAAACGCCACTGAGAGCCCCAAAGCAACGGTCAGACCGTTGTTTTTCGTCACCCAGGGCACTCGAGGCAACGGTCGGACCGTTGGGTCGAGCCCAAAAACGGAGGAGAGGCAACGGTATGACCGTTCGCCTCTGTCCGTTTTCTTCGATCGGAACGGTTCGACCGTTGTCTTCCGACAAATCGCCAAGATCGCGCGTCTTTGGTGAGACGACGTGCGATGACTCGACGCGGCATATCCGAAGGAGGTGACCTGAATGGCATCGTGGATCATTTGAAGCACCCCGTCACTCAACGGCGCATCGCGTTGTAGACGATGGCTGACATAGGAGTGAATCCGATGACCCTGACCGGCCCGGCGGCAGCTGACGGTGCGGATGTGACGTCGCTACCTTCTGCTCGCTTCGCGTCGAAGCATGAGGAGGAACCGATGATGGCGAGTGCTCGATTCGAAATCAGACCCAGCGCGGACAAGCAGTTCTACTTCAATCTCATCGCGCCCAACAACGAAGTCATTCTCACGAGCGAGACGTACACCGCGAAAGCCAAAGCGCAGCAGGGCGTCGATTCCGTCAAGACCCATGCGCCCCTCGACGATCGCTACCAACGGCTCACGGCGAAGGACGGCTCGCCGTACTTCGTGCTGCGTGCGAACAACAACCAGGTGATCGGCAACAGCGAGATGTACTCGTCGAAGCAGAAGCGAGACGAAGGGATCGACGCCGTCAAAAGGCACGGCCCGGGCGCGACAGTGCGGGACCTGACGTGAAGGGGGCGTCGCCCCGCAGAGCAGGCGGTTCCCAACGTCACTTGCACACGAGGCTACCCGTAAACGGCAGCGGCCAGTAGAGTCTGCCAGCGCGCATGTTGCTCCAGGACGCTGACTTGTCTTTGGCTTAGGCCGGTGAGCGCCAGCCGGCCGGCGATGTGCCGCGGCTGCAGCACGTCGTTCGCGGTGTCTGGTCCTCCCAGCAAGCACAGCGCGTGGCCACGAGTCGGTACAGACCGCCCCTCTCCAGATATCTGGGCTCGTTCCACCACTCCCGCTGCAGACACCCTGGCATTGTCGCGCAACCGATCAAGTGCAATCGCGCGTACCGATCCTCCTGCCCAGCGGGGAGTCTGGACGGCTATCACGACCTGTGCAAGCCCAACAATCAATGGCGTGGTTCCTGTGATTGAGTGCGGTGGGGCCGATAGCCAGTTTCATGTTTGCCAGGTCCACGTCGAAGGATCCCAGATGGCCACCGAGGATCCGGCGAGTACCGGGTTCAGGAACGCGCTCGCTGCTTTGGTGACGTCATCAAGTGTGCCCCAGGCCAACCCGTCATCGCGGGCCATGGTGGTGTACGGAGTATCCCATGACGCCGGCGGCTGTGGTACTCTTGGAGGGAGCGGGTGGGTGTTGCGAAAAGTGAACGTGGTGTCGAGGGCGTCCCGGAGCCTGCCTCGATGGATTGTTCCGGTGGTTGCGAGCAGTGCGATGTCTGGTAGATCCTTCACCCGTGAGTTGGGCCGAGCCCTGGGCATCGTGTAGGCGTGCAGCTTCTCGGCAATGTGCGTCTCGATGGGGTAGAGCTGGATCTTTGGGGGCTCCACGCCCGCGAATCCGAGGAGATCGCGCGCTTCGACCAGCTCGACATCTCCAACGAGCGGGTCGCCAAAAGCTACGTCCACGCCGAAAGGCTGGCCGTAAATCTTCCCCGCCAGTCGGCATTCCGTCCGAAAGCGCAGGCCATCGTACTGCATGCCGTCGTTTTGGATCTCCGGGTGGTTCTGGTCAGGCCCGACCTCAAACGTCATGAAGTCACCGAGGTCCTGGCGAGCGCATTTCTGAAGCTGTGCAAGAAGATTGTCCGGGTTGCCTACCACCTGGAGATCGATATCTTTGGTGGTGCGGGCTCTCCCAATCCTCAGTTCGAGAACGAGGCCGCCCTTGAGTGTCACTGCATCGCCGAAGACGGCGACGACGCGCGCTAGAAACCGGTCAAACACCAAGAGCTGCCGGCTGCGTGCGAATTGTGCGCTATCTACATTGGCTCCGCGCAAGCGCTGTTCGATGGCCTGCTTGAATGCCGCCGGTGACGCATAGGTTCGTCGTGTCACGCAGCCAGTCCTCCAAATGGCGCCAGCGCTTCAGCGACATCGCCGAGCTCGTCGATGGTGGTGAGGCCGCGTCGCAGTGCCTCCATTGCGCCTTGGCGGAGCAGCTCGGGGGACACTCCGGTTCGAGCGCAGTCGTTGAGCGTCCGCGAAGGAGACGTGACGGGCACGGCACCCACCCAAGTTTGCTGCTTGGGCCCAACGTCTGCATGGTGCAGAGTGACGCCTCGAGGTACGCGAAGCCTACGCTGTTGCCACTGAGGGGGCACCGTGAGATGGATCTGCTCAGGAAGCACATCTGAGAGCTCTTGCAGAGCGAGCGCAGTCTGGTGGGAGAGCACCCCCGCCTGTTCTGACCATAGCCACACCACCACGAGGTCTTCATGCTCTCCCGCAGGGAAGTGCACGAGCCGGTAGATCCCTCGCCGAATCCGAGCAATGCGGCGTGCACGCAGGTGCTTCGCCAGAAGCTGCGGTGAGTAGCCAGCGTCCTCAGCTTGCTTGGTGGTGAAGTGCCCCTCCTGCGCGCCGGCAGTCTCGTACAGCTGGTCCCAGTCCGGTTTCTGAGCATGCGGCACCACGCACGAACATTAACCGAGGGTTTAGTTTTGTGCAAAGGCGCATCCGCAGGTGGGACCGGCCCAGATCGGGATATGACCAACTATTTCAAACGTTTGCAGTCTCCTGTCGACGACAGCTGCGAGTTGCCCGGTGTGTGACTCACTCGACGCTCGGCCGCGCGCCAGAGTCTTGCCCGCCGACTTCGAGCAGCGCGCGGAGCACGCGGGTCCCGGCGGGTGCTATTCGATAGCGCTTTCGCTCGGCCAGCCAGAGCCCGCGCACGTCGTTGTTCTCTCGGAGGTCTCGGAATGCTCGGGCGATGCTCGCCTGCGATCACTTGTGCTGTGAGAACTTGCGCCCGCTCCAACTCGAGCCGCAAAGCGTCGTCGCCTGCCAGGCTGAGAGCTTTCGCGTGGGAAGGTCCGGTACGGGACTTTTCTTTCTGAACATCCAGCCGTAACCGGTGCGCCGTCGCCTGCGATACCACGTCCGATGGTTCCTCGCGAGGAGCGGGCTCACGGGGCTGAAGATTGAATCACCTCCATCTGATCGTACGGAACCCTGGCGTAGGTCTTCCAGTGGTTGAGAGGTCGGTTGGCGCCGATGGCGCCCCATAGCTCAGATTGTGTGGGGTAGTTCACGTAGCCCCAGCCGTAGTCCTGCGGGAGAACGGACTCGTAGATTCTGCCCGTGGCCAGCTCAATCACCCAGGCCTTGAGTCGGCTGCCGGTGCCAGGGACCTCGAGCAGACCAACGGCAAGTCCATTCGCGAGTACCCACCAGCTCAGGTTCTGCTCGATTCCAGCTCTAATCAGGCGCCGATCACTCAGCTCTCGGTCCGCACGCGCGACATACAGATCGTAGGCTGAGCTCGTGATCGCGCCGTCAGACCCGACGCTGGTCTTCGCCTGGGTCCAGATCACACTCGAGCCATCGGAACCCAGCTGAGCGATCGTGGTGCTGTCGTCGCCCAGAACCTTGATCATCCGACCTTCGGCATAGGCCCACCAACTGACCCGAGTCCCGTCGTTGTGGCTGGCGAAAACCACATCGTCGCCGACAGCGAAGTCGTTTTGGTACCCGGGCGGGGCGTCAGGAAGCGCTGAGATGTCGGTGACCTCACCGCTGCTACGGTTCCCCACGAGGATCCTGCCTGATAGATCGACGACGACGAAACGTTCGGAGAAGCGCATGGCGTTGATGCCCGAGGAGGCAACGATGTCAGCGTTGAACTGTAGCGAGGGCGTCTGGTCCAAGAGCTCGTCGCTCGCCTGGGTGGGTACTGCCAGGAAGAGGTGGGCGTCTTGGCCGATCCGGTTGTAGAGATATGCCCCCAACTCCGTCCCGTTCTGAGAAAAGGCCAACCCCGGAAGCCGCCCACACTCCGCAAGAAAGTCAGTTCGAGTGGTAAACAGCACACCCTCATCGTCGTGTCGGACGATGGAGACCTCGGTACCGTTGTCGAGAACTCTACCGAGGGAATAATAGCTGGGATCGGCGCCCGCGCCAAACAGCCCCCCGAGCACATTGTTTGTCGTATCTGCAGCCCATGGAGCTTCGAGAACCTTGCAGCCTTCGCAGAGGTCACTGCTTTCTACCCACGACACCGACAGCTCCTTCGCCTGGGTTTCTGAGGGAACGCACTGCCCGACGCAGCCGGAGCGCAAGGCGGGCGCCCCGTTCCCATCCCCCCCAGCGGCAGGGTTCGCCCTCTTTGTCATCAGCGACAGAGGCTTCGGCCTCGCTTGTCTCGGCATTGGTCGCTTCTGCGCCTGGGAGTGGTTGCTCCTCGCGACATGACGCTGCCAAGGCAACAGTCGAGATCAATGCGGAAATCCAGAGACGTGTCACGGCACCCATGGGAACGCGAACGGTTCCAAGACTACCCGATTGTGCGGGTGCACTTGCAGCCGTTTCACCTACAACGTCGCCACGGTCAAAGACTGAGCCAACCTAGCCTCGATCGGATCCGTCCTCAGCTCAGTCCCCCAGGAGACGAATTTGTGTGGGTAGGTCTGGGTGGGCCAACCTGACGTTTCACGCACCTTCCTGTTCTCCGGTCCGGCCTTCTGAGTCAGATATAGAACTGATTTCGGTTCTGTAGACCCTAATCACCGGCGAGACGCGTCCGTTAGGTCTGCCGTG
>JBNKHV010000181.1:0-26357 GCA_050290545.1 Polyangiaceae bacterium | reverse complement strand
CTTCCGACGAAGGGGCGAACGAGAGCACGGACAGCGCTTCGACCGGAGTCGAGAGCGATGAGGGCACGCCCAGCGATGGCGCGGACGAGACGGACAGCGGCGAGGTCAGTGATGGTGAAGCGCAAGCAACCGATGACGTCGATGCCTCCACTTCGGAGCAAACCGATGTGCTGACGACCGACGGCACCCTCATCGACGATGTCACGGACGAGGTCACGGACGAGGTGATCGACGCCGGCGGTGACGACAGCTGCGGCGCGACGCCTTTCGGTGCCGAACAGGTGCCAGCCAGTGTGCTCATCGTGCTGGACAAGTCGGGGAGCATGACCGACGTGCCCGAGGGGTTCGACGGCGATAAGTGGACTGCCGTCAAACTGGCGGTATCCGATGCGCTCGAGACCGTACAGGACGACGTGTCGTTTGGTTTGCATCTCTATCCGTTCCCGGACGGCTGCGACATGCCCAGCGACGGCGCTGTCAGCGTCGAGGTCGGGCCGGGGCCACAAACCGTACCGACCATCGTGCAGACGTTGGACGATACCGAGCCTTCCGGGGGCACACCCACCGCGGCAGCGCTGGCTCAGGCCTTCGCCTACTTCACCGACGGGCCCGGCAAAGACTTGGAGGGACGCAAGTACGTGTTGCTGGCTACCGATGGCGGTCCCGCTTGCAATGAAGCCCTCAGCTGCGAAGCGGACGAGTGTGTCGCCAATCTGGAAGGCCGCTGTCCCGAAGGCTTCGTCAATTGTTGCGATGCAGAAGAGGGCGGGCCCGGCGCTGAGCGCAACTGCTTGGACGACGACGAGACCCTGCTGCAGGTCGAAGCGCTGCACGCCGCGGGCATCGACACCTTCGTCGTGGGTATTCCCGGCAGCGAGACGTTCTCGGGCTCGTTGGATCAGTTTGCTTTGGCGGGAGGGCAGGCGCTGTCCGACGGTTCGACGAGCTACTTCGCCGTGGGTGATACGGACGCTCTGAGCGAAGTGCTGTTGTCGATCACCCGAGACCTGTTGACCTCTTGCGAGCTACAGCTGGAGTCGGAGCCGCCCGATCTGGACCAACTGAACGTCGAAGTGGACGGTGAGTTGATCCCTCAGGATAGTGACGACGGTTGGGACTTGGACACGAGCACCGAGCCTCCGACGGTGATCCTCGAGGGCGCGACTTGCGCCCGCGTGGAGACGGAGGGAGTCTCGTCGATCCGCGTGGTCTACGGCTGCCCGACGTTCCAACCCCGCGTGCGTTGACGCGCGCCGCCGCGGCGACGCTGCCCGAAGTCTCTGGCGAAAAGTCTCCCGCGGAGGAGGCTTTGCCGCACCCAATGGGGTGTGGCAAAGCCGGCCGAGAGTCGCGCTCTCATTCAGCCGCCAGGGGCGTTCCTCCCGACGAGCCAGCGCGGAATGAGCACGATGGCCTCGTGTTTGGCGAGCTGCACGGGGGTGTCCCCCGCGGGGTTGAGCTGCACGGCGTCTCGCAGTCGCAGGCCGATCACGATCTGGCCAGCCACCGAACAGGCGGCTCGCAACTCATCGAAGGTGGCTTCGCGCTCGCCCAGGTAGTCGGCTGCCGGCACGAAACTGATGTCCGCCCCATCGTGGGCGAAGAGCTCTTCGAACACGCACAGAAGCTCGTGCCGTAGCGCGACCTGCGTCAGGACGTGACTGGCCAAGACGGGGCTGACGATGACTTCGCACGGCTTGTTGTCGAACAGGCTGCGGTTGTCCGGGTTGAGTAGCTCGACGATGATGTTCGGTGGCTTCTCGACTCCTGTCAGGCGTTCACGCAAGACCAGGTAGCCCAGGATCGTCCGTGAGTCCGTGGAGGCATCCGTCTCTTTCCAGTCGCTGGCGAGGATGACTGCCGTTTGATAGCTTTGGACGTCGAACTGCTGCAGGGCTGCGCTGGAGGTGAAGTCGGCTTGGTGATGCCTCAGAGTGACCCCGCCCGCGGCAAAACCGTAGCGCTCGAGGGCGCTTCGTCGTTCGTCGATCGGCACGCGCGATAGGATGTCGATCTCGAATCTGCGAGTGTGTTCCCCCAGCTCGTCGAGCAGTGCTGGCGCCTTGTGGTTCCAACCGATGACCAACACGCGGGTCACGTCCGCATGCACGGGATCGACGGTGGTCACCGACTCTTCCCACCGCAATGTCCGCGTCGGTTCTTGGGCGGGCGCGGAGCTTTCGTAGTCCTCCGCCAGAAGCACGAGTTTGTCGTCCGCTCGCAACTCGTCGTTCACCGGCGCCAAGAGTGCGTCGAAGTTGTCTCCTCGGCGGCGAATGATGCCGAGAGGGATCGCCGCCGGAAACCAAGCCGCCAGCTCGACGAAGCGTTTGCCTGCGAGCTCCTGGCAGCTGCGCACGTAGAGCTCGTTGCCGTGACCGTAGCCCAGGACCTCCGTGTAGATGTGAGAGAGCCCCGGGTTGCAGATGTTCTGCACCAGCAAGCGACTGACCAGTTCATCACTGGCGATGACTTGCAGGGGGCCTCCGCTGTAGGCCGTGCGCGCCAGGCTGGCCTTGTTGAAATCCAAGACCTCGGCGACGACAGGCGGTGGGGGGCGGCCTTCCGCTGCAGCGATGTCGGCAATCGTGATCAGGTTCTTGACCGTGGAGCCATCGACGGTGTCGAACGCCGAAGGCGATCTGTCCGCCGGCAGGATGATCGTGGCTGCATTGAGAAAGTCCACGCGCTGGAGCAGTGTCGCGTCGAGGTGCGCCGGATCGCCGTATCTCAGGATGAAGCGTGCGGGCTGCCAGAACATGCCGACGTAGCTCCTGAGGTGTCGCATGACGACGTCGGGCTCTTCGGCGGAGAGCAAGACGACGCTCAGGCGCTTGGCTCCGATACGCCGCAGGAAGTTCGGGGCGCGACCTTCGGAATGAAACAGCTCACGAATGATGATGGGGCTGCGGTTCGTCCAACCGATGACGAGGATGTGCTGGCGCTGCACCAGGGGCGTCAGGCCCTCCTGCAGTCGAGTCATCGTCTGCTGAAACCACTGCGTCATGATCGCGACCAGCGCACCCAGAAACACGACGTAGCCCAGTACCGTGATCAGCGTGGACACGATGCGGCGCAAGGTGCCCTCGTCGTCTCCCAAGTAACCGGGATCCGTGAGGCGCAAGAACGCCCACCAAACGGCGTCCCCTGGGGACGTGAAGTCCCCACTCGCGGCGAACATCAAGCCACCCGCGAAGGCCGAGATCAGACCGATGAGGCCGATCACCGAGAGCATGCGGTAGAACGGCCCGCGGAGAATGAACATCTCCACTTTGAATTGGAGCCAGTTCTTCGCGCGTCGGACCAACATGGCAGAATCGAAGACTACACGGCTTTGACGCGTTTGGGGACAGCCGCGAGGTCAAGGTTTCGATGCAGGATCGCGGGTGGCAGGATGCCGTGCTCACGAAACGCCTCCATCACCCTCAGGTGGACGTCCGTCTCGAAGGGCTTTTCGTAGCGCGTGTCGAGCACGTAGGGGCGGGCCTTGAGGTGAATGGCCACGACGTCGTTCAGGACGACCTGTTTGGCCAGAACCGGCACCTCCTGCTCCATGTAGACGTAGCGACTCGTCAGACACGCCTCCTTGATGATCTCGCGGGCGAGCTGCGCGTCCTGGTCGACACCGATGTAGAAGTCCATCGCCACCTGCATCTCCAGCGCGCCGTAGTTGCCGCAGGAGGTGACGTCGGTGAGCACCTTGTTGTTCGGGATGGTGACCACGTTGTGGTCCAAGGTGTTCATGCGCACGCTGCGCAGTCCGATCTCCGTGATGTCTCCATACTGCCCGGCGTACTCGACGCGGTCGCCGACTTGAAACGGGCGATCGAACATGATCGTGATGCCCGCGATGAACGCGGCCACCAAGTCACGCATGGCAAAGCCGACGGCGAAAGCTAACGCACCGCCGATCACGGTCAGCGCCGTCGGATCCAAGCGAATGCTGAGGCTGATGCAGATGGCCGCCGTGGCGACGTAGATGATGAAGCGCGTGAACGACTCGACCTTCTGGACCAGCAGTCGGCGTGACGTGAAGCGGTGGCTCACCTTGTCCGCCACGCTGCCGAGCAAGCGCAAGGCCACGATCGAGACGGCAATCACCGCAGCCGATAGGGCCACACCGCCCCAGCGGATGAAGCCCGCGAGTTGCGTGAAGTCCGGCGGAGCCTCCTGTGCCTGTGCGAAGTGAGTGAAACAAGCGACGAAAGCCAGGGTCCTGAGCGCTACACGACTTCGCATGATTGTCCTCTTTGCCTCACTTCTTGGCGAGCAGGTGGCGGCGCTCCAAGAAGCGCGTGATGGGGCGGAACCAAGCCCAGGTGATCCAGTAGCGATCGCCGCGCAATTCGACGTACCCGCGGACGGACGCGAAGCGCAGAGCGGTATCGACTGCGGCCCGATGCAGGCGCGTGGCCTCGACCAGGTCTGCGACGCTGGCGAACTCCAGTTGCACGATGGCTCGCAGGACGAAGACCGGAGGATCGGGCAAGGCTTCGAGCTCACGCACGTCCGGGACGTGGAAGTTGCGGACGACGACCTGTCCGTCTTCGTTCTGCGCCAGCGAACGCCGCCACGTGTGCAAGGCGATTCCAGGATTGCCCGAGGCGTAGTCCCAGATCAGACGCTGATAGCCGGTCGCCGTGCGCGCGATGGCTTCTTGGCGATCGACTTCGTCGGCGTCGGCGGGGAGCGTCCCGATCAAGCCCGAGAAGTCGGGATCGATGTCCGTCTGCCGGGAGCGGCTCTTGAGCAGTTCGGCGATGCCGTCTTCGCCCCACGGCTTGAGCTCGATGACGTCGTCGAACATCGGTTTGGCACCGCGGGCGCGCTCCAAAAAGCTCCACATGACTTCGTCGAACGCGAACACCCACGCACAGTACTGGCTGTGTCGACTCGCCAGATCGATGAACTCGTCGAACTCGGCGAGGCCACCCATCTTGGGTTTGACCAGGCGGTGGGCGTCGTCGATGAGTAGACCGGCGTTGCGGTCGCTGGAGTTGACGGCTGCAACCGCAGCTTCCAGGCTCGTGCCCTCTTCGAGGTGAACGCCTCGCACGACACACGCGTCGAGCTCGGACGCGTCGAGCGGGCACTTGACGAGATGCGCGTCGCGGCCTTCGGTAGCGATGCGTCGGAGGATCGTCGTCTTCCCGGAACCGCGCTCGCCGACCAAAGCGAAGACGCCGCCCCCGGGGCGGTTGATCCGCTCGATCACTTCGGAGACCTGCGCATCCGCGATGCTGGCGACGATCTCGGCCGACGGTGTCGAGGGTCCGAGACTCGTGTACAGCTTCTTCGGCAGAGGGGCGACGGCGGCTTCCGTCGTTTCCGTGCGCTTGGATAGGTCGCGTCGGAAGAGGTAGGCCAACAGACGTTTCGTCAGGTCGAAGTCCGTGACCAGCGGCTTGACCGTCTTGGAGACGCCCTCGTAGAGCAAGAAGGCCCCAGCGCCCAGCGCTACGAGCAGGCTCTTGTAGCCCGTTTGCTGCAGCGCCCACTGCGCCAGCGGGGGCTTCTTCCGACGCCGCTCGAGACGCTCGAAGATGATGTCTCGCCACCACCTGGTGATCACCAGCACGACGGGGATCGCCGCGAACCAGCAGGTGGACAGCACCCAATCGTAGATCGTGCCTTTGCCGACGATCTCACTCGTGAGCGAGAGTATCAAGGCAACGACGACGACCACGCGCCCGAGCAGGCGCAAGGAGCGCAGCCGCACGTGGGCGGTTTGGAGTTGGCTGTCGCGGATGCGTCGCGCCCCGGGCCTGCCCGCCAGAGCGTCGATGGCGGTCACCACGAAGGCGCCGCCGAAGCTCCAATACAAGATGGTGGCCAGCAGCTGCACCTCGAGCCGGTTCTGCGCCTCCGTCGGCAGGAGCGAGATGACCGCGAACGAAAGCACCAGGCTTTCCAGGGGTCGGTGGACCAGCTGTAGGAACGCCAGCCCCTTCTCCAACGATGAGTGCGTGACACTGCGGTCGAGGCGACGCTCCGTGCGGGCCGCCTCACGCCAGCTCCGGATGGTCAGCTCCGAGCGGCGACGCCACCAGATGAACACCCCAATCGGCGCCAACCACTTGACGGCGACGATGAATACGGCCAGGGCGCTCTCGTTGCGTGCTCCACCGGCGACTTCGACCGCCGTGAGCCAACGTGTGGCTTCGAACAAACGATGTCGCGCCGTCAACACGACTTGCCGCAGTTCGGCGCGGGCTTGATCCATGCCACGCGGACCGAAACCGACAATCTCGCTGCGCAGTTGGTCACTCAGATATGGGTACAGCGCCAGGCGATCTTGGTTCAGCGATCGAACCTGTTCGTACGAGGCCTGCGCCTGATTGGTGAGGAACTGATGTTCCAGCTGAGCGAGTCGCCGCTCCTCTTCCGCAACCTCACCCCACTTCGTGCGTAGGGCCGAGGCATCGACGTCTGCGGGCAGCTCTGCCGTGCGATCTGGGCCAGGGCCGGGCACTTGCGTGTCGCCCAAGGCACCGGATAGGGCCCGAGCGAGGTCTTCACGCGCCGCTCGCAGGTGGGAACGCAAGCTCGTGTACAGCTCGCCCACTTCGGCAGCGGTGGCGGCGTGGCGCTGCGCTCGCTCCAGCATCTCTCGAACCCGTCGCTGCCAAGTCAGCGTTGTTTCTTGCTGGGTGTTCAGCTGACTGCGGCGCTCCAGCAGTTGTGCTTCGAATTGGGCTTGCGCAGCCGTCACCCCTAGCAATCTCGCTTGCTCTTCTGCGACCAAGCGCAGGGCTTCCGTGCGCGCGTTCTGCGCAGCCTCCAGCGCCTCTTGGCGTTGACGTTCCGCCTCTTTCGCACGCTCGGCGGCTTCGCCAGCTTGCTGTTCGACTTGGGTGGTGTTGCCCTCGAGTTGTCGCTGCTGATGAGCCTCTCGGAGCGCTTTGCGCTGAGCGAGGGGCAGGGAGTAGAACGCCAGACGCGCTTTGTCCAGACGCAGGCGTGCGGCGAGTTCACCCTTCGTCCAACTGTGGGCTGCCGCTGGTGCGCGTCGTGTCCCCGCGTCGCCGACCGTGGGCTGCTGCCACTCGTCGGCGCGATCGACGACAGCTCGTACGCCCGCATCGCCTCCGGGCTGGTTCAAGAGTAGGCGCAGGCGGCTTGCTTCGAGCTGCAGCGCGTGTTCGTCGTCGAGATCGACGTCGAACAGAGTTCGCGCTTCGATACTCGGATCGAGCTGCCTGGTCCGCAGCTGTTCGATCTGCTGCGTCAGGCGCCGCAGGGAGAGTTCGAACTGGGTCGCCGTCGGACTCGGCGTGGGACGTTTGGCCTTCGTCGGGGCTGCTGCGCCGGCTGCTGGTTGTGACGGGCCCCGTTGGGTCGAAGTTGCCGCGGGGTTGGGCGCTGTCTTGCCGGGCTCGGTGGGCTTGTCGGGAGCTGCCTGCGCGGCCTTCTTCGACGCGGCGCTCGTCTTGAGCGGTGTGGCCTTGTTTGCGGGCTTGTCAGTCGCCGGTTGCGTGAGTGTCTTCGGCGCCGTGGCGGCGCGAGTCGTCGTGGTCGCGGCGGGCCGCGAGCCGTTCGCGTTGCTGGTCGGAGAAGCCGCAGGCGTCGAAGCGCGCTCTGCGTTAGCCGTCTCTGGCCCGCCGAGCATCGCCGCGAGTGCCAGCAAACAAACCAATACGCTGCGCGCTCGAACGAACGGCGCGGCGAACCGGCCTCCCTGGCGCTCACCTCGCATCGATCGTTCAATAGGCTGCAGTCCGGGCAACCTGCAAGGGGCACGAGCCCGGAGG
Organism: Polyangiaceae bacterium; assembly: GCA_050290545.1. Lineage (GTDB taxonomy): Bacteria > Myxococcota_A > Polyangia > Polyangiales > Polyangiaceae > SZUA-265. The sequence continues at coordinate 18,606 of JBNKHV010000181.1, read as the reverse complement.
CGAGATTTGACTACTTGCTCGGCTTGCTGGTGCCCAGCAGGTTTCGCCCCAGATCCAGGCGCAAGAATCCGAACATCGTCAGCAGGATCAGCACGATGCCCACAGCGGCATACCAGGGGTTGTACTCCACTCGCGAATACACCCCACCTTCGCCTACCGCGGGAGCGACCGTCAGGTCCTCGGGAAGTCCATAACGCTCGGCGATGTACTTGATGCCGGACATGTGGATCACCGGCACCCCTTCCTGCACGAAGCGGCTCATCACCGAGTCCGTGGCGCCGCGAGGTGCGCTGAAGTTGAGCCCCGACGCGAACAGCTTCTTGCCGACGGCCGTCCCGACGGACGCAGCACCACCACCCACGTTGATGTAGGCAGCGATGGGTTGATCGCCGGCAACCTCGTAGTAGAGGTTCATGCGGGCGTTGATGGCCTCCTCCAGCGAGTCTGCCTCCAACTTGCGTATGCCCGCCCGTTGAATGGCGTCGTCCAGCATGGCGCGACCGCGCTTCGAGATGCCGAAGCCACGGTCGTCGATGCCACCGCGCGAGGCTCCCACGGCGCGGAAGCTGATGAGTCGACGGTCGAAGAGCGTGCGCTCCATGTCGAGCCAGGTGTAGTACGGGTCCGTCGCGCCCCACTCGGAGGAGGCGACGCTCGCGATCACGATGCCCTTGGCCTGGAGCGTCTGAAGCGCGGTGTAGACGGAGACGTTCAGGGCCGGGAAACTGCCGGAGACCCCGACGGCGACCGGGCTGCCCTTGCCGACTCCGGCCCGCTTCAACATGCTGACGACGACCGCCGAAAAATTGGGATTCGTCGTCAGCAACTTCGCCGGTAGATGGCCCGTGTTGGACGTGATCGGTGTGACGATGGTTCCGATCATTCCCGTGCCGTGCGGATCGGCTTCGGAATCCAGCGTGAAGCCGCGTCGCAGCTTCTCGTCTTTGATCGCTGACATGCAGGCTTGCGAAAGCCGAGCTGCCGCCATCTTGTCGCGAAAGTGGGGTTGGCGTTGGATACGCGGCAGGTTCTCGACACTGACGAGGCAAATGATGGCCACCACGGCGACGAGCAAGAGCTCGATGCGCGAAATGCCAGACGGACGCCAGTACAGCTTCTTCACACCGAAAACCTAACGCCAGTGATCAAGATGAGGAGCAACTTCACGATGATGGCCGCCGCCGTCGCCGACGAGAAGGTCTCCAACACTCCTTGTCGATCCAACCAGATCGCGATCAATCCCGGAATGATGTAGCCGATGACCTGCACCGTCTCGTTGCCGACTTCCGCGGGCGCGAGTTGGGTCACCACCGCCCCGATGATGTAGCCGGTGAGTATCATCAACACCGTGCGCCTTCTGCCGTACACGATGACGAAGGTGGAGATCGCCCGCACGATGCCGAACGTGACCGTCGCCGCCAGCGCCGTCAGGCCCAACGTCAGGGGTTGGTTGATGTGCAAGGCGAGATACCCTGGCACGATCATGCCGCCCGCGGCGATGCCGAAGGTCTCGCTGAATAGGATGCTGATGGCCAAGCCGAGACCGATGGCCAAGGTGAGCTGATCTGTCATGCGCTATCCTCGTGCCTCGTCCGTTGGGTGCAAGACTTCGCGATTCTGGAAGTAGCGTGCGAGATCCAAACCCTGGTTGCCGATGTTGCCCATGCCCATCAGCATGGCGGACTCGCCAGCGAGCTCTACCAATCGTTCGAAGATTTCTTCCACGCGTAGCCCCTCTGCAAAGACCAACTTGTCGGAGTCGAAGCCTGCTCGCTTCGCGAAGCGGGCGAACATCTGTGTGCCGTTGCCCATCAAGACCACCCAGTCCGGCGCTGTCCACTCCGGCAAGGCGAGCGCGAGCTGAGCGCTTCGATCGGCTCGGTCGGCGCGGCAGTTGAAAATGGCAATCCTCTTCTTGAAGTGCTCTGCCTTGGAAAGACCGAGGTGCCACAGGCGACCCGTGGACACGGGGTCGTTGGCGGCGAAGCCGTTGAAGAAGATCATCTTGCGACCGAAGAAGTCCAGCTCGTGGGTGGTCATGGCGCCCGGATCGGGAGGCGCCTTGTGCATGCCGGCAATGGCCACGTCCCGCGGGATCTCCAGGGAGTCGAACACCTTGAGCGCCAGGGCGACGTTCTCAGCGTGCTCCGTGTAGCTGAAGCCGGACATCACCTCTTCGGGCACGGCGGCGACCTCCTCGTCGGTGACGGCAAAGACCTCACTGTGACGATCTTTGGCGGCCGCCTCGAGGGTCGCCAGGTGTTCCCGTTCGGCGGTGAACACCTTGCCGCGCACGCAAATCATGCCGGCCAGGGCGCGCGCGACATCCGCCGGTCCGGGGCCCATCACGTCCAGGTGATCGGGGCGGGCGTTGGTGATGACGCTGTGTGTCGAACGCACGATCCTGAGCTCACTCAGCGACTGCAGCATCGGCTGCAGCGCCATGCACTCCAGCACGATCGCTTTGGCACCCGATGCGGCCGCAACGCGAAGGATGCGCTGCTGTTCGATGATGTTCGCTTTCGCAGCGCGGAAGACGGGCAGCTCCTTGCCGTCCGGGTAGATCATGCGCGGCAGTGTGCCGGTCGTCTTGGCGAAGGTGGGTACACCAGCCTCCCGAAGCCCGGCTGCGATGAGTCGGGTCAGGCTCGATTTGCCGCGAGTCCCGTTGACGTGGATGCGAATGTCGATCTTCGAGCGAGAGCGCGCCAAGACCACGAACTCCCACGCGCCGGCAGCTACCAACGCCAGCAGCGTCGCGATCAATGCGATGAGGTGAGCGGAGCTCATGTCCCGATATCCAACTGCGCGTCGGTCGCCGCGTGTAGCCCTGACCCAGGAACGAGTCAAATCAGAACGACACACCGAGCGCTTTTGTCAACTACCTGCCGCCAGGCTCCCGATTGCCGCCCCGAGGCTCGTCCTTGGAGCGCTCCGCCCCCGAGATATCCTGCAACGATCGGTGGTCGTTGCCCGCACCACTCTTGGCATTGTCCTTCGAGCCTCCCTGCTCGCCGCTGTCAGTCGTGCTCTTGTTGTCGGGAGGGCATCCGGTTAATAGTAGTGCTGCGGCCACCAGCCAACGTCGCGCTCTCGGGCGCGGGGCATGGGCGGCGCTTGGGTCGTGGTTCATCGGTCTCCCTTGGATGCTTTGGCGTTTCAATTGGCGGGTGCGTTGGCCCTCATGCTTCGAGGTGTCACGTAGAAGAAGTCTCGCGGTGAAGCTTTGCGGATGAATTCGTCTTCGCTGAATTCGAAGCCCTGAGCAAGCGCCACAGCTTTTCGGGGACCTCCGTTTTCCTGGCGCTCGAAGAGTACGAACTTGGGAAACGAGAAGTTGACATCGAGTTGAGCGACGTTGACCGCGCCGGCATGGTTCATGCCGAGCGCGATGGCGTGGGCGGTGGTGTGGTTACTGATGCCGACGTAGAGAGTGCTTCTCGACGCGTCCATGCCGATGGCACTGCGGCGAATCACCGTCTCACCGTCCAGTGTGGCGCCCCATTTCTTGGACAATCCGGCGGCGAGTTTGGGGTGCAGTTCGTCGTCCTCGTACATGCAGTTGGGCGTCTGCCGCCAGAACCGCATCTCCGCCGTGCGGTCCTTCATCTTCTCCCAGCTCGCGACCATCAGGGAGCCGTCTTCGAAACCCGCCACGGCGCACACCCCATCGCGCGGTTCCACGATGACGGTATCGCCGAGGGCCATGCCGTACTTGCCGTGCTCGGTCTTGAAACCTCCGTTGAACGCCGCGAGCAGGAGGGCGTGTTGCGCCTCGGGGATCTTGCCCGTGCGCTCCATGTTTTGTGCTGCTTCCACCGTCGCCTCGGGCTCCTTGCGTCCGGCGACGAGGTGTAGATCGATGTCACTGACGCGCATCGCGACCACGAACAGCTCGGCCCAGGAGCGGTTCTTGTCCGGATGGAGCAGGGTCTTGAACAGATGAGGGGGCAGATCCGGCAGATCGGGAATGGCGATGGGCACCCACTGGCCATCGCCGGGCGCTGACCACGAAGCATGCACCGGGCCCACGTCGTGCGGTCGAAAGGGGGCTTCGACGGGTGCCGCTCCGGCGTCGGCAGCGGGGGCATTGGCCGTCGGGTCGGGTGGCGGGGGGACCTCCGCAGGCACCTCCCAATAGGCCTTGGGTTGCTCGTCCTTGCGGGTGTAGCGATAAAGGCGGTCCTGGATGCCGTAAGCGATGTTCTCGAGCTCGGTCACCGCCTCTTTTCCGATCACCGCGCGCAGGCTGTCCGCCACCAGTGGCCCTAACCACTCGAACTTGTTGACGGCAATCCACAACCCAACGATGCACAAGGGCATCGCGCCGAGGAGGCCCAAGACAATCCGGCGCCAGCGCCGTGTTCGGCGAGGTTTCTTTTGAGATTTGCCGGTCTTGCTGGCCATGGCCTCATGCTAGTGCATCTCGCAGTGCTGGGCTCATTTGTGGCACTCCCGGTAGCGATCCGCTTTCGCCTCGCTGCCCTCGTGTTCGCGCTGCTGTCCCTGGGCTCGCCCGAGGCGCGCGCGGAAGCCAGCGAGACCCCTGCCCGGGCGGCGGACACAGCGGTTCGAGGGACGCAGGAGGCTGACGACGCGCTCGGTCCTGGCGCGGGCTTGCCGCAGATCGTCCCGTCTCCGGGGCGCAGTGCGCTCTATGGTCTGCCTCTGAAGCAAGTCGTCTTTCGGGATCAGGCGGGGGGGAGCGACCAGGTGCTTCAGCTGAAGCTGGTGCGGCTGGGGGATCGCTTCTCGCCCGCTTTGGCGCGTCGCGCCATGAGTGAACTTCTCAGGGGGGGCGAGTACGCCGAGCTGAGCGCCGAAGCCGAGCCGTTTGGTGACGGGGTGCGCCTTCGGCTCACCGGGTTGGTACGCAAGGTGGTCGCCGATCTGAGCTGGTCCGGGGGGGAGCTGGATGCGGAGAGCACGACCAGTGCCGCGCGCATCGCCGTTGGCGACGAGGTCACTCAGCCCAAGTTGCGGCAGGTCGAGGAGCGCCTGCGTGAACTCTATCAGCGACGCGGGTTTCCCGATGCCACGGTGAGCGCCAGCTGGGGCATGACGGACGATCCCAGTGAGGTCCGACTCGCGATCGCCATTGAGCCGGGAGAGCCACGCCTGGTGACTCAACGCTCCTTCCGCGTGCAGCATCAACGCCACCCGGAGCTCGGTGAGCTGTTGCGTCACTACGCCGTGTTGGAGGGGCAGCGAGCCGACGAGGACCGCCTCAAAGAAGCCGACGACGAGCTGACTCGAACTCTGTCGCGTAAGGGTTGGTACGAGGCGGGTATTCGTCACGAGCTCGGCGGGCCCGCCGCCGCCACGCAGTTGGTGGTCGTCGTCGACGCGGGGCCTCGCTACCGAGTGCGCTTCGAGGGCAACCACAGCTTCGACTCCGCGGTGTTGCGCTCGCAGCTCGAGTTGGAGGACACCGAGGAGCCCACCAAGCAGCTGCTCACGTCGCGCATCCGTGACTACTACGTGAGCCGTGGTTTTTTCGACGCTCGGGTTCAAATCGACGATCGGCGGGGCCCCATCGACGTCGACCGGGTGATCCTGATCCGCGAAAATGGTCCCCTGCGGGTTGCGGGCAGGACCTACCCCTGCCTCACCGGCGAGCGCTCGACGCGCAAAGCAAACGAGGAGATCGACGGTGTTTTGGGTGAACAGCTGCCGGGGGGCGACACCTGGTTCGAGGACCCCCCGTCCGATCTGGTGGACGAGACGATGGGAGCGCGCGGCGGGCATCGCGTGCAGTCGTTTCGACCCGATCCTTGGCGGACCTACAGCCCCGAGGCCTACGAGCGTGCGCTCAATCACCTGCGCGATCTGTACCGCGCGGAGGGTTACCTCTCGGCCGTGGTGGGCCCGGTCAGCGTCTTGCGCCGGGCCTGCTCACGGACATCGCCGCCCGGAAGGTGTGAGCCCCTGGGCGTGCGTGTCGCGCCCGCGTCGACCTGCCCGAGCACCAGCGACCCGTTTCCGGTGGAGGATGCGGCGCCCGATCCGAATCTGACCTGCACGCCCGATCCGAGTCGCGGTGTTTACTGCGAGCCCAACGTCGTGTTGAGCATTCCCGTCAAGTTGGGGCCCCGCACGACGCTGTGGGACATCGAATTCGACGGCAACAAGCACCTGGTCGAAGAGCAGCTGGCCGCGACGGCGGACCTCGCCTTGGGCAAGCCCGTTTCGCAGGTGGAGCTGCAGCGAGCGCGGCGGCGCATCCTCGATCTGTACGCCGACGAAGGTTATGCCTTTGCCGGAGTGGACGTGGACTTGCGGCTGTCGCAGGATCAGACTCGCGGCAGCGCTCGTTTCGTGGTCAGTGAACGTGAGCGGGTTCGCATCAGCGCGATCGTCGTGCGCGGCGCGCGTGAGACGAGTGAGAGCTTGATCCTGGGTCGATTGGAGCTGCATCCCAACGGCTACTACAAGCGCCAAGACGTGCGGCGCAGTGAGGAGCAACTCGCCACACTGGGTGTGTTCTCGAGCGTGACGATCAGCCTCGAAGACCCGGACGTGCCCGCGAAACAGAAGGTCGTCTTGATCACGGTGGCCGAGCGCCTGCCTCAGTACGTCGATGTCAAACCGGGGTTTTCGACCGGGGAAGGCGCGCGCGTCGCGTTCGAATACGGCCACCGCAATCTGGCGGGCAAAGCCGTGCAGCTGCGCTTTCGGGTGCAGCTCGGTTACCTGCCGAGCTTTCTTCTGTTCGAGAGCCGTGTGCGGCGCAACTTCGAGGAGTTGTCGCTTTCGGATCGTCTGGAGCGTCGCAACACGGCGACTCTGGAGTTCCCGGTGGGCAAGCGCTACCGCCTCTCCCTCGACGGTGTCGATGCCCGTGACAATTCCCGGGACTTCGGCATCACGAAGCGCGCGTTCATCGTCACCTTGACGCACCGACCGTCGCGTCAAGTCTCGCTCGTCACGGGTTCATCGTTCGAGTTGAACGATGCTCGGGTGTTCGGCGATACGCAGAACCTCCAAGAGTACCTCGAGGCCAACCCGCAGCAGGTGCGCTTGCTCAACGTGCCCGAGGGACGTAGCTTCGCCGTCGCTGTTCGCGGTGGCGCGGCCTGGGACCGAACCGACAATCCCCTGGGGCCCACTCGCGGAACCTTCATCTCGGGTGAGGTAGAGCCCGTCGTGGCCTACCTCGATGACGACAGCGCGGCGGTGCAGCTCCAAGCTTGCCAAGGGGCGGGCAACGATCCTGCGACGTGCGAATTCAAGAGCCGCTTCTTGAAGGTGACCAATCGCGTGGCGGGATACCTGCCGTTGACGAAGGACGGGCTGAGCCTCGCGCTGAGCGTGCGTTGGGGGGCCAACTTCCAGCTGGTCGACAACTCCAGTACCTACCCCGATCGCCTCTTCTTCATGGGCGGGGCTGACTCCCTGCGCGGGTTTCTGCAAGCCTCGCTCATCCCTCAAGACATCGCCGAGCAACTCCAAGAGGAGGACCCGGATGCTCCCGATCAAGAGCAGCGCCTGACGGCCCGCAAGGTGGTGATTCGGGGTGGCGACTTCATCCTCAATCCCCGCATCGAGCTGCGGATCCCGCTCACCAAGCTGCTACAAACCGCGATCTTCGTGGATTCCGGCAACGTGTGGCGCGACATCGACAACGTCGACCCGACGGTGCTTCGGTACACTGCCGGGTCCGGCTTGCGGTTCGTTACGCCCGTGGGCCCATTGGCGTTCGACTACGGTTTCAAGTTGGACAGACGGTTCTATGAATCGGACATCGGAGCGTTTCACTTCTCCGTAGGATTGTTCTAACCCGCACCCGGTTCCCGTTGACTGATCCCGTGTCAGACCGACCCGCGCGACACGCGTGGTTCACCGCGCCGAAGACGCCCCCGGAAAAGATCCCGGTCAGGCTTTGGGGGCAGTTCCGTCGTCAATCGCCCGGCTACTTGGCGGGCTTGGCGCTGCTGGCGGCCTACCAATACCTTCAGTACATCTTCGACAACAAGCTCGACTCGGCGGTGGACGCAGCGGTGGCCGGCGACGGGGATCTCGTCACCGAGCTGGGCTTGGTGCTCGTCGCGGTCGCGATCGTCTCGTTTGGTCTTCGCGTTCTGTCGCGCGTGGCGATCTTCAATGGTGGTCGCAACGCCGAGTACGAGATCCGTCGGGCACTCTTGCATCACCTGCAACGCCTGGGGCCGGCGTTCTACGGCCGCATGCCCACCGGCGACATCATGAGTCGGGTGACGAACGACCTCGGACAGGTCCGCCTGTTGCTCGGCTTCGGTGTGCTGAACCTGTTCTCCACCAGCTTCGCTCTCGTCAGTGCGCTGGCCGTCACGCTCGAACGCAGCGTGAAATTGACGTTCGCATCGTTGGCCGGACTGCCCCTGTTGATGGTCGTCGTGCTGTTCTTCTCGCGCACGATGTACAAGCGACAGCGTGACAATCAAGCTGCGCTGGGTCGCCTCAGTGACCGGGTTCAATCGAGTATCGCGGGGGTGCGGGTGGTGCGCTCCTTCGCGCTGGAAGCTGCGGAGCGGGAGCGCTTCGAAGAGGGCAATCGCGACTATCTCGAAAAGTCGCTGAGATTGGCGCGGCTCCGCGGCGTGATGTTCCCCGTCATGCAGATGTTCAGCTCCGTCGGTGTGATCGTGCTCTTGTGGTACGGCGGTCACCTGGTGTTGACGGATCCGACGTTCGACGCGGGGTCGTTTCTGGCGTTCTTTCGCGCGCTCGCACGGCTGACTTGGCCGCTCATCTCGCTGGGCTTCTTGATCAGCGTCGTGCAGCGCGGCCGCGCCGGCTACTCCCGCGTCAAAGCTCTGTTCGACACCCAACCGGATATCGTCGACGGTGACGCGGCGCTGCCCGCAGGTCCGCTCGAGCTCGAGGTGCGGCATCTGAGTTTCAGCTATCCGGGCAAAGAGGTTCTGCACGACGTCAGTTTCGATCTGCCACCCGGTGGTTCGTTGGCGATCGTCGGTCGCACCGCCGCCGGCAAGAGCACGCTGGCCTTGCTGCTCGCGCGCTTGCAGAACACGCCTCGCGGTTCGGTGTTCTTGGGCGGTGTCGACATCTGCGACCTCGCCCTCGCCGACGTACGAAGGTCGGTGGGCTACGCCCAACAAGACCCGTTTTTGTTTTCGACCACGGTGGGACGCAACGTCGCCTACGTCTTGAAAGAGCCCGACTCGGAAGCGGCGCGCGCCACGGTGCTCGCTGCGGCCGACGAAGCCCAAATCAGAGAGGAGATCGCAACGCTGCCTCAAGGCTTCGATACGGTCGTCGGCGAGCGAGGGGTGCAGCTGTCGGGGGGCCAGAAGCAGCGCACGTCGCTCGCGCGCGCGTTGGTGAGTGAGCCTCGGATCCTGGTGCTCGACGATCCGCTGAGCGCCGTGGACGCTCGCACCGAGGCAGCCATTCTGGAGGCCATCGACCGCCAGCGGCAGAAACGCAGTGTGGTCCTGATCACCCACCGGGTTGCGGCTGCCAAGCGCTGCGATTCGATCCTGGTGCTGGACGAGGGGCGTATCGCCGAGCGGGGCACGCACGAAGAGCTGATTCGAGCGGGGGGGCTGTACGCCTCCGTGGCGGAAGAGCAGCGCGTCGAGAGCGCCTTGGAGGACTTGGGCAGTCTGGAGATGTCGGCGGTGGGGGCGCCCCCATGAGCAGCTCCAAGCAGGCCAAACGCACGGAGGAGATCCTCCGTCAGTTCCACGAGGAGGCGACCCTCGGGCGCGCCTACGACGCTCACCTTCTGCGGCGATTGTGGGTTTTCGTGGCTCCCCACAAGGGCCTGTTGTTCTTCGGCTTGAGCCTGGGGCTCGTCGTCTCCGCTCTGACGCTCGTGCGCCCGCTGGTGATGAAGTGGGCGATCGACGACGGAGTGATGGCGAAGAACCCCGACGTGCTGTTCCGAGGTGCCGCCGTGTTCGCCGGGGTCGTCGTCAGCGAGCAACTCCTGCAGATCGGTCGCATCTACGCCACCCAGCTGCTCGGAGCCCGCACCGTGGGGGACATGCGGCGTCACATCTTCGGCTTTCTGCACACCCTGCCGCTCAGATTCTTCGATCGGCAGCCAGTGGGCAGGCTCGTGACTCGGGTCACCAACGATACGGACGCGCTGCTCGAGTTCGCCTCCACGGACGCGTTCGCCATCGTCACCGACGTGCTCAAGCTGATGGGCATCGTGGTGATGATGCTGAGCCTCGATTGGCAACTGTCCATCATCGCCTTCGTGGCAGTGCCGCCCGTCGCGATTTTGGTGCGGGAGGTGCGCAAGCGCCATCGCGAGGCGTTTCGGGAGATCCGTGCGAAGACGGCCCGCATGAACGCGACCATGAACGAGCAGGTTTCGGGCATGACCGTCGTGCAGGCGTTCAATCAACAGCAAGCCGCTGCCGACGAATTCGACGAGATCAACGCTGCCTATCGCGACGCCAACATTCGCTCCATCAAGTACGACGCCATGCAGGATGCGGCGATTGAGATGGTGATGGCGATCGCGCTGGCGAGCATTCTCTGGTCCGTTGGCTTTCACCCCGTCAGTTTCGGCGCGTTGGTCGCATTCAACGCCTACCTGAAGGAGTTCTTCGAACCGATCAGTGCGTTGGCGCAACGCTACACCGTGCTGCAAAGTTCGATGGCTGGCGCGGAGCGCGTGTTCGCCCTGCTCGACGAGAAAGAGCGAGATGCGCCGATTGGTGACCATCCGGTCGATGGCAATCCGGATTGGGCGTTGGAGTTGGACGACGTGGACTTCTCCTACAAGCAGGGCGTGCAGGTGCTGGACGGCATCCGCTTGCATGCCAAGAAGGGGGAGAAGATCGCTCTGGTGGGGCCAACTGGGTCCGGCAAGACGACGATCGCGTCGTTGTTCTTGCGCCTGTACGACGCGGAGTCGGGCCACGTGCGTGTCCACGGCAAGGATGTGACGGGCGTCGGGCGCGATGAGCTACGAGCGCAGTTCGCGGTCGTTCCTCAGGACGTGTTTCTCTTCCCAGGCACGATCGCTCAGAACATCGCTGCCGGGCAGGAGCCGGACATGGCGCGGGTGGAGGAGGTGCTGCGGCGCATCGATGCCTATGCGCTCTTTGCTCAGCGCGAAAACGGGCTGCAGACCCGAGTGGAGGAGCGCGGTGGCAACTTCTCCGCGGGCGAGCGTCAGCTGATAGCGTTTGCGCGCGCGCTGTATCGAGATGCGCCCATCTTGATCTTGGATGAAGCGACAGCCAGCGTCGACTCGGACACCGAAGCGCGTTTGCAGAAGGCGCTCGAAGAGTTGATGAAAGAGCGCACCGCCGTGATCATCGCCCATCGGCTGAGCACGATTCAGGCTGTGGACCGCCTCATCGTGCTGCACAAGGGTCGCGTCGCGGAGCAGGGCACCCACGCCCAACTGCTGGCCAAAGGTGGCCTGTACGCCAAGCTGCATGCGCTGCATTTCTCCAGAGACGGCGCGCCGGCATCCACCGGCAAGAAGCGCTGAGTTGCCCCGGTGCTGAGTCGTCGGCGCTGAGTCGTCGCAAAACTGGGTCGTCGAGTGCAACCCTGATTGGGTCCCAGGCTCGCCATCACGGGCCCTTCGCGCTCGACGGCTCACGCCAACGTACTGTAGAGTTTCCAACATGTGGCGCTGGCTTCTCGTCCCCTCGTTGTCGTTGGCATGTAGCTCGAATACCCCAGCGCCCAGTGCGCCGGAGCCGGAGGCGCAGCAATTGTCCCAAGCGGAGCAGTGCTTGGAGGCCGCGCGCGCGGAACGCGAACCTCGTTCGGACGCGCCAGCGAAGATCGAGCTCCGCCACATACTCGTCAGGCATGCCGAGCTGGCAGATCCTCGCGGAGCCACCCGCTCACCAGAAGAGGCGTGTCTACGTGCTCTGGAGGCGCTTCAGGCGCTCGAAGGGGGAGCTTCGTGGTCTTCCGTGTCCGGCGAGTACAACGATGCGAAGGACGACTCCCTGGGTCGAGTGAGTATGGACGAGCTGGCGCCCGAGTTTGCGAACGCGGCGTTCGCGCTGGAGAGAAACCAGCTCAGCTACGTCGTGGAAACCGATCGCGGCTTTCACATCATTCTGCGAAAGTGAAAAAGCGCCGTCAGCGTTGAGGGATGCGTTTCGCTTCTGCGAAGGAAGCGGGTACGGGACAACGCCCGTCGCCGAACAGCACGGAACGGCCGCACTTGGAGTCGAACATCAGACTGAAGTCGTGTCCGACGTCGTTGATGACGTGCAGGGACGTCTTGTAGGTGATCGCGTCGGGACCGGCTTGCGCCTGCTCACTCGATAGTTGGGCGAAGAACTGTTGTCCGCGCTCGAAACGGTGGGCGCCCTGGGCCCTGGCTTCGCAACTGCTGTCGGTGTCGTTCGGATCGGTGTCACGGTTGCCCAGCAGCAGGTGCACCGGGTGTTGGGCGAAACGCTGTTTCATAGTCTCGAGGCCCAAACCTTCGAAGTACTGCACGGCGTTGTCGTCGGCGCCGTACATGTAGTCGTTGAAGGTTTCCGGACAGTCCGCGGTCGAGGAGGGGCGTCTCTTGCTCAGGTACATGTACGAGCCCGGGTTGGCCACGACGTAGCGGAGCGGGACTCCCGACGCTTGCATGTCCACGTGTCGACTCGCGGCGTGCCGTTGGGCAAACTGGGCTCCTGCCGAGTGTCCGGCGATCACGATCTGCTGCAGGTTCGGGTTCTGATCGACGAGTCGCTTGAGGATGCGGTCGATGACCTCGAACGACGACGTGCGCTGTCCATTCAGAGCGCGGTGGCCGCTCTTCCACCCGTCGCGCGACCAGTAGGCGAGCTGATGGCGTCGGGGCGCCTGTGCCAAGTCCGGCTGAGTGGTGAATTGGGGGGCTAGCAGGATCGTGCTGCTGAGAGCACCCTCCTCGGTCGCGATGCGCTCCAGGGCCGCGTAGTACTCGCGGGCATTGCGGTTCTTGCCGTGCAAGACGATCACGGCGCGGCGAATGTGGGTGCGTCGTGGGCCGAGTCTCAGATTGCGACAATACGGGATCCAATCTCCGTCTACCCGCAAGTGCCATGGGCAAAGGTCCTTGGCTCCCAGAGCCTGAGAATCGGCATCGACGGACGCCCCTCGGGATGCCTCCGGGACTTGCGTCGTCCCGGCGGTGGGCGTGTTCGGAGTCGGCTGGGGCACTGGGCCGTCGTCTTTGGCAGCCTCATCCGCCAACGCGAGCGAGACCAGCAGCGACAAGCAGATGCCGACGCCCGCAGCAAGCTTCATCGACCGCCATGGCAGCCAGCGTGCGTTCTCCTTGCTCACGACTCCCCGCACATATCCAAGCCTAGCCCCACTTTGGGTAGCGAGCTGGGTTTACGTCGCGAAACGGTGCATTTCGGTAGGGAAGCAGGCGCCGGGCGCGCCGAGTTGCCCACAGCAAGCAAGGACGCTGCTTCTCGTCATCGCGCGGTCAGTCGTTCGAAGCGCTTCAACTCGCGCTGCGGCCGGTCTCCAAGTCCACGTCGACGATCACGGGGTAATGGTCCGACGCGCGGTTCGAGGCATCGCCGGTCAGCACCCGTGCCGATTGAAGCCGTTCAGCCACGCGCTGGTTGCCGAAGACGTAGTCGATGCGCAAGCGGTAGGTGTCGTGGTCGGAGCGCAGCGGAGTCAGCACGGTAGGTACGTCGTTGATTCCGGCCTTCGCTCCCAGATCCACCAACCCGGACCCCTCCAAAATGCACATCGCTCGTGTGTCGACGTCCAACGTGCCGGGTACGAGGTGCCGCGACTTTCGGCGTTGGGCCCAGCCATCCATGTTTACTCGAGACACGTCGCGTGGGCTGATCGAGTTCATGTCCCCAGCGACGAACACCCACTCGTCCTCTTTGGAGAATCGCGTCAAGTACTCGGCTTCCTGGGCACGACTGATGCCCCCGAAAGGGCACATGTGAACGCCTACCACCCTGATCTCGTGGCCTTGCCACCAGATCAGGGTTTCCAACATCGCATGATGAAAGGAATGACTGGTATTGCGACTTTCGATGAAGTGCGCGTTACGAGCAAAGATCGCGACGTGGAAACCCGTTTCTGCCGGCGCCAGGATCCCGTGCATGTCGGTCTCCCGCTCCATGCGGTGGAAGTTGCGATTGCGCTCGAGCTCGAAGTGGTTGCACTCGTTGAGCACCAGGATGTCGGGCTTCGCCTCGCGAATGAGCCCGACGATGAGCGACCAGCGGCTGCTATCGAGGCCGTCGAGCCCGCCCGTGAGGATGTTGTAGGTCATCAAGCGCATGCGCCTCATTGTGCTCGAAGGTCATGGAAGCGGCTATGGCCAGGATCGTGACGCTCGGGGCGCATCTGGCACCGATGGCACACGATGGCACAGGTCCGGAATCGGCGCAGAATCAACGTGTTGCGCGCCATTGCCGGACCAGGTTGCCGGTTGCGAGGGGTGAGACGGTTGGCACGCTCGGTGCAGTGTGCGTGGTGCGCTGCTGCTCGTGGCCACTGGGAGAGAACCGTGTTTGAAGACTATTGCAGAAACTGGAAGCGTCGGGTCGTGTGCACGTTGGGAGTTGCCTTGGCGGCTCTGACCAGCGCGGCGTGCGGGGGGATATCGTTCAACTCGGGCGAGGGGTGCAGTGTGGGAGGCCAGAAGCTCGAGGTGGGGGACTCCCTCGACGACGGTTGCAATACCTGCAGCTGTGAGAAGGGCGGCAACCTCGCCTGTACCTTGGCGGATTGTGACGTCGACGTACCGGGTGAAGGCGACCCGTGCGAAGTGGAGGACGGGGTGTGGCTCTCCGATGGCGCGACGCGCACGGCGGATTGCGAGAGTTGCAGCTGCGATGATGGCAAGCTTTCTTGTGAACAGGTGTGTGAACCGACCGAGCCCGCCGACTGTGAGCTCGACCGGGGTGAGGTCATCGAGCACGGCGAACGCTTCGAGGTCAGCTGCAACACCTGCCGCTGCGACGATGGGGCCATCGAGTGTACGGAGATGGCCTGCAATGACGATCGCTGTGAGCTCGATGGGGATGATTGGTTGGAAGACGGCGACACGTTCGAATTGGGCTGCAATGAGTGCGAGTGCGACCGGGGTACGCTGCGCTGCACCAATAGAGATTGCGAAGATCCGGCACAGTGCGTCGTGGACGGCGACCGCTACGACGACGGTGATGAGGTGCCCAGTGGGCGCAGCTGCGAGAGCTGCGTCTGCGACGAAGGTGAGGTCTTCTGCTTGGAGATCGGCTGCGCCCAAGAAACGTGTGAGTACGATGGCCGTACCTACGCAGACGGCGACCTCTTCAACGACGACTGCAACGTCTGCCAGTGCGATGGTGGCCGAGTCAGCTGCACCGAAAAGGCCTGTGGTCCGGCATCGTGCGAGTACGAAGGCAACGTCTACCAGGACGGCGAGGTGTTTGAGGACGCGTGCAACGAGTGCTCATGCGAGGACGGCCAGGTGTCTTGCACCGACATGGCCTGTGCCTGTGAAGTCGACGGCGAGAGCTACCAAGATGGCGATACCGTCCCATCCGACCGCTCTTGCGAATCTTGCTTCTGCGACAACGGTGACGTCGCCTGTGTGTCGATCGGCTGCCAGAGCTGCGTCTACGACGGCGACGAATACGACGAGGGAGACTCCTTCGCGGGAGCGGACGCGTGCACCACGTGCACGTGCTCGAACGGCGAAGTGCGTTGCGATTTCTCGGGTTGTCCTGATCCGGTCTGCGACGGAGACGGAGGGCCCCTGCCCAACGGCAGCGAGGTCGACGTCGACGGACAAGTGTGCCAGTGCGTGGATGGCGAGGCGCAGTGTCTCGCGGCCGGCTCTTGTGAAGTTCGCGGAGTCGTCTACGAGAACGGCTCTTCAGTGCCGGATCCGGATAGCTGCAACCAATGCTCGTGCGTGGATGGGGTGATCACCGCCTGTACGGAGATCGCCTGTCCGCTGATCGTCATCGAGCCCTGTCCCGCTGGGCGCGACTCGTCGGAAGACTACGTGCACGATGCGGTTGCCATCGACGACGGGCTCCTGAACATCGAAGTTTCAGGGGCTTGCCAAGGCTTCGATGAGTTCGACGTCTGCTACGACCCGATCTCGACTACCGGAAGCACCCCCGAAACCGAGCTGCACCTGATCCAGAACCCGGTTGACGACTGCAGCAGCGTCGGCACGCGCAGCCTGGTCGTCGACCTCTACCCCTTCACCAGTGAAGAAGGTTTCGAGGAGGTCTTCTTCGACATCGGACGCCACCGACTGCTGTACGTCGCCCCCTGAGTGCGGGTGCGGGTGTCAGATTTCTGTCTCTGAAGCACCCGTCGCCGACGAGAGGCTCGGCGGCAGGTGCTTCAGCTCCCGCAGCGGAAGCAGCGAAAACGGGGCCAGCAGTCCGAAGGCCATTCCGAGCCACAACGCGACCTCGACTCCCAGTAGTTCGGCGATCGCTCCGGCCAAGAGCGCGCTCGGTGGCAAGAGCAAACCGTGCACCGCCACGAAGACGCCGTTGGCACGAGCCAAGAACGCGCGCGGGAGTGCCGTCTGCCGCAACGAGACCGCGAGCACCTCGTGGGCCACCAAAAAGCCGTCCCCAAACAACTGCGCGACGACGAGCAGCGCGATCGGGAGCCACGGGCTTTCGGGGTAGGCGCCGTGCACCCAAGCTGCCGCGGGTACACAGAATGCGACGAGTTGCGCGACCGCCAAGGTGAGAATCATCGCGGGGCCGAAACCGAGACGTCGCGTCATGCGCCCAGCGAGTGCGCTGCCCACCAGAGCGCTCACTCCGCCGACGCTGATGATGAGGCCAAACGTTCTTGGGCTGGCGCCCAGGTCGTCCATGACCAGCAAGGCATACAGGGCGAAGAAGAATCCCCAGGAAGCGGTGGAGATGGCTGAGGCTACCAACAGCGGGCGCACGGTGGGTGTGTTGGCGATGGTGCGTAGTCCGGCGCGCAAGTCTCCCCAGGGATGGCTGTCGGCATCTCGGGCCGCGGGCGTCTCGGGGCGTCGGATGCGCGAGAGCAAGGCGGCGGAGATGACGAAGCTCAGCGCATCGAAGACGATCGCGAGCGGCGCGGTCAACCATTGGATCAACACGCCAGCGAGCCCGGGGCCCGTGATCTCGGCGATGGCTTCGGTGCTCTCCAGCTTGCTGTTGCCCTCCACGAGCTGCTCGCTACTCAGCAAGGCTGGAAGGTACGCATTGTCGGTAACCTGAAACAGTGCGCTGCCAACTCCTGCTAGAGCCGCCACGCCGTAGAGTTGAGTCATCGACAGCATGCCCCACCACGCAGCCAGCGGGATTGTCAGCAGCAGCGCCGCGCGGGCGAGGTCCGCGACGACCAGGATCGGTCGCTTTGCCGAACGGTCCACGAATCCTCCGCTGAAGAGCGCGACCAGCGCGCCGGGCGCCACGCTGATCGCGGAGAGGATGCCGAGTTCGACGGGTGAGCCGCCAACCAACAGGACCGCCAAGACGGGCAGTGTCGTGCGGGTGATGCGATTGCCGATCGCGCTGATCGCCTGGGCGCCCCAGAGTCTGAGAAAGTCGGCTTCTTCCCACAAGCCGCCATCTGGCCACCAACGCATGGGCGCGGGTCATAGCACTGCCGGGGCATGTGGGTGACCAACTCGAGCTGCCGGGGGCAAGCATCTCGTGCCAATTGCGGCGTACGGACGCGCCGCCCATCGCAGCAAGTCTTCGCATTCTCGAGACTTCGCGCTAACCTTGCCCATCGTGCTGAGCCGAAAGCGACCGATTGCGTGGAGGCGGCACAGGCAAGGCTTGGTCGTCTGCGTGGCGTTGAATCTGGCGATGGGCTGCGCCGACGACGCGGCGTCGGACGGTGATTCAACCACCCCCAAAGACGCGTTCGACGTCCCGGTTGAGCCCGTCGTCATCGCATCGGGGCCGAGCTTCTCGCCGCCCGGCGGCGGCTTCCGGTCACAGCAGCTGGTGTCTTTGGCCGCGCCCGACGGCGCGGGTTCGTTGTACTTCACGCTGGACGGCAGTCTGCCCACTCCGAGCTCAGCGCCGTATTCCGAACCCATCGCCATCGAGCAAACGACGCTGATTCGTGCGCTGTGGATCGACGAAACCACCGGCGAGCAGCTGTACGGAGCCCAGACGTACGTCGCGCTCGAGTTTGCGGCCGCTGACTTTTCATCCAACCTGCCCATCGTGCTGATTGAGCGTCACGGCGACGAGCCCATCGACACCGACAGTCGAGAGTTTCGCTCCAGTAGCGCGTTGTTCTTCGAGCCGGGTGCAGACGGCCGCACTCGTATGGAGGGTCCAGCTACCTTGTGCACGCGAGCAGGTGTGAAGGTGCGAGGTGAATCGTCGCGCTACTTCGCGCAGAAGGGGTTGTCGCTCGAACTGTGGCAAGCCGCTGAGGATGACGACTATCACGTCCCGGTCCTCGGCATGCCGGCGGAGTCGGATTGGGCGCTGCTGGCACCCTCGCAGATGGATCGCAGTTTGATGCGCACCATGTTACCGATGGACTTGAGCCGCTCCATCGGCGTGTACGCCCCACGCACCCGTTTCGTCGAAACGTTCCTGGTAGATCGTCGCGGCTCCAACAGCGTGTCGCGCGATGACTACATCGGTGTTTACACGTTCACCGAGAGGATCAAGCGAGACGAGCAGCGAGTGAATG
>JBNKHV010000180.1:0-2877 GCA_050290545.1 Polyangiaceae bacterium | reverse complement strand
TGACCCCCGCCGAAACCACCCCGGACACGAGCCCACGGATCCCCCGCCGCGACGCACGCTCGGGGTCAGGCTCAACGACAGCTCTCAGGAGCCACCGCCGAAACTGACGCGGTCTGTCGACGCAAAATCGTGGGTCGCAATCATCACGGCAATCGGTAGCGTCCTGGCCGTGGTCCTCAAGCCCGTCCCGCCGTCTCCGACAGGTGAAGAGGTCGCCGCTGCCAAGGTTGAGATCTCTCAACTTCGAAAAGAGGCTGAGGGACTCCGCCACGCGCTGGCCGAGGCAGATGTCCCCGCCATGCGCGCGGAGTTGCGCGGACTCAAAGATCAGGTCACCGCCTTGCAAAAGAGCCGGGATGACACGAACGCCTTGGCGCTGGTCAACCAGGAGAACACGGTCATGCTCGCCGAGGCATTCGCGCGGCAGAACGGCGGGCCACCGAACGCGAGTTGGCCAGAGCCGAGCCTTTCGCGTTGGTTCGCGCCGCTGAAACCTCCGCCGGAGTACCGGACGGACAGGGTCTGGCGACGCTGAGACGGCCGCCGTGGGTGCTTCCGGGCGAGGAGCAGAGCGCCCCGTGGGAACTTTTCCCTCTTCCAATTTTCCATTAGTCATGCCTAACGTCGAATGGCCGAAGTGCGGGGCCACCTGAACAGGTGGCGCCTGGACGCTTGGCTAATGGGGATTACTCCCAGGGGGGGGAAGGAGAGGGTAGATCATGGCGGAAGCAGCTCATATCACGAAGAACCACGACGACGGTTGTACTCACACCGTTGGGTTCGGTGACCTGCGCGTGATGGTCCTCGAAGAGGACGGGATTTGGTACGCGCAGGGCATGGAGGTCGACTACATCGCCCAAGGCGTCACCAAAGAGGATGCGATGCGGGCCTTTGAGGATGGCCTAGCGAAGACCATTCGCGCCAATCTTGAGCACGTCGGCCACATCAGGGGCCTGCTGCAAACGGCCGACAGCGAAACGTGGGGCGAGTTCTACAGCCAGAGCGAGGACGGGCAGTATTTCTATAGCTGCGTGTCAAAGCACGCTCTCAAGGAGCGCAGCGACGAGCCGTCGATGGTTGCCTTCTCGAAGCTACCATTTGAGCAAATCGCCTACATGTGTCCCCAAGCCGCGTGAGCTAAGGCGACAATGCAAGGGGAATCGATCTCGATCGAGATCATTGCACAAGTCGTGAACTCAAGCGGCTCGTCCGCTGTCATCGATGGTGAGGACATAGTCATCACTCCAAGCGGCGGCGCGCCTCACGTCTACACGGCAACAGGCGGGTCGTTGTTCAGGCGCTTGGTGATCCAAATCGGTAAGCGCTGCAAGATCCCGTCGGATCACTTTTGGCACCCGGAGCTGGCCCGTGAGTCCACGCCGAGTGGTGTCGTGGTAGCCTTCCCGCCGGACCAAAAGAACGCGACCGGATCTGACGACGACAGGTAACCAACTAACACCGCTTACAAAGACCCCGCTGCCGAGAAGGTGGCGGGGTCTTTGCCATTTGTGATCACCCCTCCCCCACCCTTACAAACCCCACAAGCCCCCCGAATCCGGCCGTCGGGTGTGACTACTGAGTGTGTGTGGCGTTGGCTCATGACGGTCTCGAGTTGCCCGCCCCGAAGGGCGGGCGGTGGGGGTCAACCGATCACCAGGTCCGCTGGCGCGCGTCGTAGGTATTCCGCGACGAATTCGCCATGCGAGCACGGGGCGACGGCTGCATGCGTCGCCTCGCGCGCCTCTGGATCCATAGCCTCGGTAAGTACATCCCAATGCTCCGAGAGCTGCGCGTCGCTTGGGTCGTAGGTTCGGCCATTGTCGAGGCTCACCCGGAATGTGCTATCGTTGCTCATCGGAATCGGTCCTTTCGGTTCTGATTATGCCCCGGGTGTTCCAGCACCGCGGGGCTTTTTTCGTGAGCGCCGTTGCTCACATTCTCTATATACGGCACTAGTGACGCGTACTCAAGACCCTTTTTCGGGTCGTGTGTCGATTTCTGGGAAGTCGGCTCGGAGGCGTTCGAAGGCCCTCCGGCTCACCCCGAGCTCCTCGCAGGCGGCCCCGAGTGTAGGCTGTAGGAGCGCCCGGGAGATCACGGCTCGGGCAGCATCCCGGACGGCCGGATACGGCCCAGCCAGTGCGGAGCGGAGTACGGTGATGGCGCTGTCGGATGCGGGTCTAGGCATGGTTTCTAGGTGGATTGGTGTGGGACGGGGCCCCGAAGGGCCCCGTGGTGGTCAGCTCCAGGCCCGGGTGACGAAGTGAGGGGCGCCGTCCACCAGGATGATGCGGCGGTTCCCTTTCACCTTGTCCCAGGCGGCAAGGTGCTCCCGGGTAGCAGGGCGCTCCTCGCCGGTCTTGATGTTGAAGATGACCATTCCCGTGCTGTGTGCGTTGCTCATGCCCTAGGTATACGGCACTAGTGCCGCATACACAAGGAAGAAAGCGACTCCTCGTGTCGATTTTCTCACCTCCCAAGTTTCCGGAGCGCCTTGGCGTAGGGGAGATCGCAATCCTTGATCCCCGCGTGCGAGTCGCACGAGTACCATTCTTCGTAGTCGACTCGGAATCTGCTGGTAGCGATTGCTTCCGCCATCAGTTCGCCTCGTCCGACAGAGCGGCATCCAGTATGCGCCCGGCGAACTGCTCGCGAGCGGCGCCCTCATCCCGCATGCCGCAGTCGAAGCAGACGTTCTCTCCGTTGGGCCCGTAAGGCCGCAGTTCCTCACGGGCGCCGCATATCTCGCAGACTCCGCCGACCTCTGGTTCGATGATTACGGTTTTTCCGATGCGTCGTGTCATCACCATTCCTCCTTTTCGAGATTTCGCGACTGCTCCAGTTCCGCGTTTCGCTCACGCAGAGATAACCCCAGCC
>JBNKHV010000179.1:0-14523 GCA_050290545.1 Polyangiaceae bacterium | reverse complement strand
CTCCGAGAACCACACAGTGCTGGTCTCGTCGTGTCTGGATGGCTTTCCGGAGCGGGCGAGCTCTGCGGAGCGGCCTGCCCGTTGTGCCGGCAGGCGCGTCTCGCTCGGCGTTCGATCCTGTGACGGAGACTTCCCTGCGGTTCGTGGAGCGCGCCTGACCCGGGGAGTGGAAGCGCGACGGCTGCCTTGCCCGGGGGGTTGCACCGAGGCGCTTGGGGAGCGGTTTGGGCGTGTGCGCGCTGCGCTCGACGCGTGGGGTCTCACCCCGGTGTGTCCGTGGCCGGCTGTGAAGCGTGGGCGGAGCAGGTGGGCGAAGTGTCGCCGCTTTCGGATAGCCGAGAACTCGCGCAGAGCCGCCGTCTCGTGGCCGCGAAGTGGGCTCTGGTCGAAGACGTTTCACGTGAAACATTGGTGAGGGTTCCAGAGCTGTCGCTCTTGGAGCCAGCTAGGATGGGCGGCTGCCTCCACTTCCCCGCCGGGGGGGCGAGGTCCATGGCGGACCGCCAACAGCTCAGGAAGAAGCCCCGAAGTGCTAGTGACGGACTCAATGTGCGCGGGAGTCGCCGAGACGCCAGAAGCTGCCGGTTGCAGGCGGGACGGGCCGCCGCGAAGCGGGTGAGCGTTGCGGCGAGCCGAAGCCTCGAAGGCGTGAGCTGCGGCGCAGCGACGACAGCCAGGGGCTCGGCAGAATTGGCCCGAGCGGCAAGGGCTGGCCAGGCCTCGATGAGCCCCGCCGGAGAGCGAGCGAGTTGGCGCGTGGCCAGACAGGAAGCCGAAGTCGAACCCCACCTGGGTGCTACTCGAGCGCCGGGAGAACGTCCCAGTTGGGTCGCTTGGGCCAGGGTCAGCGACGGCGGCGCCGGGCTCCACGCCGTCTACTGCCGAGAGACCAACTCGGGCGTCTGGCCACGGGAAGACCGCCGAACTCCAGATGGCGGGAGGCACTCGCTGCTGGCAGGCCAACCGCGGACGAGGGGGCCGGCTTCAGTGGTAGCGCAGCCGGTCCGTGGGGCAGACTGCACCGGAGCAGCGATTGGGGTCAGACCCACACGCGCCCCGAAGCAAAGGCGGGTGAGGGGCGTGCTCCGACCCGTTCAGGCGCCACGCCGCAGGCTGCCGTCGTTGTGGTGCTGTTGCGTGGCCGCAAAAAGGGGGTGGACGCAGGGGCAGGAGAGCGGCCGACGTGAGTTGCAGCGCAGGCGATCAGCCTCCGGGAGAGTGAAACGGTCGTTCGTGGGCAGGTGGACCTGCCTCCAGAAGAGTGAATGGTCGTCGGCGGGCAGGTGACCGGCCTGCAGGAGAGTGAAGTGGTCGTTGGTGGGCAGGCGACCTGCCTCTGAAACAGTGAAATTGTAGCTGAGAGGCAGGTGACCTGCCTCCGGAAGAGTGAAACGGTCGCTGAGCGGCAGGTGACCTGCCTCTGGAAGAGTGAGACGGTCGCTGAGAGGCAGGTGACCTGCCCCGAGAGCCGAACTGCCCGCAGTGCCTGTGTCCTCTGCAGGGCAAGAGGGGTGGCCGACGTGGAGCTGCAACACCAGGCGCGGCCTGGGCGAAGTCCCGCTGGGCGGTTTGCGAGTGCTCGTCCAAGAGTGAAGCGAGTACGACCGCCCAGGAGATCCGTCGCCAAGACTGGAGCGCCTGCCCCACGAGAGCGTGACGGAGATCACGGTGCGCCACAGGCCAGCGCTGAGGCGAGACCTGTCGGCGCGAGTGCTCAGGCGCCGGCACCCCACCACCCCAAAGCAACGCTCCGCGCGCCGCCCTGCGCTGACCCCAGACAAAACCTGCACGATGTTTCACGTGAAACCTGCTCAGTGCCTCGGTCAACCCGGCTGGTCGTCAAAGACTGGCCCTGCTACACCGGGGCCGATGCAGAGCGAGCTTCGCCGCCGGCTCCGTGCGCTAGAGGAAGCGAACTTGCTGCGCGCGGATGATCCGAGTGCCCTGCAAGAGGTGCGAGCGGCAGCAGAGCGAATTGGCGTCGACTGGCTCGACGCGGCGACGAACGACTACCTCGGCCTCGCGAGCGCACCGCTTCCCAGCAGCACCGCAAGTTGGGGAGGGCGAGCTTCCCGACTGGTCCATGGGACCGACGCAGCGCACGTCACGGCGGAGGCGGACCTCGCGCGCTGGCTAGGCACCGACGCCGCCCTGCTGTTCAGCTCAGGCTACGCCGCGAATGTGGGCGCCATAGCCGCGCTGGCGGGCCCAGACGACCTCATCGTTTCCGATGAACTCAATCACGCATCGATCGTGGATGGCTGCCGCCTCTCGAAAGCCCAGGTGGTGACGTACGCTCACTGCGATACCGCCGCTGCGGCCCGAGCGCTCCAGGCACCTTGCGAGGGAACCCGCTGGTTGATCACCGAGAGCGTGTTCAGCATGGATGGGGACCAACCAGACCTGAGCAGCCTGAGAACCGTCGCCAACGAAGCGAAGGCAGCCCTCTACGTCGACGAGGCACATGCGGTCGGCGTGCATGGCGCCAGCGGACGAGGATTGTGCGGACAGTGGAACGTGGTGCCCGACGTGTTGGTCGCAGCTTTCGGCAAAGCGTTCGGACTGCAGGGCGCGTGCGTTGCAGGTTCGGCTGCGTTGCGCGAGTGGCTGTACAATCGCGCCCGCAGCTTCGTGTACTCCACGTCGGTGAGCCCCGCGCTGGCTGAGGCACTGGCTCACCGCCTGCGGCAAGTGATCGACGCGGAGGCCGCACGTCACCGGCTGCAAACGGTCGTAGCGCGCTACCACGCCGGAGTCGATGACGTGTCGGAAGTTACCACCCGAGGCGGCAGCCCAATCGTCCCGATCGTGCTCGGCAGCGAGCGCCGCGCGCTGGCCGCCGCGTTGGCGTTCCGCGACCGGGGCATCCTGGTCCAACCCATCCGGCCCCCCACCGTACCTAGCGGAACGGCGCGCTTAAGATTAACACTGAAGGCCAACTTCGATGACGAGGCCGTTCGGCGCCTGGTCGCTGCAACGAGGGCCGCATGCGCCGTATCCTGATCGCTGGCACGGGCACGGAAGTGGGCAAGACCTATGTCACCTCCGCGCTCAGAGTGGCGATCGCGGCACGATGCTCGGTGCTCGCGCTCAAGCCAATCGAGTCCGGCTACCAGGCGCCCACGAGTGACGCCCGGACCATCGGCGGAGACGACTGGAAAGTGCCGCTGCACCACTTCGAGCAGGCACTGTCGCCGCATCTCGCAGCGCGCCTGGAAGGGCGCGCAGTCGACTTGGACTGCGTGGCTCCCTGGGTGGCGGGCTGCGCGCCCGATTCCGAACTCGCACTGGTCGAAACGGCGGGCGGCCTGTTCAGCCCGCTGACGGACGATGGCTTGACGAATGTCGACCTCATCATGCGGTTGCGGCCGTGCGAGTGGGTCCTGGTCGCCGCGGACCGCCTCGGTGTTCTGCATGACATAGGCGCAGTACTGACGGCGACGACCACGACCCTCGGCGCACCAGTCGCCGTGGTGCTGAACGCCAGGGCCGCCGATGAAAGCACGCCGCACAACGCTGCTGAGCTCTCCCGATTGCACCCCGCTCTTCGCATCTTCAGTCTCGGACACGGCGCGTCCGTGCCGAGCGAACTCGTCCGTCTGCTCACTGCTGACGACGGCTGACCCTGGTCCGTGCTGTCGCCGACTTGCGCTCCGGTCCAAGCGAGCGAGCGCGAATGCGAGTCGCTCATATTTGGGGCGGGGGCTGGAGCGCCATCGAGAAACGCCGGAAATGCAGACCGAAAAGTCCCCCGGGCGGAGGCTTTGCCACACCCTCACCAAGCGGGGTGAGGCGAAGCCGGCCGAGAATCGTGCTCTCTCATTTCGAGGGACTGGGCAGTGCGTCGATCATTCAGCGACCACCCTGCCCCGCTCGAGCCGAAGATGGTTCGCGCCGACCCGCTCCGCCCAGCCTTCGCGATGGCTGATCACGATCACGATGCGCCCGCGATCGCGCTCCTCGACGAGAACCTCGTCGAAACGAGCGGTCGTCGCCGCGTCTAGACCACTGAGCGGCTCGTCCAGCAGCAAGACGCTGGGCTCGTGCACGAGCGCACGCGCGAGTGCAATGCGCTGGCGTTGCCCTCGTGACATCGTGCCCACCGCCTGGTTCCAGAACTTGCTGGCTCCGACGCGGTCGCAAGTACGTGTCAGCTGTGCCGAATCGCACGCCCCGAACAGCTGAGCTGCGAGCTCGACGTTTTCCTTCCCCGTCAGATCGCGATAGCAGTGCGAGTCGTGGCCGACCCAGCCGATGTGGCTGCGGGCCGCGCTTCGGTTGGTACCAAAGGGCTCATATCGCACCACACCCGACGTCGGCCGGAGCACCGTCCCCACGATCGCCATCAACGTGCTCTTTCCTGCGCCGTTGGGGCCCTGAACAAACGTAATCGTCCCCGGCTCGAAGCGACAGCTGACACCTCGCAGGGCAGCGGTAGCACCGAACAAACGAGTCACCTTGTGGACGTTGATTGCAGTGACCTGGCTCAAAGCCCGCGGAGACTAGTCCACCACACGAGCAATCGCTACGAGTGCGATCGTCTGCTGCGCGTAGAGCGCCGCCACAGTGCACACTGTCCGTTCAATAAGCTGACTCGACTGGCCCCCCAGCCTTGGCAGAGGTCATCTTTCTTCCGCCAGACCGCGTCGCTAAAACGCCGTGCTACGATGTTTTCCGATGTCCTCATCCGCCATTGCTGCCGACGCAGAGCGTCTCGAACTGCTGCGGGAGCTAAGACAAGCCGTGGAGCTTGCGCTGGAGGGCAAACCCGATGCCGTCGAACTGGCGATCATAGCGTTGCTGGCCGGTGGGCACGTCCTGATCGAGGATGTTCCGGGCGTTGGAAAGACGACCCTCGCACGAGCCATAGCACGCGCCATCGGCGCGGAGATGAATCGTGTGCAGTTCACCAGCGACCTGCTGCCGAGTGACTTACTCGGCGTTTCTATCTTCGATCAGCGACGCGGTGAATTCCAAATCCGAAAAGGGCCGATCTTCGCGAACGTGTTGTTGGCCGACGAGATCAATCGGGCAAGTCCGCGCACGCAGTCTGCCCTGCTGGAGGCGATGAACGATTCGCAGGTCTCGCTGGATGGGCGGGCGTTGGAGCTGCCAAGTCCGTTCATCGTGCTCGCGACGCAGAACCCGCAGGACTTCGCGGGGACTTTTCCGCTGCCGGAGTCGCAACTCGACCGCTTCATGGTGCGCATCAGCATCGGCTACCCGCCGCCGCAGGTCGAAACGCGCCTGATCTTGGAGACGGAGACGGACAGCGTGGAGAAGGTGCGTCCGGTGATGACGCCGGACCTGCTCGTTCAACTGCATCGCGACTTGGCGACTGTTCGCATCGAGCACTCACTGGCGACGTACTTGCAGGCGTTGATTGGCGCGACGCGTTCCAGCGGGACGATGGCTCTGGGCGCGTCCCCGCGAGCGGCCAAGAGTCTGTCGCGAGCGGCGCGAGCTCGGGCGTTGATCCACGGCCGCACCTACTGCGTGGCAGACGACATCCACGAGCTTGCCGTGCCGGTGTTGGCCCATCGAGTGCGCCTGGCCGCACACTCCGAGGGCTACGCGCCGAGTCGCGAAGAGGCGGAGACGGCACTGCGCGAAGTGGTCGCGAGGGTTCCCGTGCCGCTCTGAGGCGACCGTGGCAGAAGCTACGCCCAGCCGCCCCAGGGTTTCCGAACCCGCCGCTTCTGGCCGACGCGCCTGGTTCAGCTTGCCGCGACGGCTGAAGGTCACGCGCGAGGGCAAGTACTTCATTCTGATCACGCTCGGCGTGGGTTTCGCCGCCATCAACACCGGCAACAACCTGCTCTACCTCCTGCTGGGGATGTTGCTGTCCCTCATCGTCGTCTCCAGCGTCATGAGCGAGATGAGTTTACGTGAGCTCACCGTCGTGCGCCGGCTTCCGCCACGGGCGCAGGTCAACCGCCCGCACACCGTCGAAGTGGAGGTGCACAATCACAAGTCGAAGATCCCGAGCTACGCGATCGAGATCGAGGACCTGCGTGCGGGCCAACCGGCGGACAAGCGCTGCTTCTTTCTAAAGATCAGCCCGGGCTCGGCGCAGGTGGCGGCTTACCGGCGCACACCAGCTCGCCGCGGGCGGGACAAGCACGTCGGATTCCGGATCGCCACGCGGTTTCCGTTTGGTTTGTTCGAAAAGTCGCGCGACCTGGCCGCGGAAGGTGAGCTCATCATCTACCCCGCCGTCGACGCCGTCCTGCTCCCTCCCAAAACAGCCAGCGGTGCCCTCGCCGGCCATGGGGTACTCGAGGCGGGGCGCGGGCACGACATTCTGACAGTGCGCCCGTTCCGCGAGGGAGACGACGTTCGCGACATCTACTGGCGCAAGAGCGTGCACCAGACCGTCGTGATGGAGCGGGCGCGCGAGGCGGAACAGGAGGTCCGCCTGAGCGTCGACGACGAACCACCGTCCCATTCTCCCAGCAAAGAATGGCTCGTAGCGTTCGAACTCCGCATCAGAGACGTCGCGTCCAAGGCCGTGGCTCACCTCAAGCGGGGGGACCGCGTATCCGTGCGCACCACGAGCGGAGATATCGTGGTGGCAGATGCGGCTGTCGGCGCCGATCCGGTGCTGCGCTTCCTCGCTCTGCTCGAGCCCGTGCCGCCGCGCGCCGAGGAAGAGCAGGCCCGTCCCATTCCCGCGCGACCCAGCGAGAGGCCGGCGAGGCTGAAAAGGACGGGCACATGAGGTTCGGTCGCATCCACCGGGTCATGACCGACGCCTTGGCGGCGCTCGGGATGTTGGCATTGCTCACGAGTGGGGGCCTCGAGCGCGTGGTCGTGATCGTCTTGGGCGTGGGCTTGGTGCTCGCGATGGTCATCCCCGAGCGGCTCCAGGGGCACCCCCTACGCCGTCGCGGCAGCGTGGTTGGCTCGCTCCTACTGCTCGGCGTTCAGGCCTTCCGTCTATTCACCGGCCACGACGTGGTGCAGGTCGCGGTGGAGTTCGCGGCTGGATTGCAGATCCTTCGCATCGCGACGCGTCGCGGCGCCGCTCACGACCAACAGATCGTACTCTTGGCATTGCTGCATCTGATCGCCGGCACGGTGCTGGGCGGTGGCATGGCCTACGGCCTGTGTTTCATCGGGTTTCTGTTGGTCGCTCCGGGCGCGCTGGTGCTCAGTCACCTGCGGCGTGAGGTGGAGGGCAACTATCGGCAGGGCGCGCGCGACCGCAGCGGACTTCCCGTCGACGTTCCCCGCATCCTCCGAAGTCGACGCGTCGTCAGCAAACGCTTCTTGCTGGCGACGTGCTCGCTCGCGATCCCGATCTTTCTGTTCACGGCGCTTCTGTTCGTCTTCTTTCCGCGGGTGGGCCTGTCGCTCTTGCTGCTCAATCAGGGCCGCAGCGAGCGCATGATCGGTTTTTCGGATCGGGTCGACCTCGGCAAGGTCGGTCGCTTACGCGCGGACTCGACCATCGCGCTGCGAGTCTTCCCAGCGACGTTGCCCGATGACCCTCCGCCCCGGATACCGCTCTACTTGCGCGGCGCGGCCTTCGATTCTTACGACGGCATGAGCTGGCGTCGCGACAAGACGCAGGTCGACGCGCCGGTGGTGAACGACCGCGTGTGGCTGGACCCGGCGATCCACGAGGTCGGTCCGGAGTTGATGGTGATCGACCTGCAACCGATCAAACCGCCCGTGATTTTCCTTCCCAGTGGGGCGGGATCGATCGAGCTGCTGGGGACCAGCGAACGACTGATCGGCAACCACACCGAGATCACGCGCGGTCGTGAGGGGGACTTCGAGTATTCGCGTTTCGACGAGCGCGGCCTGCGCTATCGCGTTTACGCGATGCCGAGCGGCGTAACGCCACTGGTCGCCTCTGGCCTGCCTGACAGTGGTCGCTATCTGACGTTGCCGCCGGGCTTACCCGAAAGAGTCGGGCAGCTCGCCCGCAGTTGGGCTGGCGATGCCTCCGACCCCGCCACGATCGCGAGTCGCATCGAGGGCCACCTGCGCACGGAATACCAGTACGATCTCGCTAGCCCCTCAGGCGCGTCGCCTACCCCGCTCGAACACTTCCTGTTCGAGTCCAGGCGCGGCCACTGCGAATTCTACTCGACGGCGATGGCGGTCATGCTTCGAACTCTCGACATACCCAGTCGCAACGTGACCGGGTTCATCGGCGGGACGTTCAACCGCTTCGGCAACTTCTACGCCGTGCGTCAGGGCGAGGCTCATTCGTGGGTGGAGGCGTACCTGCCTGGGATCGGTTGGCACCGTTACGACCCCACGCCAGCGGCTGCGGCCACCCCTATCACGGACACCCAAGGTCTCATCGCGTTCGTTCGTGATCTCGTGGAGGCTGCCGGCGAGCGTTGGAATCGCCACGTGATCGGCTACGACCTGGGCCAGCAGATGCAGCTGTTCAGCCAGGTCCGCAGGTCACTACGCGGCGACGGTTCGCTGAACGGTTGGTCCAAAGACGATGCTCGTCCGATCCTGATCGGAGTGTTCGTCGTCGGCGCCGTCGTCGTGGGCGCCCTCTGGTGGCGTCGTCGAAGAGGCAAGCCCCGTCGGGGCCCCGCCTTGGACGTCCGCTCACGTCGCGACGAGCGCATCATCAAGCTGTACCGCCAGCTCGAGGACGTGATGCAATCATACGGCATCACTCGGACTCCAGCTACTCCGCCGTTAACCCACGCACGCGCACTGCGCCGCGCAGGCCACCCAATCGCCGAAGATGTGTACGAACTGACGAAGTGGTATCTCTCGGTGCGCTTCGGCGAGGCGCCGATCGATGACGAAGGCTACGCCGAATTCGCACGCCGTGTCGCGGAGCTCAAACAGCGCCAGCGTGAACGAGCTGCCTAGCAGTGACGGCGGCAGCTCGTTGGCGCTCGCTCTCTCCGCTGGGTTCGCGCGCCGCAAGCGGTGCGTCGGCCGCGCGGCTTTCAGGCGGCACAACCGGTCGCTGCAGGGCGCCTCGCGAGGTCGCTCAGGCCGCTTCGACGACGCCGTGGGCAATCGTGGTGACGGGATGCAGCTGAAGTCGAGCAGTGCTGCCGTGTGCCTTCGCGCGCCCGAGCCACGCCGCCTGTGATGCCTCTGCACGGAGCCCGTCGTACTCGAGATTGGCCGTTCCCGGTTCGAGCCAAGCGATGACCTCGGTGCGCTCGCTGGGGGGCTGGCGGTAGACCTTGATCGTCAGCCCAGCGCGCAGCGTATCGTCTGAGATGCTGCGCTGAGCCGACGCGATGGCGCCCCGCTGAGGGTCGTCGATCAGGACCTCTTGCACGACCAAGCGCCAACCCGTTGGGACACCGGAGCGGCAGCGAACACTGACCTCGAGCGCTTCTAGTTCCCCCAGGCCTGCGGTTTCGGCGACCAGTTCGGCCCACGACCAAGGCCGTGCGTGGGTGCGAATGGGAGCAATGCTTCGAATCAAGGCAGGCATGCCCCACCTTGAAGCAGTGATCGTGCCAATTGAAACAGCGACCTCGAGCGCTGCCCACCGCCCCGCTCAGCGCCACGGAGTTACGAGGACTTGGGCAAGGCACGTCAGGTGCCCGGCGCCCGTCGCCGCACACTGCTCACCTGCTCGCAGCGGTGCTGCCTACATGCACAAGCGGGAAAGCCTACATGCACAAACCGACATGATGGGTCTCCAGAGACACCCCGCGGCGACAACCCATGGGGCGCGGGCGACCCTGCGCATCCGGCCGACGTTGTGTGGAGACGACACTGCCTGGGCAAGTCCGTACGTTCAACGCGCAGCCAGCGCCGAGTCCATGTCGGCGATCGTGCGCATCCAGGTTCGAGCCTCCGCACAGCTCAGAGCGTCCCCAGCGCTCAAGGTTACCATGTGCCACCCGAGGGACTCGGGCAGGGTGCTCACCTGAACGCCGTCACAGGAGCTGAAGCGCTCCGAAAGAAGCGCCTGAGCGTCTGCTGCATCAGCTCGAGTGTCGAAGGCAATCCGGAGTGAGTTTTGAGCGGCGCCCGAGCACTGATACACGTCGAGGCGGTCGCCGTCCCAGCCTGCTGCTGCGTCTGCGCCGTTCGGTGACCACTGCCGAAAGAGGGTCGATAGGGCTTGCTCGCCGAGCACGTCCCAGAACAAGAGCTCACAGTCTTCGCGCGGGGCCGTCGTCGCCGGCAAGCGTCGCCACCCCTCGCGGGCGACGTACTTGTCCGGGTGGATGAGCTGCTCCGTGGTCTGTGGGGGCTGTGCCCACGCGTCGTTTACCAGCGCCCACCCACCGGCTGCGAGCAGATGCCGAACGAACCGCGTACCATCGACGTACGGTGCCGCGATGGACGCGACCAGAACACCTGGCGCCTCGGGATGGCGGTCGAGAAGTGAGGCTTCGAATGCCTCGCGGTCCGGGGCTGGAGCGTAGCTCAGCCAGCTCTTCCAATCCTCTTCCGCGCCAGCCGTGGCGTCGCCCTCGGCCAGGGCGTGGATGGCAGCCAAGCGATCGCCGGCGCCCATCACGGGGAGCAGGCGCCCCCCGACGTCGAAGTGTTGGTCCTGCAGGGCGTGCACCAGCTCGTGTGCGAGCGCCAAGCCACGCTCGCGGGCTGGAAGGTCGCGCGCCACGTAGAGGGTTTTCTGGGTCGGGTCATAGAACCCGGCCAGGTTGCGCCGCGCGAGATCGATGGTCGACTGCAACAGGTCGAGCCCTGGGTCCGCGAGGTGGAGATGCTGCAGAAAGAGGGCCTGTCCACGCTCGAACGCGAAGGGGACGGTGCGATGAAGATAGTCGGCGAAGTGCTCACCCAACGCCCTTCGGCTGACGTCACGCCGGGCGACGTCGGCCAGCACGTCGAGCTCGCGCTGTCGCGCGGCGCGGCTGAGCGCGGCATCGACGGACAGCCGCGGTCGCACCGGCGTCGTAGCCGCCGGGGGCTCCGGCGTGGCGGCGCCCGTTCGTCCACCCTCACTCGGGGAACACGCCAACAGGGCCAGTGTCAGCGTTGCGGTAGCCGCCAGCGAAGTCACGCGCCAGATGAACCGCTTGCGGCGGCTTTGCGGATCGCGGCGATGGCAGCGCCGCGGTCTTTCTGGCCGAACACTGCCGTGCCAGCGACGATCACGTTGGCCCCCGCGGACCTCACTGCCGCTGCGTTGTGTGTGGAGATGCCACCATCGACCTGAAGGTCGACATTCAGCTGGCGACGCTCGACCATTTCGGCGATGCGTTCGACCTTGCGAAGCTGTGAGGGAATGAACTTCTGGCCGCCGAACCCCGGATTGACGCTCATCACGAGTACCAGATCCACGTCGTCCAAGACGTATTCGATGGCGGACTCGTGAGTGGAGGGGTTCAGGACCACCCCTGGTCGCTTGCCGAGTTGGCGTATCTTTGAAAGCGTACTCTGCAAGTGCACACAGGTCTCGACGTGGACCGTGATCAGAGATGCGCCTGCCTGCGCGAACGCCTCGATGTGATCCTCGGGCTGTTCGATCATCAAGTGCACGTCCAAAGGTAAATTAGTGACTTGGCGCGCCGCTTCGACGACGCGTGGCCCAAAGGTGATGTTGGGCACGTAGCGCCCGTCCATGACGTCGATGTGTAGCCAATCGGCGCCACCCGTGTCGGCTTCCGCGATTTCACTCGCGAGGCGGCCGAAGTCAGCATTCAGGATCGAGGGTGCAATCAACAGCGAACGCGTCATTGGGCGATTCGTTACACAACCCGCCGACAGCTGACCACCACCACGCACCGAGAAGTGACAGCAGGCGTGTGGCCAGCGAGCACGATTTGTGAGCACCGGATTAGGTTATCTGGCCGGAGGCCGCGCACGGGCGACAGTGCGATAGGAGTCATCGCGTGTTCGTGGCTAGATCGGTTCTCGGGCGCGACGTCCGTGGCCCAGCATGTTAGTTTGAGCCTCGGCATGATCACGCGCCCGCTCGGCAAACAAGACTACGACCACATCGTCCAAGTCATCGACCGATGGTGGGGTGGACCAACGAGCGCCTTGCTGCATCCGTTGTTCTTCTACGAACTGGGTCAGCTCGCTCGGGTGGTGGAGCATGACGGCATCCTGGTCGGATTCCTGCTCGGCTTCGTTGCACCAGGGCCTCCCAAGACGGGCTACGTACATCTCGTAGGTATACATCCGGACTATCGACGCCGAGGCGTCGGCAAGGTGTTGTACCAGGCCTTCGAAGAGGACTGCCGCCTGCAGGGTTGCACGGAGCTCAAGGCGATCACGACGTTGGGCAACGAAGCCTCCATCGCTTTTCACGAGGCCACCGGCTGGCAGAAGGAATGCGTCGACGACTATGCCGGGCCCGCTCGGCCGCGTGTTGTCCTACGCAAGCAACTTTCCCCGGAAAACTGAGGAGGGGTTCCGTCATGAACGACAAGCAACCAGCCGTCACCCCGACAATCGCTGAGTTGAGAGGGTTGGCGTTGTTCGGAGCGCTGTCGGAGGAAGCGGTGGCCTTCATGGCCAGCCGCCTGTCCATCGAAGAGGCTGAGGCAGGCACCTGGGTCTTTCACGAAGGAGACAAGGGCAGCGCGCTGTTCGTGCTGCTCGACGGGGAGATGGAGGTGCTCAAAGAGGGGAGCGCCGGGCGCACCCTGATCGCCATGCTCGGGCCGGGGGATTGGATCGGGGAGATGAGCATCGTCGACATTCAACCGCGCTCGGCGTCCGTCCGAACGACCGCGCGTTCGCGTCTCCTAGCCGTGTCGGCAGCCGATCTGGACGCGCTCTACCGCAGGGATTTGAAAGCGTATTGCATGCTCGTCCTGAACATGGCGCGGGAGCTCAGTCGTCGCTTGCGGACAGCTGACGCACTGCTGGCCGAGATCGCGACGAGCGTCGTGCAACGCAGCGTGCGTTGAGACTCAGGGAGCGCCTGCGTCGGGCGCTTGCGATGTTCCGCTCGCCTGCTGCGCGCCCTCGACACCTGCGTCTGCAGTGCCCTCGATGGGCGAGCAGAGCCACGTGTCCGCTACCTCGCCAGGGACGCACTCGCAGGTCGACGCGTCGTAGGTGCACGCTCCCGTCGCTGTGCACTCCTCGCCATCAACAGGGGCTTGCTCGGGACAGTCGAACACCGCCTGTTCGGCGCCGCCTGCGCCGGCGTCTTCCGAGGGGCCCTCGTTGGCGGCACCCCCGGTACCCATGGGCGGGGTTGGTATCGGGTTCACTGGCGTCGGCTCCCCCGCCGCGGGAGGCGCGTCGGGCCCGGCCGCCCCCGGATCTACAGGCGCCGGTGGGGTGCCCCCCGGCGCGGGCTGCTGCCCGGGCACCGAGACGACGGGGGTAACACCAGGGGTTCCTGATGCGGCCGGACCGCTCGCCACTGGCGACGCACCCGCGCCGCCGGGGCTGGAGTCGATGCTCGCTTGCTCTCCGTCATTGGCAGCCGGGCCCGCGGTGGGCGATGGGCTTCCAGTGAACCCGGGGTCTTCGCCTTGAGGATTCAGGACGTAGTCGCCGCAGGCGAACAGCACGACGCATGGCACCGAGCTTGCCACTACGCGAAGCAGCCGCAGTGCGCGTACGCGACCGCGAGGTGAGGTCAGGCCGTTCGGGTGGGATCCCCGTGTCACGGACTGCCCCCGTCCCCGGCGTCGCTCGTCGGCGTCAGCGGCACTCCGGCATCCCCGATACCAGCGTCCGCTGCACCCTCCTCGGTGGGCTCAGCCGCGGAGTCCCCGCCGGTGTCTTCGTTGGGAGACATTGCTTCTCCTGGCGCTTCAAGATCGGGCTGCTCAGGCGCCGGCATTCCAGGTGCGTCCATCTCGACGCCGGTCGATGGCTGGGTCGCACTGGGTGACGTTGGCGTGGCTGGGGTGCCCACCGCACCGGGCTCGCCAATCAGCTCACTTCCATCCTCTGCGCCCACGCCTGGTGTAGGAGTCGGGCTCGCAGTCCCAACACCCGCACCTGGTTGGAACGCGCTTCCGGCCGGGCCGGCGCCGGTGGTGAAACCGGAGTCTTCGGAGGCGCCGGGATCCTCACCGATCGGGTTCAGGCTGCAACTGACACAGAGCGCTCCGAGGAGCAACCAATGGGCCCCGTTGCGTGGATGGCGTAGGTTCACTGTTGAACCCCTTCGATGCCCGCGTCTCCGTCTTGCGTGTAGGTGCCCCCGCTGCCCGGATCGACAGCAATTGCAGCGCCTGCGTCGGGGGCCAACTCTTCGGCACCTGCATCCGCCTCGATGCCAACCGTAGGGGAAACGCCAGCGTCCTCGGCTGGCGCGGCTGCGCCAGCGTCTGCTCCGCCGGTGTCGCCGGTGGGCACCTCTCCAGGTACACCAGGGGCAGGGTCGCTCGGCTCCGCCGAGCTGGGGACGTCCGGGACCGGCCAGGGTGCCTGCCCAGCCGGAGTGCCGGTGGCCGCGCCACTCGCGGGAGCCTGCGCTCCGGTAGGGGGACTGACCGCGGAGCCACCAGCGGTCGGTGCGCTACCGAAGGTGCCGGAGGAGCCCGACGCAGCTGGGTCCTCACCCCTGGGATTCAGGGAGCAGGACGCGGTTAGAACCGCAACAATGAGCCACCAACGCCGAGTCAC
>JBNKHV010000178.1:0-26428 GCA_050290545.1 Polyangiaceae bacterium | reverse complement strand
AAAAAATGAGCGATCGAGAATCTCGCTCGCTCATTTAGCACCCGCTTGTGCGCACCGCTTTGGTCCAAACGGCGCCAGGTTCCGCCGCTCACGGAACCTGACGCAACTGTCCGAACTCACCCTGCCAGTAGCTCCGACAGGCGGGGCTGCGCCCCAACTCCTGCACGCATCGCACGAAATCTCTCGGAAACGGCCGGCGCAGGCACTCCAGCGTCAGCTCCCGCACGGCGAGCTCGGCCTCGGGAACTCGTTGCCGAACGCTCGCGCCAACTCCGTACCAGCTCATCGCCAAGCGTTCACATTGCTCTGGGCTGGGCGCTCGACGAGCACACGCCTCGACGCTCAACAGGAGCACGAGGCTGGCCAGACGACGAAGGCCCATGGCTGCGAGTGTTGGGCGTTCGGTGGCCTGCAGCAAGTGCCGCCTGCCGCAGGTATCGCCTCGGGTCTGCGAAATCGGCCGTTGGTGTCACGTCCGGTCCGCTGGTCATGTGGCGACGCGGGTTTTGGACCGAGATGGCCAGAGGAAGGCTTGAAACTCCTGCCGCTCCTCGGCGTAATGCTCGACACGGTGAGCGGCTGGAGCGTGTCAGCTCACTTCTCAACGGGAGATTTGAAAGATGCTTGGTCGGATGCGTTCGTCTTATTTGGTTGGTTCGTTGGCTGTCGTCGCGGTGGCGGCGTCCTGCGGTGGTGGTGCGCCCGCGGCGGAGGATCCGTCGTCGGCCGCTGGCGAGTCCGAAGCCGGTGAAAAAGCGGCCCCTGCAGCCGAGGAGGAGGTGGCCTGGGCCGACATGGATCACGATCAGCGCCTCGAGTACATGGGCACGGTCGTGCTCCCCACGATGGAAAAGCTCTTCAAGGCATACGACGCCGAAGGCTTTTCGGACTTCGGGTGCAAGACCTGCCACGGCGAGGATGGGGAGGCCGTGAACTACAAGCTGCCCAACGGCTTGTACGCGCTGCCGCCCGCCGATCCCGTCGCTGCGGCGAAGGAGTACGACGCCGAGGTCACCGCGTTCATGCAGGACAAGGTGAATCCCGAAATGGCGAAGCTGCTCGGCACCGAGGTCGGAAATGGCTTTTCTTGCATGACTTGCCACGAGGCGGAGTAACCAACTCGCCCGAGCGCAGTACTTCAAGGCACAACTCAACCAGCTTCAGGAGCAACGATGAGCAACACGACTAATTCATTCGCATTGGCTGCCGCCGCCCTCTTCGCGGCCGCTTGCGGCGGTTCTCAAACCCCGGCGGAGTCGCCTGCCGGTGATGCCGCCGCCTCCGGTGGCGCCCCCGCCGCCGAAACGGTCAAGTGTCTCGGCATCCACGACTGCAAGGGCCAGTCCGCTTGCGCTGTCGAGGGCGGTCACTCTTGCGCCGGTCTGAACGACTGCAAAGGCAAGGGTTGGATCAAGGTGAGCAAAGCCGAGTGCGACGAAAAGGGCGGCACGATTCTGTGACGCAGCACGGGCCCTGAGAAACAGGGCCCGTGAACCATGCAGTCGTCCGAGGACCGACGTCGACGAGGGCGAGTTCCGACCAGGAGCTCGCCCTTCGTCGTCCATCCGCTTCAGTCGTCGATGCGAATCGTCTGAATGCCGTCGTAGCCCATGGCAGCGATGGCAACGCCGTCGCTGACGACCAGATCGTTGACCGAGCCCCAAACGTCCACGTCGCGCACCACTTCGGGTGCTTCGACGTCAGCAGTGTCGATCACGGCGAGCTTGCCGGAGAAGCCGGTGGCCACAACGGCGCGCTGGCCGCTGGCCGCCAGGCGCTGGAAGCTGCCGTAGTAGTTCTGGCCGGTTTCGAGCTCGATGCTGCCCACGGACAGTTCCCCACTGCTCAACCCACTGAGCACGTATAGAGGTGCGGTCGAACTTTCGAAGGTGTCGTAGCCGTAGTAACCCCAGAACAGCGCATCGCCGCCTAGTTCTGCGATGTCGACGGCAACCCCCACCCCGACGCTCACTCCGCCGTAGTACGTCGTCGGGGCGATGAAGAGTCGGTCATCGCCGCGCGCGGTGCGCCCCACCAATGTCCCTCGCTCGAAGGCATGACTGTCTTCGATGCTGGCCTTGCCATCCTCGATCGCCACCAGACGGATGGTGTGACGCAAGAACACGCAGTCGCCCTCTGTGCTTTCGTAGTCGTAGTCGTAGTTGCCGTCTTCGGGTTCGAACGATCCGCCGAGGTCTTCGTAGCACTTCTGGGGCGTCGCCGTCTCGCGGTCGAAAGAGTACTCGAGAGTCAGAGCGCGCTCGGACTCGGCGTCGTAGGACAACAACGAGCCGGGGATGCTCACCGGGTCGAGCAACTCGGGCTCGTCACCACTGAGGTCGACGCGATTGAGGTAGAAGCGTACGACTTCCGGATCGGTCGGCGACTGGACGAAGGAGCTGTTGACGACGAGGTCACCTGCGAGCACCAGGCCCGTGCTTCCGTTGGAATCCGGCAGCGCCACGCTTTGCACGTCGGGTTGGTCCGGATCGCTCAAGTCGACGACCTCGATGCTCGAAGTGACGTTGACCGTGTCCGTGTCGTCTTCCCACTCGCCGCTGGCTTGGGAGAAGATGAGCGTCGTGCCGCGATGCAGCAGGTCGCTCCCCGTGTCGACCATCCCGTAGCCGTAGCCGTAGCCAAAGCTCGGTCGGAAGTCGAGGCTGCCAACGCCGAGCACCTCGGCGCGGTCCGGGTTCGAAGCATCGACGGTGATGATGCGGGTGGACTGCTCGTCTTTTTCAGCCTCCTTGTCCCAGCGGTACTCTTCGTAGACCACGTAGACGCGGTCTTCTGCCGCCAGCATGTCGCGGATCCAGCTGCTGGAGTAGCAGCTGTCGGTCTGAATCTCGGGCAGCTCGATGATCCTGCCAGCATCCGGGCTGTTGGCGTCGGCCAGCGACGAGATGGTCAATTCGGTTTGATTGGACGTGTACCAGTTCTGTCCGATGCGGGCCACGACGTCGCCTTGCGCGGCAACCTGGTCAGCCTGCAATGCCAAGGACACGCGGTCCAGGGATGCGGGCTGATCGCGGTCGTCGATGTCGAAACTCTCGACGCGATCGTCGCTCATCGTCAGCAGGCGTTCGTCTTCGATGAAGCCGCGACGTGCAGAACCGTACACCGGCGCCACGCCCCGAAGTTGCAGCGTGTCGTCCTTCCAGTCGATCAGCTGCACTCCTGAGACGTAGCGGCCAGCCCCGCAGAACTCCTCGATGCCCTGCTCATCCTGCTGTTCGTCATAGGACCAGCCAGAGAAGGGCACCAGCAGTAGCTCGTGCTCTTCCAAGACCGCAAAGGCCTTGTGGATGCGATCCTGGTCTTCCGGCAGGCTGCTCCAGTCGCCACCGAAGTTGACGCGCTCGATCATGGTGGGGGCACTCAGATCGTTCACATCGAAGAGCGAAACGGTGATGCCCCCGTCTTCGTTGCCCTGGTCGAAGCCGAGCCCGAGCACCCGATCGCCCCGGGGTTCCATGTGATAGACCCAGCCGGGCATCTCCAGCTCCCCCACTTGCTGCGGCATCTCCGGATCGCTCAAATCGATGGTGAACAGCGGGTCCATCTGCTCCGCGGTGATGGCGTAGGCGCGCTCGCCGTCGAAGCGAACGCTGCGCAAGCTCTCGTTGTCGGGGATTTGCATTGCCGTCGAGCCCAACGCCGTCAACGATTCGGACGACTCGATGCTGAATGTTTCGATGCGCGGGGGCGCGTCGTCAGCGCGCCAGGTCATTGGCTGGCTGATCACTCGCAGCACGCCGTCGTACTCGTCCATCTGCCAGCGGTTGTTGACCTCGCCATCCACGACGACACTATCGCCCAGCACCATGTCGCCACCGGGATCGCTGATGTCGACGACTTGGATCTCCGAACCCACGGGATCGCTCTCTCCCCAAGAGGGGCCAGCGATGTACATGCGTTCGTTGGTGGCGGAGACGCTTCGACGCCAGGTGTACGTCTGCTCGCGCTCTTCGAAACTCAATTCGTCCACCTGCTCGATGTCCGTCGGATCTGCGACGTCGAGGGACAGCAGGTTGGTGCGCGGTTCGTCACCGCAGCCCCAACAGTAGCCGCTCTCGAAGGCCACCACGTACAGGGCGTCGCCCACGATCCGGGAGTCCGAGATGTAGCCCGGGATGTGGAAGCGCCCGATCTCCTCAGGGGTCCCGCCGCTGGTGTCGATGGCGACGACGTAGCTGGTTTGATAGAAGGTCCAGGTGTCGTCGCCCTCGTCGAAGGCGTATTCGCCGTAGCCGTTGTAGAGCACCATGGCGATGCCGTCTCTGACGTACATCTCGAACGGCGTGGCCGTTACTTTGAAGCGTCCAAGCAAGCTCATGTCGCTCGGATCGGCGATGTCGATCACGCTCAAGCCGCCGAATTGGGACAGTGCGTAGAGCCGGTTCCCTTCCAGCTTGATGATGTCGGCTTCTTCGATGTCGCGACTGACGTCGTCGCCCGTCGCGGTATCGGCCGAGGGCGGCAGTGCGCCTCCCGCGTTCTCTTCCGTCGCGCCCAACGCCCCGTCGACGGCGTCATCGGCTCCGACGTCGCCGCGGCTCGCGGCAGAACCCCCCGGATGGGCGGTTTCGAAGTCGCCGTCGTTCTCCGCAGGGGGCTCGTCGGTCGATGTCGGCGGCCACGGGGTGCCGGAATCGTCACCGCAGCCGGTGATCAATAGGAGGCTACCCGTGGCAGCCAATAGTGCGATTTTTGTGTGTCTTGGGCGTGATGCGTTCATACGTCCACCTCCGAGTCATGGCCAAGGCGTTGGCCGCGGTGGTTTCCACAGCAGAGAGCGTGCCAATCCCTTCAGCACTCAAAAACGCTGAAAAGGCGCACGAATGGCGCTTTGCTCTCTAATTCTCCCCAACGTTGCGGGCTTTCGACGAGTTCACTCGCAGGAGCGCTGGCGCACTCCGGCACGGGGGGTGATCGGAATGCCTGCGTGCGAGCCCGAGCCAATGGAGATCCAGG
The DNA here is from genome assembly GCA_050290545.1 of Polyangiaceae bacterium. Lineage (GTDB taxonomy): Bacteria > Myxococcota_A > Polyangia > Polyangiales > Polyangiaceae > SZUA-265. Next base: position 21,451 of record JBNKHV010000178.1, on the reverse strand, counting down.
CCCGTCGGGGGAAGTCCGTCGTCACCAATGCTGCCAGCTTTGCGTCGCGAGCACCCACGCGGCGATCACGGCGTTGCTCGTAGCGTGGGCGGCGATCGCATCGACGAGCCGCCCGCTGCGCCGAGCGACCGAAGCGAACAGCACGCCCGAGAGCGCCGCCGCGAGCCAGCGCTCGTGCAGCATTCCGAAGGCGAGCGACGAGGCAAACAACGCGCGCCAGTCGAGACGCTCGAACGGCAGTGACTCGAAGTCACGCTGCGTTAGCCTGCGGGCGAGAAAGCCGACAAATGCGAGTTCCTCACACACCGGGACGACCAAGGCGGAGCCTAGGGCGCGCGTCAGCGCCCAACTGCCCCACGACAGGACCGCGCCATCGCCGCCTGGGATCCCAGGCCCGCCCGCATCGGACGGAGGTTCTCCGATGACCCATACGACTCCCACGACGAGGCCCGCCGACCACGCCAACGCACCGGGGCGTTGCCACAGGCTTCGATACGCGCCTCGGTGGTGCCACAGCACGCCCGCCGCGGCGAGCACGCGAAGTGCGTACAGTGGATCGTGCCCGGCGCTGAAACTCGAGGTCACCAAGCCGACCGCGATCAGAAGCAACAGTGGCAACAAGAACGGCGTCGCGGGGTTCGCTTCCCGCGTGGGCGTCGCGGCGGTGCGCAGAAACCAGCTCGGGAAAGCGCGCACGAGCGCCGCTACGGCGATGGTGATGGCACAGAACAAGACCCACCCGGCCTTCGAATGAAAACTCCCGATTGCGATGGCCGGATCGACGTACGCGCCCAGCAGCATCAGCGACGCGATGCGCACGGCGTTGCCCAACCACACCGCCGCGATGCCGAGGGGCACGAGCCAGAGTGCGTTGGGGAAACGCAGCGTGCGACGAAAGGCCAACAAGAAGCCAGCAATCAATGCACAGAACAGCCCCACCCCCTCGATGCCGCTGCACATCGGAGAGACCACGACGGCGAAGCCGTCGAGCTCCAACAGCAGGTGCGCGGCGTCAACCTGCAATTCGAACGACAGCAAGCGCAGCAGGGCGGCCACGGTGACGAACGTCGCGAACGCCCCCCGTCGCCAGAGCTCGCCTGCGAGCAGACCGGACAGCCACGCGAACACGCCCAGCGCGCCCGCCACGGAGACGAAGCGCACAATGCCCCGAGTAAACGTCCGCCAGTTACCGAGCAGCGCGACGAAGAGGGTCGTCGCGGACGCCCCTCCCAGTACGAGCCATCCCGACAGCCAAAGCGTCGCTGGGCCCGTTGGTGCTCGTACGCCGCCGAAGGCGGCACGCGTGACGAGCATGAAGCCCAGCGCACAAAGTGCGTGCAACCCGAGCAGGGAAGCACGCGGTGCGGGCAACGTTTCGCGTGGGGCGTCGTGAGCGTCAGCGCTCGGTGTCAGCATCAGCCAAGCCGTCGCTGCTGCGACCAAGAGCGGTGCGATTCGACCTGAGGCGCCGAGCGCGGACCACACTCCGCCGCGCGCGGAGACGGACTGCGCGTCGAAGGCGAAGGACAGAGCCAAGTACTCCGCCAAGAGCACACTGGCCGCGAGCGCGACGCGCCGCCTCACGGAGCCAAGAGCGAGAGCGGTGGCGTGCTGCACCCGGTTCAAGCACGGCAGCTTCCTCGATCGACGCATCTCGAGCAAGGTACGAGCCTGGAGGCATGAGACGACGGAGCTCCGACCTCGCAGCGCCTGACCCGGCTTGGGCAGGGGGCCCGCTCGTGGGTTGCCCCATTCCGCCCCACCGGTGGGGGCAGTTGGGGACAAGTGTGCGCGAAATCTTGCCGCTCCGTTTCGGAGCGGCCGCCGCTATCGTCAGTATCTTCGACGTGTTGCGCAGCCAGGGCCACGCTACCTCGGCTTGGTCAGATTTTTGCAAAGCCTGGAACGCCACTCGTTCGCGGCCACACGCCGCGCGGCTCAAGGAAACCGCCCATGAAGCTACCTCACCTGGTTCTAAGCGCTGCCGTCGTTCTTGCCGCCACGGTTGCTTTGCCGGACGTCGCGCAGGCGACGGGCAAGCCTGCTGCATCGTCTCCTGCCAACAAGTCCGCGAAGAGGGGCCAAGCGGTCCCGAAGGCCAGCAAGTCTAGCCCGGCGCCTGTGCGCGCGGCGCGTGCACCCGTGCCACCAGCTCACCAAAGTGCGCCATCGGCGGGACACGTGCCGTCGGGGGGCCACGAGCCGCCAGCGCCCCACGCAGTGCCGGAGCTCGATCGCGGTGGAGCGGCGCCGTTCGTCTTGTTGTTGTTCGGCACGGCGTTCTTGCTGCTCTCGGGTCTGGAGCGCAGGCGCCCCGCGGTTGCGCGAAGGGCAGCGTAAACCGAGCAGGGCTACACCGCGAGGCGCGTCAGGAGCCCGTCTCGAGTCCAGCGCAGGAGGTGGCCGACGAGCGCTTGGGCCTCCAGGCCCGCTTCCTGGGCCGCCGTTCCCACGGCCTCGAAGCTCTCGCCGGAAAGCACGCGGCCGAGCAGAGCGCCCTCTTCTGGCGTCAAGCGACGTGTCCAGACTTTGAAGTCGTGGCGCCACACGACGTAGCGGCGGAGCTCCCCCGTGTTCGTGTTGGGAACGTCAGCGCTGTTTCGTCCGGCGTCACGTGCGTTGCGCAGCGCTTCGTAGTCGATGTGTACGTCGAGCAGCCGGCAGTGGGGGGTCGCCTCGAAGCGCAAGGCAGGCCAGGCTGATGGGGGCAGCGCGGCGAGCTCCGCCTGCGATGTGGGCGTGCCGTCAGGGGCATCCAGCGCCGCGCGGATGGCGTGCTCCACGGTTGCCAGTCCAGCGAGGTCCGGGAGCTCTCGGCCGAGCTCGTGGTTGCGGATGAACTCCGGAAACGGATCGCCCAGGTGCGTCATGTCCGGGTTCTGGCTGGGGTGGGCGAGGAGAAAATCGGTCACCAAGTTGTGGAAAGGCACTTCGCCTGCGCGCCAGCGGGTCAGCGGAAAGAGCTCCTCCAACGTGTCGAGCAGGCGATAGAAGTAACCCTGTGCGTAGACTTCCAAGCGCTCGAGGCGCGAAAACGTCGGGCTCTCGTCGAAGCAGCGCTCGATTTGCTCGCGCGTCGTCTCGTCACACTGTTCGACGAAGTCAGCGACGCCCGTAGGGTGCGTGATGATGCGCCAGAACAGCGCTTGAACGTCGGCCAGTGAAGGCGCGGGTGCCGGCGAAGCCGTCACGCCGTGACCTCGGCGTTGTCGCTCCTTGTCGGCGCTTCGCCGCCGGAGCTCGGCCCGGTGCTGCTCACCTTGTCCAGCCAGCGCCGCTCGCGCCGTGCGGCTTCTCGCTGCTGCGCGCGCAAGACGTCCCACGTCGGGATGTCTTCATCCCACTCGACGAGGGTCGAGACGCGTCCGAAGCGCGGTAAGACCGCGTCGTACAATCGCCAGACTTCCTCCGGCACGGCCCCCTTGTGCGAGTCGAAGCGGTAGTGGCCGAAGTGGGTGTGGTTGGCGAGATGAAACTGCCACACCGCGTCGATGGGGACGCCCTGCACGAAGTCCGTGGCTGAAAAGCCGTGGTTTTCCGCACTCACGATGACGTTGTTCAAGTCCAGCAACAGCCGGCAGCCCGTGCGTCGCACCAGCTCCGTCAAAAACTCCCACTCTTCTAGCGTGCTGCTTTGATAGCTGAGGTAGCTCGAAACGTTTTCCAAGATCAGGGGCCGCGCGAGGACGTCTTGAACGCGCGCGACGTGCGCACTCACCAGCTCGAGCGCCTCCTCCGTGTACGGCAACGGCAACAGGTCGTGCGAATGCTTGCCACCGTGATGTGTCCAGCACAGGTGATCGCTGACCCAAGCGGGCTCGAAGATGCCGAACAGCTCACGGATGCGGGCGAGGTAGATGTCGCTCGGGCCCTCCACGGAGCCGATGCCCATCGACACCCCGTGGAAGACCAGCGGCATGTCGCGGCGCAGGCGTTCGAGCACCGCGCGTGGGCGCCCTCCGCCGCCGAGGTAGTTCTCCGTGATGCACTCGACCCAGTCCACATCCAGACCTTCGTTCAGAGCCAAGTCGTAGTGGGGGACACGGAGCCCGACCCCATGACCCAGGTAGGGGCGTTCTTGGCTGGGTTGTGGAGTCATTCGGCGTTCCTGCGGCAGAGTTGGGATCAGACTTTGCGTACCAAAAAGCGCTGCAAGTCCGGGTTTTCGTCCAGGGCGATGCCGGCCTTTTGGCAAGCAATACGCACCTGCTCGCCAACGGTATCCACGCCGTCGATGTTCGGTAACAAGACTCCCCGACGGTGGCCCCGAGAAACGACCACCCCGTAGCGTTTGGGATCGAGCTCCGCTGCCGAATCGATCGGCTCCGGGGGCTCGAGCACGCTGATCTCGATGCGCAGGCCGTCGAGCTCTTCGGGTCGCAGTGGTGGAAAGCGTGGGTCTTCCGTGGCTGCGGCCAGCGCGAAACGGCTGACCTCCGCGGCCATCGTCTGCTCTGTTGGGCTCAGTTGCCCGATGCAGCCGCGCAACTCGCCGTCCGGAGTGCGCAAGGTGACGAAGACGGCCCGGGGTTTTCGCCAAGCCGCCGGCAATTCAGCGGGTGCTTCGCTCGCGACGCCGAGGTGTTGGGCGAGGGCGTGTCGCGCGATGTCGCGCAATGCACGGGGCGGGCGACTGCGATCGCTCAGGATCGCTTCCGTGTAGCCGACGCCGAACGGTCCTTCGTAGCTCAGCACCTTTGCTCCCTGGGTGTCGAAGTCGGTCGCGCCGCAGGCCACCCGCACCGAGTCGACGACGTCTTCGGCGGCCAGTTCGCGCAGCTCCGGGTCCGGCGAGCAAGCCCGGGCGTAGTCTTTCGTTCGCAGCGCTTCGACGAACCGCCGGTCGAACTCGACGGCGCGCGGATGATAACCCGCGGGCGCATCCGGCAGCAGGCGATGACTCATGTCTCCAGAGGCCAAGATCGCCCACTGCTCGCCGCTGTGTTCTGCGGCTCGGCGCAGTACCTGCCCCATCGTCTCTTCCGTGTCCGTCCCGGGGTAGGGCAGTGCCATGACCAGCGTTGGACCTCGCCAGCCGGCTCGAGCCATGAAGTACAGGGGCACCAAGGCTCCGTGATCGAGAGGCTCTTCGGAAAGGGCCGTGCAGGAAAGCCCCGCTTCAGTCGCCAAACGAGCGACCGCTCTGGCCGCCTCGGGGGAGCCACGAAACTCCGCGCTGACCGACGGCACTCCGAAACGCGCGAACGAACCGTAGATGGTATCGCCTCGATGTAGCCCCCAGGCCGTGGGGTGGCGCGGTGCGTGCGGACTGACGACGACCAGCAGATCGGGATCGGCCTCCACCAACCGTTCGGCGGTCCGCTGCATCGCCGTCGTGGTGGCCGCGCAATCTCTCCCCCGCGCTCCGGCAATCTCGGGGATCACGATCGGGGCGTGACACATCAAAGCTGCAATCGAAATCATCAGTTTGCGATCCAGAGTCGCGTCCGCTGCGCGCCCCAAGTGCCGGGCTGCGCGTCGAAGCGACCCGCAACCGCGTGTCCGCAGTGGGTGCAATGACCCGCTGCGTCCAAGTGCCAGTGCCCGAGTGTGTACTGGTTGCGTTCGATCACCACCTCCCCGCACTCTGGACAGTACGTGGCTTGCCCCGCGGGGTCGAAGACGTTGCCCGTGAAGACGTGGTGTAGACCTGCGGCCAGCGCTTGCTCTCGGGCGCGAAGGAGCGTGCTGCTGGGGGTGGAGCTTCGGTTGGTGAGTTTGAAATCTGGATGGAAGGCCGTGAAGTGCAGCGGCACGTCGGGGCCGAGATTATCGGCGAACCACTCCGTGAGTCGCGCGATTTCCGCCTCGGAGTCGTTCAGGCCTGGGATGAGCAAGGTCGTGACCTCCAGCCACACGTCCGTCTCTTGGTGTACCCACTTCAAGGTATCCAGCACTGGAGCCAGCTGCGCGTAGCACTGCTTTTCGTAGAACTCTTCGGTGAACGCCTTGAGGTCGATGTTGGCTGCATCCAGATGTCGGAAGAAGTCCTCGCGTGCGCTTTCGCTGATGTAGCCCGCCGTCACGGCGACGTTCTTCAGGCCCTTCTCGTGGGCGATGACGGCGCAGTCGATGGCGTACTCGGCGAAGATGACGGGATCGTTGTAGGTGTAGGCGATGCTCTTGCAGCCGGCCTCGGCCGCAGCGGCGACGATGCTCTCCGGACTGGCGACATCCGTCAGTCGGTCGTCTTGGCGGGCTTTCGAGATGTCCCAGTTCTGACAGAACTTGCAACCGAGGTTGCAGCCTGCCGTACCGAACGACAGCACGCTCGTTCCCGGGTAGAAATGATTGAGCGGCTTCTTCTCGATCGGATCCACGCAGAAACCCGAAGCCCGCCCATAACTATCGAGCACGATTGTGCCCGCTTCGGCTTTGCGCACGTAGCAGAAGCCGCGCTGCCCGTCTTTCAGGCGACAGGCTCGGGGGCACAGGTCGCACTGCACGCGCTGCTCGTCAGCGCGATGATGCCAGGGGCCGCTAGCCGCGCCCGGGCGAATCGTTCCATAGGGCAATTGAGCCATGGCCTACAGGATCGGTTGCCTGCGGTTCGTGTCAAGGCCTCTCTCGCGCCGCTAGATGGGGCAGAGAACTCGAATCGCAAGTGGGTGCGCGCCGGAAAATTCTCTGCAATGACCGATCGATGCGAGAGCTGCGGCTCAACCTCACGCCGCCTGCAAAAACTGCCGTCTTGGTTGACAGCTTCTGGCCCCGACTTAGTTTTCAACGGTCTGAAACCCAGCACGCGCCTGGCGCGTGTACCCGGCGCGATTCGTCTGCAGTCACGATTCGCCCATCCTCCGAACACGCCCACGCACTCACAGTGGGCTCCAGGGAGTTAGTATGTCTGAAACCGACGCTGAAAAAACGTTGCGCGGGGGTGCTCCCGTGCCCAATGGCTTCGTGCCCCTGCTCCCTTTGAGATCTGGGGTGCTCATTCCAGGCTCGACAGAGCTCTTTGCCGTGGGGCGCGCCCGATCCGTTGCTTTGGTGCACGCCGTGCACGTTGGGGACGTGGTTGCCGTCGTGTCACAGCGCTCGGCAAAGACCAACGACCCCAAGCTCGACGACCTGTACGAGTACGGAACGTACGCGCGAGTGGTGCAAACCTCCCGAGTGGGCGACAACACCTACCGTCTCGGGCTCGAGGGGCTCGGGCGCTTCAAGCTCGAAGAGGTCGATCATTCTTCGGCGCCCTACGCGAAAGTGAGGGGCACCTGGATTGAAGAGCGCATCGACGACCCGTTGGAGGCGCGTCTTCTGGCACAGGCCCTGCGTGAGAAGCTCGCAGAGGTGCAACAGGGCGGTGGTGCTCTGGGTGAGCTGCCCCAAGGGGAAGTCGACCCCGGGCTACTTGCCGACATCGTTACCACGGCATTGGAAGTCGAAGTTGCCGCCGCCGTCGAGTTGCTCGGCATGGCCGATGCGAGTGACCGCTTGCGTCGGGTGATCGAGCTCTTGGCGGAGAAAGCCACCACGGCGAAGCTGCGCGACGAGATCGCGCGCGACGTTCGCAGCCAGTTCGGCAAGCAACAACGAGAGGCCATCCTGCGTGAGCAGCTCAAGGCCATTCAGAAGCAACTCGGCGAAGACGGCGACTCGGACGACGGCCGCCTGCGCAGGAAGCTCGACGAGGCGGACTTGCCCGACGAGGTGCAAGAGATCGTCGACCGCGAGTTGAAGCGCCTGAGCAGTGCGCGCAACGGCCCCGAAGGCCACGTGATCCGCAACTATCTGGATTGGTTGGCTGAGCTGCCGTGGAAGACACGCGCCGAGGTGAACGAAGACATCGGGCGCATCGCCGAGCAGTTGGACGCCGACCACTTCGGCCTGGACGACGTGAAGAAGCGCATCCTGGAACACATGGCCGTGCACTCGCTGTCCGGTAACCCCCGAGGGACCATCCTGGCGATGGTCGGGCCTCCCGGTGTGGGTAAGACCTCACTCGGGCAGAGCATCGCCGACGCGACGGGTCGTCCCTTGGTGCGCATCGCTCTCGGCGGTGTGCGCGACGAGGCGGAGATCCGCGGGCACCGACGCACCTACGTCGGGGCGTTGCCCGGCCGCATCTTGCACGCGCTGCGCAAGGCCAAGGTGAAGAACCCCGTCGTGCTCTTGGACGAGATCGACAAGCTCGGCACCGGCTGGGGCGGCTCTCCCGAGGCGGCGTTGCTCGAGGTGCTCGATCCCGAGCAGAACAAGAACTTCACCGACCACTACCTGGAGACCCCGTTCGACCTGTCGGAGGTGATGTTCATCGCGACCGCCAACGCCTTGGAGCCGCTGTCGGCACCGCTGCGTGATCGCCTCGAGATCGTCGAGCTCAGCGGCTACACGGAAGTGGAGAAGAAAGAAATCGCGCGCCGCCACTTGATCCCCAAGCGCATGAAAGAGAGCGGAGTGCCCGACGAGATGGTGACCTTCGACGACACGGGACTGGCGGCCATCATCGCCGACTACACTCGTGAAGCCGGCGTGCGGCAACTCGACCGAGAACTCATGCGCGTCGGGCGCCGGGCGGCCTTGGACGTCGCCCGTCAAAAGAGCGCCGCTGCGGCCGAGCAAGCCGACGAACAGCTCAAGCGCGTGGTCATCTCCAGTGTCAACGTCGCCGAGTACCTCGGCAAGCCGCGGTTCTTCAGTGAAGTGGCCGAGCGCACGTCGATCCCCGGCGTGGCCACGGGGCTCGCCTGGACACCCTTCGGCGGCGACATCCTGTTCATCGAAACCACGCAAATGCCCGGCAAGGGCAAGCTGGAAATCACTGGCAAGTTGGGCGAGGTGATGAAGGAGTCGGCGCGCGCTGCACTGAGCTACGTGCGCAGTCACTCGGCGGAGTTGGACATCGATCTGAGCACCTTGGACTCTTCGGATCTGCACATCCACGTCCCCGCGGGCGCGGTTCCGAAGGATGGGCCTTCGGCTGGCGTGACCATCTTCACGGCCTTGGCCTCGCTGCTCTCTGGCCGTCGAGTGCGTCCCGACACGGCGATGACCGGCGAGTGTACGCTGCGCGGTCGGGTGCTACCAGTGGGTGGCATCAAGGCGAAGGTGATGGCCGCGCACCGCGCAGGGATCCGTCGTGTGGTCTTGCCGGAGAAGAACCGTCGCGATCTCGACGACGTGCCGGAGACGGTGCGCAACGAGCTCGAAGTGCTGTTCGCCTCCGACATGAGTGAAGTGCTAGCTGCCGCGTTGGACGACACGCCTCACGGCGCAGGTACGGGATTCTTGACTGGCACCGATTCGGGAGATCCCGGCGCTCGACACGACACGTTGTCTTGACGCCAGATGTTGCCCCCGGGTCCTCCTGCCCGGGTAGCGCGGAGCTCGGCTCGGTCGAGCTGGGCTCCGCAATGATGCAGCCGCTGGGATTGTCCGATTAACGGTGCTGGGCGGCACGTCGAACCTTTTCGTTGGGTTCCGGTTCGGCGTGCCGCCGTCTATTTGGGGGGAGGCTTCCGACAGCAGCCGGCATCGTGTAAGGATGCATGTCGCATGGTTCAGCGCGTGGTCTTGATTCAGTTGAAGCCGGAGTTCCGTTCGGACGGCAAGGTGCGGCAGATTGCGCGGCGAGCGCTCGAGGTGCTGCCCCACGCGGCGCGGGTGATGGACGTCAGCGTGAGCCTGGCGAGCGACGAGCCAACGCGGGCCGATTGGGACATATGCATCCTGATTCGCTTCGCCTCGATGCAAGATCCGTCGGTGTATCGCGTCGACCCGGTGCATCGCGCGTTCACCGACAGGTACCTGGCGCCGATGCAGCAGCGCATCTTCGTCTACCACTTCGACGACTATCAGCCGCAAATCCCCATCGTTTCGAGGTGACGCGGGGAGAGTTCGTATCGATGCGGCGCTGCCGCGGTGTTCACTCGCCGATGGGGACGAAACAGTAGAAGGAACCCCGCCCGCCGCCCGAGCTGACGGTGCCCTGCTCGTAGTTGCCTTCCGTGGGGGCGCAGCCGACCTGATGGGTGGCGTTGAAGTACGGGGGGCGACCTCCGCCGTCGCGGTTGGAGTGCCCGACGCTCGCCTGCTCGTCGGCGGAGTTCGACGTCCAGCCCTGGCAATCGAGCCCTTCGTCCCAGGTGCCGTCGACCAGAGATCCGGTCAACATGTCGTGTTCGGAGTTTTCGACTTCATCGCCCAATTCAGTCAGCGCGATGCTCAGATCCGCCGGCGGCCAGGTGGCGTCCAGCGCGCCGTCGTCTTGGTCGTGCAACTCTTCCACGTCGTTGGCGACGATGTCGCCGTTCGCGTTGCGCCAGGGACCAAGCCCGATCCGGTCGCGGGCGTTCACCTCCGACGTGCTCAAGTACGCGCGCCACGGTTTGGCGCCGAGTTCGGCGGACACGGCGGTGGCGAGTTCCGTGCAGAAGGCGTCTGCGCCCTCGAGTCCACCCAAGTTGCCGCCGTCCGGGCCGCCCACGCTGGTCACGAAGAAGCTCATGCTGCCGTCGTCCTCGGCGCCGGTGACGTCCGCCGCCGGCTCCCCACCTGCGCCCATTTCGCCTCCCGCGCCGGGACTTCCGCCGGCTTCTTCGGGCGCGGGGTCCTCCGCAGTCGCACCGCCCGCACCCAGCATCGGGTCCGCGGGAGTTTCGTCGTCCGCTCCCGCAACGGGTTCGTCCGAAGCCGCGGGTGCGGGATCCGTGGCGCCCGGAGCAGGCTCCGTCGGCTGAGCGCTGGTTTCGGGTTGGGTTTCTGCGCCAGGTTCGGAGGCTGCCGGCGCTGTAGCGCCCTGTCCGTCGGTCGTCGGTACCGCGGGGCTCGCGTTGGGCATACCAGCGGGCGCGCCGGGTGCGGCGGCGCTACTCCCTGCAGTCGTGGTGGTCATCATGTTCACGGCTGGAGTGTTCGAGCTACCGGCCCCGGTAGCCTGAGACTCGCCGTCCGTGTCCGAGTCGAAGCTCCCGCAAGCCGCCAGCAGCGGCAGCAGGGTGAACACCCCCGTGCGCAGTGTTGCTGAGCGCAGCGTTGCTGGGCGCGGCGTTGCTGGGCGCAGCGTTCCCAAGCGCAGCGTTCCCAAGCGCAGGTTCGAACTGTGGGTGCCCGATCGCTGGGTTTTGCACGAGGCGCACTTGGTGTAGCGGGACGAAGCTATCGACGACGGGGCCATGGTCCTACCGTACCGTGTACGGAGGCAGGTGAGGCAGTCAGTGGCCGTGCGGCAGCCAGCGGGTCGCAACTCAGCGCGCGCTGTTATGTGCCGACTTCACTCTTGCATCCCCGCTGTGGGCCTGGACCCGCGAGCGACACGGACTTCGCTCGCGGGAGCCGCATGGGATCAGCAGGCGTCCCTGGTGTTGCGCTGCCGGCGGCGCCGCTCAGCGAAGCCCGAGTCGCCAATGGCGTCGCTGGACGTCGTGTCCGACGACGACGACATCCACACGATCGCCGATGCGCCACTTGGCGTCGCCGTCGACTTCGACCGCGGCGCCATCGTCGGTGATGCTGACGTTGCCGAGCGCGTTGCGCAGGTCCCGCAGGTGCACCTTGGCGTCGATGGGGTAGCGCTGGAACAGGACGTAGACCTTGCTGCGGCTGAGCCCGACGATGGTGGCGGGGAGTGCACGCTCCGTTTCGGGCAGCGCCAGCTGATCGCCGAAAATCTGGTCGAGTACGAGCAAGTTGGCTTCGTTGGTGATCCGCTTCTGGATTGTCTTGGCGTCGTTGGCTCGCTGGATGACCTCGTCGCGCAGCGCTTTGTCATCCCGACCCTTGCCGTCCAGCGCTTGGAGCAGCTCGCGGTGCAGAAATATCCCGACGATCTCGCGCATGGGAGCGCTGAAGCGGGCATACACCTCCGCTCCGACGCCGAAGTGCCGCTCCGGCAGCGACTGATACGTCGAGGCGACGTTGACCATGACCGCCTGACGATTGATCGCCAAGGCCAGCGCATCGGTCGTGCCGCCTTGTGGGAGCCCCTCCAAGTAGTCGGCCAGGTGTTGCTCCTCGTGCCAGATCCAGCGCTCGTCCAGGCCGTGACGCTCGGCCAACGCCCGGGTCAGCTCACGCAGTTCCCGAAGGCGCGCCTCTTCTGGTGGAGGGTGAACGCGGTAGATGGGTTCGATCAGCGGATCGCTGGCGGCCTCTCGCAGCAGGCGCGCGCCCTCGGAGTTGCACAGCAAGGAGAGCTGTTCGTTGTAGGCTTCGACGGGGTGGCGAATGGCCTCGGCTGCGATGAATCGACGCCTCTGTCGTCCGTCGAGCTGAACGTCGAGTTCGACGCGACGGAAACGAACGACTTCACGCTCTTGGGCCAGCGCTCGCCGGGCCACGCCGACACTGCGCAGGTGTTCCAAGCTGGTCTTCACGCCTTCGTCGTCGATGGCGAGAGCCTTGCCCTCGTAGAACTCCTGCACCCCGCGGAAGCTCAACTTGGCGCGGCTCAGGATCCGTGCGCGGAACGCATCCGTCGCGGGTTCGCCCGTGTCTCGCAAGCTGCCGTCGTCGTTCAAGCGCGTGCGCAGCACGAGCGCGCGGCGCTTCACCTGTGGGTTCAAGGAAACGAGCCCTTCTGATAGGGCGCGCGGCAGCATCGGAACCATGACTTCCGGCAGGTAGTAGCTCGCGGCGCGTCGCATCGCTTCGTCCCACAGTGCCGTCCCGGGGCGCACGTAGTAGCTGGCGTCTGCCAGCGCGTAGTAGACGACGAAGCCGCCTGCGTCGCGCTCGACGTAGGCGGCCTGGTCCAAGTCCATCGACGTTTCGCCGTCGATGGTGACGAACGGCAAGTCCGTCAGATCGACCAAATCCGGATCATCGAGCCCGGTGTGGCGTTCGAACTCGTCCACTTCTGCTTGCACGGCGTCGCTGAACGCGGGCGATAGCGCGTAGTGGGTGAATATCTCCACCAGCTCTGCGCGAGAGCTGCCAGCTCTGGCTACCTGGCGCAGCAGCCGTGCGCCGGTTCCGATCTGACGAACCTCGACGTAGTCGTCGGGATCGACGCTGGCGCTCTGCTCGAGGGCAAGCTCGCGGGCAGGATGCAGTACGTCGAGCGCCCAATGTCGGCCGTCACGCCGTACGATCCTCGCTAAGAACTCCAGGGTTTCTGGGGCTGCCGCTGTCGGCTCCTTCGGGGTCATGGCCGAGTCATAGCGGAAGCTGCGCTCGAAGGCGGCGTGTAATCGCACCTCGCACCCGCGAGCGTCGTGCTCGGCTTTCGCCCTGTCGACGGCGGCCGGGAGTCGCTACACTGGCCGCCATGCGTCGCACCCACCTCGAGACTCTGGATGAGTTCCGCCGCTACCTTCAAGACAACCGGGCGCTGGACGGCTGCATCCTTCAGGGTTTGGATCTCTCCCAGCACACCTCCCAGTTGTTGGACGTCAGCGTGAAAGACACGGTGTTCTTGGGTTGCACGCTTCACAACGGTGTGACTTACCGTTTGCTCGCTGCAGGCGCGGTGTTGTTTCCGGATCTCGGTCAGGGGCGACCCTACCACCCCACGCGCTCCAGCTTGTACGACCTCGACGAGCTGATGACCGGCTTCGACGCCGCAAAGCCCGGCTCGTTCGAAGCTAGCCTCGACTTTGCCATCTACCGACACTTTCAGCGCTATCGACACGAAGTCCTGCCACCCTTGTTGGAGGAGTTGGCGCAGCGGATTCACGATCACGCGATCGACGATGCCCTGGGGGAGCTGCTCGCCGAGCCAGATCACGGCAGGGTGGTGGGGGTGATGGGCGGGCACGCCATGAAGCGTGGCACGGCGGAGTACGAACGCGTCGCGCGCATCGCTTGGGAGCTGTGTCGTCGTGGTTACTTCATCGCCACGGGGGGAGGACCGGGCGCGATGGAGGCTGCCAATCTCGGGGCCTGGATGGGGGGGTATTCCGCGCAAGAGCTCGAGCGGGCCTTGCAGCTTTTATCGGTCGAGCCCGACTACCGCACCCACGAGTACCTGCTGGCGGGCTACCGCGTGCGTGACGCCTTCCCGAAGGGCAGCAGCAGCCTGTCCGTGCCCACGTGGTTTTACGGTCACGAGCCAAGCAACCAGTTTGCGCTCCACATCGCCAAGTACTTTTCCAACAGCTTGCGCGAAGATGGTCTGCTCGCCATCGCGCGTCACGGGGTGATCTACGCACCGGGCAGTGCGGGTACCGTGCAAGAGGTGTTCATGGACGCTGCGCAAAACCACTACGGAACTTTCGAGGTGGTCAGTCCCATGGTGTTCCTCGGCACGGAGGAGTGGACCGAACGGCGTCCCGTGTTGCCGCTCCTGCAGTCACTGGCCGGCGGACGCCAATACGCGAGTCGCATCGCCGTGTTGGACGACGTGGACGCCGTCGTCGAGTTCATCCAGTCCCATCCGCCGGTACCCTACGAGTGGCACTGAGGTCGGTGCACATATTTCAAACGTTCAGCTACTGCTCAAGGAGAAGATATTTCGCCTAAGCTTGGAGCCGCCGTTCCCTGGCAGTGCGAAGTGCTCAGCAATCCCCTATGACGCGCTGCAATTGAGTTGACCCCGGGACGTTCCTCGCGGAAGACGCTTCCATTGTGTCCTGGACCAGCGAGCGGAATGTGTTGTCGCGACGATTTCACCCTTTTCCGAGCGGCGTGTGGCGGCCCGGTCTGCTGTTGCTGGTCGTTTGCTTGCTGTTGACGAGTTGCGGTCGCAGCACGGTGGACATTTGCCCCGGTAGTTGTGCCTCGCTCAGCATCCCTCGCGACGCAGGAGCTGACGCTGCCGCGCTGACGAACGAAGCGGGAGTCGTGCTCGACGTGTCTGCCGATGCTTCTGCCCCGAGTACCGTCCCGCCAGCGATGGTCGACCCGGTCGTCGACGACTCTTCCGACGAAGACGCAGGCAGCGACGGGGTCGAAATGGTGCCCGACGAGCCTGAGGTGGTCATCTCCTGCGACGAAGGCTTGACGGCCTGTGGCGACGCTTGCTTCGATCTGGACTCGGACGAAGCGAACTGCGGGCGTTGCGGCGTCACTTGTGGTGACGCCAGTGCGTGTGAGGCGGGAGCGTGCGTCACCGCGTGTCCACTCGGGCAAGTCTTGTGCAACGAGCTGTGTGTCGATCTCGCCACGAACTCGCTTCACTGCGGCGCGTGTGGCGCCGCCTGCGAGCCGGGGCTCGCGTGCAATGCCGGGACCTGCGGCTGTTCTCTGCAGCAGCAGATGCAGTGCGGTGAGCGTTGTGTGTTCATCGCTGACGACGTCGACAATTGCGGCGACTGCGACGTGCAGTGCGCGACGGGGCAGAGCTGCAGCGCCGGCGAGTGCGGCTGCCCCGACGAGCTCTCGGCCTGCGATGATGGCTGCCAGCCTCTGCAGAGCGATCCGCAGAACTGCGGTGCCTGTGGCAACGCTTGCGGCGGAACCACCCCCTACTGCTCCTTGGGCGCGTGCGCGGAGAGTTGTGCGGTGGGCCTTTCGGCATGTGGCTTCAGTTGCGTCGACCTGTTGCAGGATGAAGGCAACTGCGGCGCCTGTGGCAATGCTTGCCAGGGCGGCATGGCGTGCTTTTCTGGACAGTGCGCGTGTCCGTCGGGCTTCGTCGATTGCGACGGTGTGTGCGTGGATACCGAGTCCGAGGAATCGAATTGCGGTGGCTGCGGTCGCGTTTGCGACGCGGGCGCGACCTGTCGCGCGGGCGAGTGCACCTGCCCAGTCGGCGAGATCGATTGTGACGGCACCTGCGTGGATCCACTGAACGAACCCGCCAATTGCGGCGCTTGTGGGCAGGCTTGCGCAAGTGACGAGGTCTGCGCCGGAGGAACGTGTCAAAGCGAGTGCCCCGCGGGCACGGCGGAATGCGACCGCAGCTGCGTCGACCTGTTGCAGGACGACGACAATTGCGGCGCCTGCGGCCAACTGTGCCCGGCCGAGGAGAGCTGCAACGACGGGCTGTGCGGCTGCGGCGGCTCGGAACTTTCTTGCGCTGGAGAGTGCATTGCCGTGGCGAGTGACCCGCTCAACTGTGGGGACTGCGACGTCACCTGCTCGGTGCGCGCGGAATGTCGCTCTGGCGAGTGCGCGTGCACGACGGGCACCGCCTGCGGTGATGCCTGCGTCGACCTCGAGAGCGATCCGAACAACTGCGGCACGTGCGGCACCAGTTGCGCGCCCGGGCTCGTTTGCGCCGGTGGCGTGTGTCAGGACAGCTGTCCCGCCGGGTTCAGTGATTGTGACGGCGCTTGCGTCAACCTCGTCGACAATCCGGAGAACTGCGGCGCGTGCAGCCAGGCTTGCCTCTCGGGTCAAAGTTGCGCTGCCGGCGAGTGCTCGTGTTCGGGTGGCAGTGTCGAGTGTGATGGCCGCTGCGTCGATCTGGACTTGGATCGCAACAACTGCGGCGCCTGCGGTCGCGCTTGCGACGGGGACAAGCTCTGCAATGGCGGCCTGTGCGCCTGCCCGGCGGGCACGCTGGACTGTGACGGCGCCTGCGCGCCGGTAGCCACTGACGTCAACAACTGCGGCGCATGCGGCAACGTGTGCGCTTCGGGTGAAGTCTGCTCAGCAGGGCGCTGCGAGTGTCCCGGGAGCGCCTCGAGCTGCGATGGGGTGTGCGTCGATTTGTTGTGGGACGCGGACAACTGCGGCGGTTGCGCTGATGCCTGCGGTGAAGGCCAGCGCTGTGTCAACGGAGAGTGCGGCTGCAGTGGGGGCCTACAAGCGTGTGGCGATGCGTGCGTCGACACGCTGACCGATACCGACAACTGTGGCAGTTGCGGCCGCCCTTGTGGCGCAGGGCAGTACTGCGTATCCGGCGCGTGTGAATGCCCCGCGACGATGGGCTCCTGCGATGGCCAGTGTGTCAACCTGCGCACGGACCGCGATAATTGCGGCGAATGTGGCGCCGCCTGCGACGACGGCCTGTTCTGCCTGCTCGGCGATTGCATCGAAGATTGTGGCCCGGGCTTGGTGGTCTGTGACGATGGCGACTGTGCCAGTCTCAACTTCAACCCGGCACACTGCGGCGCGTGCAACAGCCCCTGTGCGCGCGGTGAACGTTGCTGGTTCGGTCAATGCCAGTGCGAAACCGGGTTTTTGGATTGTGATGGCACCTGCGTCGACCCTCTCAACGATCCGGACCGATGCGGCAACTGCGACACCGAGTGTGCCCCCGGGCAGACGTGTGTGGGCGGAGTCTGCGGTTGCCTCACCGGGCAGCTTCTGTGCGAAGGCCGTTGCATCGAGGTAGACGTCGACCCGCGCAACTGCGGCGGTTGTGGAGTCACCTGCGGCACTGGGGAAGACTGTGTCGACGGAGAGTGCCAGTGCACGGATGGGCGCACCACGTGCGGCGCCACTTGCGTCGATCTCGACACGGATCCCGTCAATTGCGGCGCGTGTGGCGAGTTGTGCTTCTCCGGTTCGGAGTGTCTCGGTGGCGAGTGCCGCTGCCCTTCGGAGACGAACCGCTGCGACGATGAGTGCGTCAACGTGCTGTCCGATCCGCAACACTGCGGCGGCTGCAACCGACCCTGTCCGGCGGGAATCACGTGCTCCAACGGCGCCTGCGAGCTCTGAGAGCCGACCCCAACAAACAAACAAAGGACCGCTGACCCAGCACCACGGGATCGCTTCCGAGTCGAAAAGCGCGTCGTAAACTTGCGTCGCAGTGTCAAGCAGGTCCAAGCTCGGACTCGTGGAATTCTACGACCATTGGGATAGGGTCAACGAGGAGGTCTCCACGCCGCGGGGGATGAGGAGCGTCACCGGTGTGGGCTGGTCGAACGACTCGGCAGAGAAGGCGCACGAGATGGCGCTCCAGCACCTAGCAGCAGCCAAGGAGCGCATCTTGGTCGCCGATCCCCCGCGCCAAGGGGCGTATGGATACGGCGACGGACGGCCTCTGCGTGAGGAGGTCGTCAGCACCTTGCCCGACAGCGACGGCTCGAACCTGGCGGTCATCAGCCGCAACGGCTACGGCTCCCTGGTGCTGAACACCCGCAAGGTGATGTTCATCGATCTCGACTTCGAGAGCACTCCGAGCGTCGAGGGCTCGTTCTTCCAGCGTCTCTTCGGCGGCAAGAAGTCACCTCAGGACAACGCCTTGGCCCACGTCGAACGGGTCGCACAAGGCTACCCGCAGTGGAGCTTTCGCGTCTACCGCACGGCAGCGGGGCTTCGCCTGGTGCTGCTCAGCAGCCTGGTCGATGCTAAGGACCCCCATTGGATCGAGGTCCTCGAAGCGTTCGGCAGCGATCCGCTGTACATCAAGCTGTGTCGCACGCAGTCCTCGTTTCGTGCGCGACTGACGCCCAAAGCCTGGCGTTGTGACTACCGACGACCCGGCTTGACCTTCCCCTACGGACCGAGCGGGCGGCAGTACATGGACCGCTGGCTCAAAGGGTACGAGGGTGTGTGTCAGAAATACACGACCTGCCATCTACTGACGACCATCGGTCCCGAGGTGATGCCGTCAGGCGTTTCCAAGGTTCTGAAGCTGCACGACGCCGCGGCCGTGGACGCAGCGAAGCCGCTCGGTTGAGCTCGGAGCTCGACCTCGACCCAGAGCTTCAGCTCGCTCGGTCGGTGACCGCATGAAGAGGTAAGGCGAGCACGGGACTCGAAGGAATCGCGCGATCCATCGCTTCTCGGTGCGACAGCACTGTCCTGGTCTCGAGGCGACAACGTGCGTAAACCCCGACGATTGCGTTTCGCTGGCTGCTGGCACGCGAGTTGCTGTGTTCACCCGTGGAAACCCTGCGGCCCTCTCCTTGGGCCGCTCAACCTGTCTTGGACGCGCTGGCGACGGTGCGGGCGTTGCTGTCGCGTCTGACGCTCATCGAGGAGGAGCTCGTGAACGCCACCCATTTGTCCATCGCCGGCCTGATCGCAGGCCTAGCCATTCCTTCAATCGCTCGGGCGGGGGTGCCCGAGTGCAACGGCATTCGCATCGAAGCGGAGGCGCAATGCGAGCTTCAAGTTGCTGGGTCTTGCGAAGCCAACTGCAGCATCGACGTTTACCGCAAGGCGTGCGCGACGCGCTTGTACCAGGTGTGCCACGAGGAGTGTGAGGTGCCGCCGCGCCGAGAGTGCGTCGACGATTGTGGCGCGTTCTGCGGGTCCCAGTGTGCGCTCGGGTTGGACGTGACGTGTCACCACAATTGCTACCCAGAATGCGTCGAAACTTGTGAAGACACGTGCGCGGACAGCGATGAGCCGGAGCGCTGCAAGGCGAGCTGCGCGGCGACTTGCGACGGGGAGTGCACGGCCCAGTGCGGCGAGCTGCCGGAAGACACGAGCTGTGTGCAGCACTGTGAGGAATGCTGCACGGGTTCGTGCCGAGCGATTGCCGGCATGGGTTGTCAGGTCCAATGCCAAGATCAGGAATTCGAGGTGTGTGAGACGGCGATCGACGCCGACTGCGACGCGTCGTGCGAGGGCAGTGGGGCTCTCTTCTGCGACGGCCAGTTCATCGCCTCGGGCGATGCCCTGCTGCAGTGCGCTCGGAGTTTGGCCTCCGTCGACATCGAGGTGACGGGCTTCGACGTCGAGCTCGACGCTGAGGCGACTGCCAGCATCGACGATAACCTGGCGCAGCTCGGCATCGATCTCGACGCCGAGTCAGAGGGGGAGGGCGCCGGACAAGCCGGCGTCGGCTGCGCGATGAGCGGCAAGCACGAGGCGCCGCTCGGGTGGTTTGTCGTGGCGCTGGGACTGCTCACGCTCACGAGGCGGCGTTCGGGCCATCGCTCGGGGTGACTGAATGGGCGAGCACGATTGCCGGTCAGTTTTTCTGGCCCCCGTTGGGTGAGGGCCCGAAAAGCTGCCCTATTGCAGTCGTTTTCTCGACTCCATTCTCTGTTGCATCGAATGAGCGTTCGCGAATCGCGCTCGCTCATTTAGGGCCGCGGTTGATGCGCGCGGTGCGTTCTCGAGGCACCTTCGTGCGCCTTTCGTGGCGACGAACGTGCTTGGTGTGGCATAGAGTACAGCCATGCGAAGTCGCTGGCTCGCGCTCTGCTTGCTGACTGCTGCCGTCGCGGCACAGCCGACGGTGTCGCACGCCTGCGGTTGGAGTTGGGAGACCTACGCAGCCGAAGGCAAGCACCTGCCGTGCGTGCATGATGTGCTCACCGGGCACTTCGCCACCCACACGGACGAGTATCACGACACCCTGGTCGAGGCGACGGACTGGGCTCTCGCTTGGGCCCCAGGGTGGACCGCGGCGCTGGACGCCAAGGGCCTAGCGCTGATGCACCGCGGAAAGCTGGAGCTGGCCAAGGTGGTGATGCAGCGCCGGCTCGCGATTGCGCCCGACGCCTATGCTTCGCATTCCAACCTCGGCACGCTGTACACGTTCACCGGCGACTTTCCGCAGGCGCTCGAACACATCGATCGGGCGATGAAGATCGAACCGAAGGCGCACTTCGGGCGGGAGCTCTACCATCGCGAGCTGGTAGAGCTCTTGGCAGAAAGAAGGGCGAACCCAAACGCTGCTCACGATCGCAACTTCTTGGGCTTCGGCATGACCGTGGATGACCAGATGCAGGGCAGTGACGAGCAATTCGTCAAGTTGGGCATTCGGGAGGACGTATTCGACGCACTCACCTCGATGGTGGCCGTCTACGGAGCCGAGCAGCTGGCGGAAATGTACCTCACCTTCGGCAATGTGCTCGCAGCAAAGGGTTATCCAAAGCTGGCGTACACAGCCTATCGGCGAGCGCTCGAGATTGGCTATCCTGAACGGCAGGCGGATCTGGAGGCTTGGACTCGCCGCCTGCGGGTCGAGATCACGCAGCGGTCGAAAACGCGGCGCGACGCAGAAGCACACCGTCGACGTGGAGGAGCTGGTGGCTATCGCGGCATCGAAGCCATGATCGCCAATCGTCGGGACCAGGCCAGAGGGGCCCGAAGCAACTACCACAACTGGGAGAAGACCCAGGTGCGACGTGGTCTGGCGATTTGGACTCGCGACGGAGTGAGCAAAGTTTACGAGAAGATGGACCAGGTTCGGCTTCGCTGCCAGGTGGGCAAGCTACTGCGCGGCGATGACCCCGCGCCCCCCGAAGCACCCAATGGTAAGTGAGGGTATGGGAGTAATGGCATCGGCGGATTCGAAGGCGCAGCAACCATCGCGCGCGTCGTTTTCAAGGGGGCTCCTGGTGGTGACCGCCCTACTCCTGAGCGTGAGCTGCGAGGAGCGCGGAACGACCGACAGTGACAGCGCGGGGAGGACCGCCCAGCAAGCGCGGCAACTCTCCGCCACCAGCGGGTCGCAAGCGGAACCGGCGCCCGAGCCCACCGCGGAGCCGAAGGGCCCGAGCAGCGAGCAAATCACGTCACTGTACGAAGCGCTCGCACGCACCTTCACCGACCATGCCGGGTCCAACTGCACGCAGCTCACACGCGCACTCGGCTCCTTCGTGGACTCGCAGTCCGCCCAGTTGACCAACGTGCGCGACGAGCACTTCGCCGCGATCGAAAGTGAACCCGAGCGGGCTGAGCGCCTGCACGTCGCCATGGAGGCGGTGATGAC
>JBNKHV010000177.1:0-40878 GCA_050290545.1 Polyangiaceae bacterium | reverse complement strand
GCGATCGAGCTGGCCGCGCGCATGGTCTCGTCAGCCGTATCCAGCCAACCGGAGAGCTTGTCTCGCGGCCTGTCGGAAGAGCGCCGAGCGTTCGAGGCTTTCTGTCACGGCTTTCTTCCCGCTCCGGAGCGATACGAGATCGTGCGCGCGGCGGCACGGCGCGGGATCCCTTGGAGTCGGGTTGGCCGGGCGCCGGACATCTTTCGCCTGGGCGTCGGTGCACGCCAGCGTTGGTGCGATCTGACGACTACCTGCAGCACGTCACGCGTGCACGCACAAACGACCTCCAACAAACCCTTGGCCAACCGCTTGTACCGAAGCATGGGTGTTCCCGTCGCTCGTCAGTTGATTGCAACCGACTCGGCGGCTGCGGTCGTCGCGGCTCACGAGATAGGTTTCCCGGTCGTGACCAAGCCGTGGCGAGGCTCTGGAGGGCGGGGCGTCAGCGCCAACCTGAACGATGACGGCGAAGTGGAGCGCGGGTACGTCCGCGCGACGAAGGTGTTCGGACCCAAGGTGGCGGTCGAGGAATACCTGCCAGGTGACGACTATCGTCTGCTCTTCATCGGCGGCGAGTATGTCGCCGCGGCTAAGCGGGTTGCCCCCTGCGTCGAGGGCGACGGCCAGCGGTCCATACGACGTCTGGTCGAGGCGGTGAACGCCGAGCGCGAACGTCGGCACGGGTTGCCGCGCACTCTCAAGGCATACAAGCTCGACGATGAGTCGGAGCGGGTGCTCGCACGCCAGGGGCATCATGCGGATTCAGTCCCCGCGCCCGGAGAGGTCGTGCAGTTGGGGTCGGTGGCAAACGGGGGCACGACGTTGGACGTGACCGCTGCCGTTCACCCCGACAACATCGAGGCGGCGCGCCGTGCTGCACGGATCGCGGGCATCGACGTCTGTGGTGTCGACTTCCTACTGCCCGATCCGAGTCGTTCGTATCTGGAGACGGGCGGCGGCATTTGTGAGGTCAACTATCAGCCGAGCTTGATGCTGCACATGATCAGCGACGGCAAGACGAACAGCCACGTCGCGGAGCGGTTCGTGCAATGGCTCGTTCCCGACGGTAGCGATGGTCGCGTTCCCGTTGCGGTCTTCGCCGGCGCTTCCCGTGGGCTCTTGGCGCTCGTCGGTTGCCTCCTCGGTGATAAGACCGTCGCGCGCGTCGAGTCTGATGCCGTGTTCGTCGCTGAGCACGCGGTTGGCAAGGGACGTCCGAGCTGGGTTCACGCTTGCGAGATGGGCCTATTCGACCCTGCAACGCAATGTCTCTTGTTGCAACCCACGCAGGCCGAGGTGCGAGAGCAGGGCTTGGGACTCGATTGGTGCGACGTCGTCGTCCTGGCGGAGGCCGAAGCCGTGCCCGGCCCTCTCACGGACGTGGTAGCTCGGCTTGCTCCGACGTTCGTGCGTTGGGCAGGCGCTCACCGTCCGTCCAAAGCCGACCTGTCCAACACGATCCTGTGCATGGCGGACGATTCGTGTGAGGAACTCGAACAGCACCTCGATGCCGTTGGCCGTGCCGTCGTAATTAGCGCTGAAGGTGAACTCGTGGCGCGGGCGGGCCGGCACGGGGCGACCCATCTGGGGCGTCCCTCGGGCACGGATGCTGAGCGGCGCGAAATGATCGTTGCGGTGGCCACGGCGTGGGCCTTGGGTGCCGGGCTTGTCGCACTCGCGGAGCTCGTTTCGACCGTCGTCGGTAGCGCGCCCGAGAGGTCGAGATGATGCACCCAATCGCAGTTTTCGACGACGACGCTCCTTGGCTGCTCGATACCGAGGAGCTACTGCTCCGGGGTTCCGATAGTCGGGCGCAGGTGACCGACATTACGATGAATCGCTATGGTTGCCGGCCGTACCCGAGAGCCGCACTTCCCTTCGGCTCCTGCACGTCGTCTTCGCCGTTGCCCGTGGTCTACGAAGCTGCGGTGGAGCAACATCAGCGACTGCGGGTCGCTGCACGTAGAGGCGACTTGGATGGAGAGGTACGAAGAGGCTACGCGCGCATCGTCAGAGGCATCCGCCATCACCTCGATCTCGACCGCCTCGACGGCGTCGAAGTCGCGTTGACACCGTCGGGAACCGACGCCGAATACTTGGCGCTGCTACTGGCACTGGGGGAGCGAACGCGACCTCTGCGCAACATCGTCGTCGGGCCTCGCGAAGTTGGATCCGGCACCGAATGGGCTGCGGGTGGACTGCACTTCGACGTGTTGGCTCCCCACGGCGAGGGGGTGCAGCCTGGGACTCCCGTCGCTGAGGAGGTGGCGTCGTTGGTCACGGTCGACGCGGTTCAACTGCGAACCGCCGACGGTCGCGTTCGAGAGCCGGCGGACATCGACAGCGAAATCGAGGCTCTGGTAGAGCAAGCGCTTTCAGAGGGGCAACGCGCGCTGCTGCACGTCGTCGCCCACAGCAAGACGGGAGTTCACGCCCCCAGCTTGAGCACGGCTCGGAGGATTCGCAAACGCCATGGGCAGAGCGTCGACATCGTCGTCGATGCCGCGCAGGGTCGTGTCAGTCGGCGCGGGCTCGCGGAGATCCTGCAAGAAGGCTTCATGGTGCTGTTCACAGGCTCGAAGTTCTACGGCGGGCCTCCGTTTTCTGGTGCGCTACTCGTTCCGAAGTGTCTGGCCGAAAGCGCCATTCACCTGCCACCCATCCCGCGTGAGTTCGGCGCCTACTTCAGTGCGTGGGAACTTCCCGCTTCCTGGCGGAGCCTTGCCAGCCAGCTCCATCAGTCGTACAACTTGGGACTGCTCCTGCGTTGGGCCGCTGCCGAGCACGCTTTCGAACGCTACTACGCCGTGAGTGGGGCCGCGCGCTTCGCGATCTTGCGCTTGTTCGAGGACTTCGTTCCTCGAGCCGTGAGTGCCTCTGGCTGGCTGGAGCTCGACTTCGTCGAGCCAGCGCGCCTGCCCGACGCGAGCGAGCGCCTTCTGGAGTCGAAGACGACCGTCTTCCCCTTTCGCGTGCGGACCCAGGCAGGAGCGGAGACGTTCCTACGAAAGGCGGATCTGCGTCGCGTCGCGTTCTTGCTGAACCGTGACATCTCGTCGATGGCTCCAGATGCGAGCGAAGCCGAGCGGCAGTTGCTGCGGCCCAGCTACCACATCGGACAACCCGTCTTCGATGGTACGAGCACGCAACCTGCGGTGCTTCGCCTGGCATTGGGAGCGGCCCTCATCACCATGGTCGGGACGGACCGGCATTGTGGTCATACCCTGGAGGAACGCCTAGAATGGCTCGAGCACCGGGTGAAGGGTGCGGTTCTGAAGGTGGAATGGATCGCGAAGAACTTCGACGCATTGAGAGAGACCTAGAGCAGGTGGCCAGCGCGACCGGCGAGAGTCAACGGGGCGTTGGTGTAGACGCTGGGGACCCATACGCTCGGATCTCGGTGCATGGCGCTGCGGCCGTGATCCGCGATGCGATTGCAGCGGGTTACCTTCGAGAAGTCGACAGCGCCTTGCTCTTTCACGACCTTTCCAAGATGGAGCAGCGCTGGCGAACCTTGGCAACATGCTTTCCTGCGCACGCCCTGCACGCGGTCGCGATCAAGGCCAATCCCCTGCTCGAAGTCTTGCGACGGTTGGTGGCGGTGGGTGCCGGGCTCGAGGCTGCATCGATCGAAGAAGTGCACTTGGCCCTGGCAGCAGGATGCGACGCGGACAAGATCGTCTACGATTCGCCAGCCAAGACACGAGCAGAGCTCGCCTTCGCTCTGGCGCGTGGGGTCACCATCAACGCGGACAGTCTGGAGGAGGTCGAACGCATCGCCGAGCTTCGGAAGGCAGTTCCATCGCGCTCCAGTGTCGGACTCCGCATCAATCCGGAAATCGCTGCGGGGGCCATCTCCGCGACCAGTGTAGGGACGCGCGGTTCCAAGTTCGGCGTTTCGTTGAGCTCCGATGGCGACCGCTTGCTCGAGGCGTTCTGTCGCTTCGAGTGGCTCGAGGGCATCCACGTGCACGTGGGCTCTCAGGGTTGTGAGCTACCGCTGCTGATCGCCGGGGCCCGGTCGGCGCTGGATGTGTGCGATCGGATCGACGCGGTTCGCAAGAGCCGTCCCGTGCGTTGGGTCGACATCGGAGGTGGGCTGCCGACAGAATACCGCCCGGATCCGCCCAAGCCGTCGTTCGAAGAGTACGTGCGAGCACTGCGTGACGAGGCTGCGGGGCTGTTCGGGGGCGAGCGGCGCATCGTCACCGAGTTCGGTCGGGCGCTGCAGGCGGGAGTCGGATTCGCCGTCGCCCGCGTCGAATACGTCAAACGCGACGCCGGCCGACACATCGCCATCCTGCACCTCGGTGCGGACTTCCTGCTGCGAGAGGTGTACGTGCCATCGCAGTGGCAGCACGAGTACGCCGTGTTGGACAGCGAGGGCCATCCCAAGGCAGGGGAGTGCGAACCTGTTGGACTTGCCGGTCCACTGTGTTTCTCCGACGTCATCGAGCAGAGCATTTCTCTGCCCCGCATCGAGGCGGGTGACTACGTATTGATGCGGGACGTAGGAGCGTACACGTTGAGCCTCTGGTCTCGGCATTGCAGTCGTTCGATGCCGCGTGTTCTGGGCTATACGGCCGCGAGCGCGGACGGCGATCGAAGTCGAGCGGCGCAAAGTCGATTCACGTTGCTGCGAGAACGCGAGTCGGTGGAGGACATCGTGCGGTTCTGGGGCGTGTAGCATCGGGATTCAGCGGCGCTTTGCAGGAGTAGACTCGCAGACCAAGTCCCTCTGGCGTTCTGGCAACCTGCGATTGGCGTCGTGTCGGGCTCGCTCAGGCGCTAGACTGCTTCGGTGCTCCTCGCCGAAGCCTCCGCCGCACCCCACGGGGGTTACCTCGATCGATTGATGCGCAGGCAGAGCTTTCAGGCGCTGTGGCCCCTGTTCGCGCACGCGACCAAGCCTGCGAAGGAAATGACCGAGAGTTTCTCCGCGCTCGTTCATCTGCGACCGCACTTCCCACGCGTGGGGCCGTTCCGGGTGCTTCACGTGGGGGATGGTGCCCATGCTCGCACCGCGGCTCTATTCGCACTGAAGACGCGCGCACAGAACATCAGTGTGGATCCGGAGGTGAACGTGGCGCTCGTCTCCAACTGGCAGCAAGAGTATGCGGTAGAGCGCTTCTCCTTCCACCGGGCTCGAGTCGAGGACACCTACGAGCGTTTGAGCGCACTGCCTCCGATGCCACTGTTCGTCACCTTCGTGCACGCGCACGTCGACGTCGACGCGGTATTGGCGCGACTGGACTGGCACGCTGCGTACACACTCGCGTGTTGTGTACCGGGGCGTCAGTTGACGAAGGCCAACGAGATAGCGACCGATGGCGAGGACTTCGGCGTGCTCTCCGGGGATAGGCGCTACCAGGTGCTGGTCAATCCTCGCTCGGCTTGGGGCAGCGACTGTTGACCGCGAGCGGTTGTTGGAGCTCGACGTGAGCCAATTCATGTGGCCCGACACACGGAGTGATGTAACTGGCGGCATCGAGGGTGTGCTAGGTACCCGACGATGGTCACTACCGCGTCTGCCGAAGCCGCCCTGCATCAGTTGGCGGAACTGTGGCAACTGGAGAAACTGGCGGCACGCCAGCAGGAAAGGGAGCTGAGAGACGCGAGACCGTTCGCTGAACGTGTCCGACGTGGCTTGGCGCTCAGAAGCCTTCGCTACGAGGAGACGGTGGCAGAAGGAGGGGGTCGCTGTCAGCTCTGGTTCGGCAGCGAGCGGGAAGGGGAGTTCGACGGCGTGCAGATCAAGACGGGCGACTTGGTCGTGTTGTGGAGCGGGGCCCACGACCGCCGGCAATCGGGAGTCGTGGGGGCGCGGAACAAGTCACGCTTGAGCATCGTCGTCGATGCCGACTACGACTCGTTCGTAGAAAAAGGGGACGTGCGCTTGGATCTGGAACCGTCGGAGGTGACCTTCGAACGCGGCGAAGCGGCGATCGCTGCCTTCCTGGCGGATGAGTCGTTGCATCCGGTGAGGGAACTCTTCTTTGGAGATGCGAGTCCCAGCTTTGGGCCCGAACCGAAGTTGATGATCTTCGACTCCGGGCTCAACGACAGTCAGCGCCAGGCTGTCTCGCTGGCGATGCGGGCAAAGCAGGTGGCACTCATCCATGGCCCTCCAGGTACTGGCAAGACTCGGACGCTGGTCGAGGTCGTTCGGCAGCAACTTTTCGCAGGACGGCGCATCTTGGTCACCGCCGCCAGCAACGCTGCGGTCGATCACCTGACCCGGCAACTGATCGCCGCCAAGCAAAAGCCTTTGCGGTTGGGGCACTCCGCGCGCGTGGCGGAGGATCTGCGCGCGCACACTGCTGAAGCCAAGATGGAGAAGCTCGCCGACTACCGCATGGCGCGACGCTGGCAAGCCGAGGCGCGCGCTCTACGCGAGCAGTTTCACAACCGAAAAGCGCGTGGAGGGGGAGGTTCTCGCGGTTCGGGGCGAGCTTTGCTCGCCCAAGCGAATCAGCTCAACGCCGATGCCCGTCGTTCGCTTCGCCACGCGCGCTCCCGTGTGCTCGCACGCGCCGACATCGTGTGCACGACTGCCGCCGGCGCTGACTCCAAATTGCTGGGCAATGCCACCTTCGACGTCGTGGTACTGGATGAGGCAACTCAGGCTGCCGATCCCATTGCACTGGCTGCACTTCAGCGAGCACCCATCAGCGTGTTGGCCGGAGATCCGCGCCAGTTGCCACCGACCGTCGTGGACGCGGAGGCAGCACGCCGAGGGCTCGCTTCCACGTTGTTCGAACGCGCTAGTCGGCGCTTTCCCAGTCAGGCGACGCATCTGCTGACGGTGCAGTACCGCATGTCCGAGGCGCTACTGCGATTTCCGTCGGAGAGCATGTACGAGGGGCGCTTGATTGCCGACGCGAGTGTCGCGCGGCGTACGTTGGAGGAGCTCGAAGGAGTGATGCCGGACGCAGAACGAAGCTCGTCCTGGTTGTTCTTGGACAGTTCCGGCATGGGTTGGGAGGAGCAAGTCGAGCCGGAATCACAGAGCACGTTCAACACCGCCCAGGCGGAGCGAACGGCGGCGGAGGTGCGGCGCTTGCTCGAACGCGGTTTGCCGGCGACGGAGATCGCCGCGATCACGCCCTATGGGGCACAAGTGCGATTGCTGCGGCGGCTGCTTGCCGATGCCGTCGAAGCGGGACTCGAGATCGGGAGCGTCGACGGCTTCCAGGGGCGTGAGAAGGAAGCCGTCGTCGTGGACCTCGTACGCTCGAACGACAGTGCCACGTTGGGCTTCCTCGGAGACGTGCGGCGAACGAACGTCGCGCTCACGCGCGCCAAACGATATTTGGTGATCATCGGGGATGGCAGCACGTTGGCCAGCCACGAATACTACGACCAATTGCTCGCCGCCGCCCAGCGCGACGGAGTGTGGCGCTCCACCCACGAGGCGTAGAGCCCACCCGGGCACTGGCGGTGTCAGCCTACCTCGCGCATCCGCTCGTTTTTGGTGCGGGCGGGCACGGGTGAAATTCTTTTCGTCCGAGTGCGGTCTGGCGGCTGCTAGGGTGAAATCACGGTGGATATTCGACTTCTCACCGACACCATCGTCCGCCAAACGACGGTGTTGCTGGCCCAGATCGCAACCGCCTCGGGAGTGCGCGCGCCGTTGGCTCACGTTGCCAATCAGGTCTTCCTCGATCTGGCGCAAGAGTTGGAATCTCAAGGCGTCCGGCGCAAAGTGGTGGCCGACATGTTCGGCCTCGCGTTGCGCTCGTACCAGCTCAAGGTGCGTCGCCTGCTGGAAACCTCCGAGGTACAGCAATCGACGTGGCGCCGAGTGTTCACGCGCCTGGAAGCCGGCACCGTCACGCGTCGGCAGCTGGCCAACTCGCTCCCGACGCTCTCATCTCGCGATCTGTCTGCGGTCTTGAACGACCTGGTCGACAGCGGTCTAGCATACTCGAGTGGAAGCGGCGACAGTGCCGTCTACGGAGCCACGTCCCAGGCCGATCGCATGCGGCTGGGAGAAGAAGAAGAGCAGCAATCACTGGAGAACCGGCTTTGGTTGGTCCTCGCTACGAGCGATACATTCCAGAGCACTGACGAACTCCTGCGTGCCGCGGGCAAAGCAAGCGAAGCATCGGTCGCAAGTGCGCTCGAAGAGCTCTCAAAGATGGGGCGGGTGCGGCGCCACGAGCGCGGCGACGCGCCGGCGGTCTACGAAGCCCTGGACTTTCACATTCCCGTCGGAGCGACTCAGGGCTGGGAGGCCGCCGTTTGTGATCACTTCGTCGCCGTTTCCACGGCCGTAGCAGCAAAACTGTCAGCCGCGCGTTCCGACGACGCGGACGTCGTCGGAGGCGCGACACTGAGGTTCAGAGTGCACGCCGACCACCCACATCAAGCCGAAGTCCGGACGCTGCTTCGTCGCACACGTGAAGAAGTGGGTGATCTGTGGCGACGCGTCGCGGCTTACAACGACGCCAATCCGCCTCCTCCCGACTGCGAGACCATCACCTTCTACTACGGTCAGAACGCCAGCACCGCCGGCGAGGACAACATCGAGTGCGATCCTGACTCCTCACCAAACCCGGACGAAGAATGATCATGCGCTGCTTTTCCGCCCTTCACTCTCTGTTGCTTGCGCAAGCTCTGCTGCTGGTGCCGAGTTGCGGAGTCGAAGGGCCCCCGCAAGCCGTTGGAGATACCAACACCAACTGGCTGAAACGGTGCGAGACAGACGCCGAATGCGATTCGCCCTTCAGCTGTCTCTGCGGAAGCTGCACCATTGCCTGCCAGCAGGACGACGATTGCAGCGACATCGACACGACCGCGGTCTGCACCCAATCGGCCCCGAGCTGTCCCGACGTCATCCGCACTTGTCACGAGGCGCGAAGCGACAGCTCCAGCATCGGACCGGAGACAGGCGGTTCCAGCACCGCGCCGGGGGCGGGCTCATCCCCTACTCCAACGATCACCGCGCCAAGCGGCTCCGCACCGAGTCCAACTGCGCCAGTGAGCTCGGAACCGCCGGCTGCTCCCAGTAGCGCCCAGCCCATGCCTGTCGCGGCCCCGCCCACCCCTGTCGAGCTGGAAGGCGCCAGCGGAGTCGCCGATTGGTCGAAGCAGCCGAGCGCAGGAAGTGGCCAAGCTCGCGGTGTCACCGTTGGTGGCAACGGAGGCGTATTCGTCGTCGGTAGTACACAAGCTGAGCCGGGCGCCGCGCCCGATGCGTTCGCTGGCTGGTATTCACCCAGCGACGGAACCGTGCTCTGGACTGATAGCTTCGGCACCGAGGGCGCTGATGAAGCGGACGACATCGTGCTCGACGCGGAGGGCAACATCTTCGTTGTCGGAAGTACGGAGGGCGCGCTCAACGACACGGACCAGAACCAGGGCAACAGCGGTGACGCGTTTCTCGTCAAGTACTCGTCGATGGGGGCTCAGCTCTGGACTCAGCTCGTGGCCACCCAAGATCGGGACTACGCGACGGGGGTCGCGGTGGATGGGACAGGCACCGTGTTCATGACGGGTGCACTGGGTAGCTCGGCTACTGCTTTGCCGCGTGCCTTCATCGCCAGCTACTCCACTCTGGGAGAGCAGCTTTGGCTGCGCGAACTCGGTGCGCTCGACGGTGGAACCACCATCGCAACGGGATTGGCAGTCAACCCGGCCGATGGCACTTCGAACGTCGTCGGTTGGACGCAAGACGATCTGGGTGACGGAACCCCCGAGGGTATCGACGCGTTCGCTGCCAGGTACTCCAGCGCCGGCGACCTGCTCTGGGTCAGACAGTTCGGCACGGATCAGGTGGACGAAGCCAACGCCGTAGCGCTCGACGCGGCAGGCAATCTGCTCATTGCAGGCCGCACGTATGGCGATCTCGATGGACCTCGATCGGGAGAGACCGACTGTTTCCTCGTCAAGTACCTCAGCGACGGACAGCTGGAGTGGGTCAGAACGTTCGGTGGCGAGCGTCAAGACCTGGCGCTCGGTATCGCCCTCGATACGTTTGGCAACATCTTCATCTCTGGCGCGACCGCAGGCGCCCTCGACGGCAACAACCTCGGAGGGTACGATGCTTACGTGGCCAAATTCTCCGCCACCGCCGAGCTCTCGTGGTTTCAGCAGTTTGGCGGCCCCGGGGACGACTACGCTTACGCCATCGCGACGGACCCAAACGGCGACGCGTTCGTCGCTGGCGCCACTGCCGACTCGACGAGCTTCATCGAGCGCTTCCAGTAGAGTTGCGGCGCTGGCGTCGGGCACGTCGGCGCATCAGTGGAGCCAACATCATCAGACCGAGGCCGAGCGACGCAGTGCCGGGGAGGGGCCGCTGGCTACGAGTGAACGAACAGCCAACGCCTTCGTCGCCGTTCATGCCCATGTCTGCGGACTCCCACTCGCTGGTATCGGCCGGAGCCCCCGAGCCGACCATCGTGTTGGACGCGGTCGGCCAATCTTCGGAGCCTGCGGCGCCTCCGGACGCGTCCATCGAGGGTGAGGTTGCGGGCTCGGACGGGGTGGTTTCGCTAGGCGCTTGTTCTGACGCTGAGGGCTCGCCGTTCGACGTGTTGTCTGGCATAGCCTGCGCGGGCTCGTTGCTTTGCGCGGCGTCGGGTATCGCTTGTGGGGATTCATCGTTCTGTGCGCTGTCTGGCATCAGCTCTAGGACGATGCTGAATTTCAGCGTGGCGTCGTAGTCGCCGCCGTCGTTGACTTGGGTCACGACCAGCGAACAGTCGTCGCAGATTTGCTCTGGGACCTGCCAGAGCAACGACTGCTCGCTGGCATCGAAGTAGCCGAGGATCGTTCTCCTGGCGTCAGCACCTGCGTAGAACTCGAGGAGATAGCCTTCGGTCGAATGAGGGATCTCGTCCACCCATTGCAGTTCGACTTCGGAGCCCGCGAGCAGCTGGGCACCCGTCTCAGGTGCCCTCCAGCCCACATGGCCGAAGGCTGCGCCGCAGAACAACCAAGTCGCCGTCGCGACGGCTGCTGAGCTCGCCAGGCGTCGAAAAGAGCTCACTGTGTCACCTTGACCTGGTCGTAGAGATGTCATGCCCAGAGGCTAGCGCCTCGGAACGCCGCGCTCGGATGAAAACAATTTCGTCCAGCTCTTGCCGCTGCTGCTCTGACGTGAGGTCCGGCGAGCTCGGGCCCCGCCTTCTTGAGCCAGAGGACACTGAACTCGCGCATGGTGTGGCTGCGTGGTTTGGGGGATGCGCTGAGTCAACTGGCGGTACCACTGACGGGCGAGGATCGGCTCGTGGGCGTCATCGCGATCGAGAGTGCCCCCGACCCAACAGGGAGCGCAGCTTGAAGCTGGCCGGGTAGGAAGGGCGGTGGTGGCGCTCGAAATGGTGCCACCCCCGCGCACTCTGCGAGGGGGCTTCGGACGCGAGCGATTCGAGCTGTGCGTGTGCGAATCTCCCTCCCCAGGACCCAGTCGGTCATGTCAGTGTTCGGCCCGAATGAACCATCTGACCTGGCTTGCACTCATCATCGTTGCGTTGGTCGTGCTGGCCGCGACCCTGCGATTGCGCCGTGACTTGGATCAGGAGCGTTCGCGAGCTCGGCTCAGGCGGACGGTGCTGTTGGTCCTGCCGTATGCGCTGTTGGCGGCAGTGAGTCACTTCGGTCCGCACTTCGGCTCCGGGTGGTGGTTGACGACGGCGCGCATCGCCTCCGAGTTCTTGGCCATTTTGTTGGCGATCAACTTGTCCGCAGCGGCTCTATTCGACGTGGGCTTGAAGGTCGTACGCCTGCGCGCGCCGGACATTCTGCACGACTTGGTCGTGGGGGCGACCTACATCGTGGCATTGGTGTGGTTGATGCACCGGTCGGGTGTCAATCTCGCCAGCATCGTCGCGACCAGCGCGGTCGCAACCGCGGTGATTGGT
This sequence comes from Polyangiaceae bacterium, assembly GCA_050290545.1. GTDB lineage: Bacteria > Myxococcota_A > Polyangia > Polyangiales > Polyangiaceae > SZUA-265. The sequence continues at coordinate 29,008 of JBNKHV010000177.1, read as the reverse complement.
CTTTCTCTCCAGTCGACTTTGGGCAACGTTATCGGTGGGCTGGCGCTTCAGGTGGATGACTCGATCAGCGAGGGAGACTGGCTCGAGCTGGAGAACAAGACGCAAGGGCAAGTCAAACAGGTCCGATGGCGCCACACCGTGCTCGAAACGCGAGATTGGGACACCCTCGTCGTCCCGAACTCCCAACTGCTGAACCAGACCATCAAGGTGTTGGGCAAGCGCGATGGCAAACGCGCTCCTCATCGCATGTGGGTGCACTTCTTCGTCGACTACCGCACGCCGCCCCAAGAGGTGATTCGCGTGGTCGACGCGGCACTCAGTGCCGCCCCGATCCCGGGGGTTGCTGCCGAGCCGGCGCCCAACACGGTTTGCCTCGAGCTCGCCAGTGAACACGGTCAGAGCAGTGCTCACTACGGCAGCAGGTATTGGCTGTCGGATCTCGCCAAGGACGACCCCACGAGCTCCAAGGTGCGGGAACGAATCTACGCCGCGCTCCGACGTGCGGGCATACCCTTGGCGATCCCAGCTGCCGCTGTCTTCATGTCGAGCGAAGACGCGGAGCGCATGCAGAGCAAGCGTTCTCGCGAGGTGTCAAGGTACCGAGATGGTTTGGGTCGCGTCGCGCTATTCGCGGGACTGTCCGATCAAGAGCTGCAGGACTTGGCGGAATCGATCCGTTTTGCTCCCTTCGCCGCGGGCGAACTCGTTACGCGTCAGGGCGCGCGCGCCAACTGGCTCTACGTGCTGCTCGAGGGCTCCGTCGAGATCCGCATCACAGCTCCGAACGGCGAACTGTCCCGAGTGGGCCAGTTGTCGGCCCCGGACTTCTTCGGTGAGATGGCCTTGATGACGGGCTCACCGCGTGAGGCGACCGTCATCGCAACCACCGACATCGAGTGCCTCAGAGTCGAGCGTAGAACTTTCAAAGCGCTGCTGGAGCGGCGGCCCGAACTCGCCCAGGAAGTGGCGGCCGTGTTGGCAGAACGTCGCGTTGCACTGGACGCCGCCATCGACACGTTGGACGCGGAGAGCCGCGACAAGCGCGTCGAGGGAGAGCGCAACCGAATCCTCCACGCCGTACGTTCGTTCTTCGGCTTGAACGACTGAGTCTTGAGGCCGCAGGCCGTACACCTCGCATTCGCTCCGGGCATGAAGTAGCGTGTCGACGTGTACAGCTTGCGCCACACCTCCAGCGCCTGGGGCGGACCGTCCCATGAGCGAAGCCGGAGCCAAGCTGCTGGGGGCGGCACCGTATTGCCGTACAACTGCGCCGAGGCGCCGAGCTGCTGTTGGGTAGGACATGGAAGCAACGAGACACCACGACCTGATCCGGGCTTTGTCGACCCTCACCTCGTGTGCACTCACCGCGACCCTCGTCGTCGGTTGCGGGGACGACGACGCCACTGACGTCGATTCCGAGTCGGAGACCGAGCTGGCGAACGAATCGGCTCAGGGAGCCGAGAGCGACACCACGCAGCAAACGAACAGCGCGGGAAGCGACGGGGACGTCATGACGGAGTGTGCAGCCGCGGCCAACCGCATCGAACCGTCAGACGTGAACCTGAGCGATGGAGCCATCGTCGAGTTGGCCAGAGAGCGCACGGCACAAAACGGTGTCACCACCTCGCACGCCACGAGCCACGTTCGCTATGTGTCGGCAGCCGATGGTGTCAATGACGGCGACGGCACTGCTGAGCGCCCTTGGAAGACGCTCCAGCAGGCGGCCGACGAGGTCGAGCCCGATACGACCGTCCTGGTAGACGACAGCGCCAGCTATGCTCCAGTCGAGTTCTTCCGCGGGGGCGAAGCGGGGGGCTTCGTGGTGTTTTCGGCGGCTGACAGTAGTTCGTCGCCGCTGATCGAGGGCGACGAGGACGTGACCGACGTGGTCTACATCAGCGCCAGCTACTTCGTGTTTCAGGGCTTCGAAGTTGCGCACCACCAACGCTCGTCACTCGACGACGATACGGTGGGAATTCGGGTCGAGAACGAAAGCGAAGACCTACGCTTCATCGAGATCCGAAACAACGTCATCTTCGACATCGGTCCGTCCGATCTGCAGGACGGGACCTGCTACTACAACGGGCACGGCATCATTGCCTATGCGGAGGGCACTTCCATCAGCGACCTGCTCGTCTCCGGAAACGAGCTGCATGACCTCTATGTCGGTAACAGCGAGGTGCTCGTCGTCAACGGCAACGTGTCGAACTTCTGCATCGCGAGCAACTACGTACACGACGTCAACAACATTGCCATCGACATCATCGGATACGAAGTCGACCCAGACGAGACGGCCAGCGACGGCTGGGTCATCGACAACGTCATCTTGGACGCGTCGAACTACTGGCCCTACTGTTCGCGTGGCAACTGTACCTACCCGCGTGGTGATGAATCCTCCGATGGCATCTACGTCGACGGCGGAGCAGATATCGAGATCGCCTACAACATCGTCGGACGCACGGACCACGGCATCGAGTTGCAATCTGAAAACGGCGAGCTCATCCGGGGCGTCGAAGTGCACCACAACTTGATCTTCAACAGCAACTATCGCCACCTCACCATCGGCGAAGTCGAAGACTCCCGCGAGTACGACAACCTCCAGGTGGACGAGGACGCCCTGACGAACGACGATCTGGAAGCGTGCAAGTGAGAGAGTGATTGGCGCATGGCGTTGCCGGGCTGCAGAAGCTGCGGAGTCGAGGCAGTCGAGTACGGCCGCGAATGAACGTTCCCGAATGAGCGAGAGCTCACTCATTCGGGAACTCCTACTCCTGCTCACGTGCCCCACCTTCGGGGACGCGCACTCACCAGCATGCGCTCCATCCAACACGATTGAAGGATTAAGTTTTCTTCGGTCGAGCCGTTGTGTGCACCGGGTTGGCCGCTCCCAGCCCGCCACTCGCAACACCCAATTTGAGGGGGGACATGAAAAAGCTGCAACCCAACGCACCGGTCGCGTGGGCCGTCGTATCCATTCTTGCAACGTTGATGTGCGCTTGTAGCGACGATGCCACTGAGGACTCCGACGCGGGTACCGACGAGCAAGTCGCCACCGAGATGACGGATGAGGGCGCCGTTTGTGGAGATGGCGTCCAACAAGAGGGTGAAGAATGCGACGACGCCAACGACGTGGCGGATGACGAGTGCAGCAACGACTGCACCCTCCCTGTGTGCGGCGACGAGATCGTCCAGCCGGGTGAGGGATGCGACATCGGTCCGGACAACGGTGTCGAGGGGCGAGACTGTACCAGCGAATGCCAACGCGACGAGTGTGGTGACGGCCACGTCGGTCCCCAGGAGGCCTGTGACGACGGTCCCGAGGGCAGCGAGACCTGCACGGCAAACTGTGCCCTGCCCAGCTGCGGAGATGGCATCGAGCAGGCCGGCGAAGAATGCGACGACGGTGACAATGACGACACCGATAGCTGCACCACGCGCTGCCTAGCGGCACGTTGCGGTGACGCCATAGTTCAAGCGGGCGAAGAGTGCGACACCGGCGACGACAACGGCAGCGATGGCAGTCGTTGCACCGCCGAGTGCAAGGACAACGTGTGCGGTGACGGTCACGTCGGTGGTTCGGAGGCTTGTGACGACGGTCCCGACGGAAGTGACGAATGTACGACTCTTTGTCGCGCGCCGGGCTGCGGCGACGCCATCGTCCAGGACGGTGAGGAGTGCGACGATGGCAACAGGAACGACCGCGACGAGTGCACGACCAACTGCCAGCTGCCGCGCTGCGGGGACGCCATCATCAACGGCGACGAGGAGTGCGACCTGGGCGACGGGGTCAACGGTGCGGACGGCGAGGGTTGCACTGCGGCGTGTCTCATCAACGTGTGTGGTGATGGTCACGTCGGCCCAGGTGAGGCTTGTGACGAAGGCGCCGACACGACCGCCTGCAACGGCTGCCGTGGCCCGGAATGTGGAGACGGCATCCTTCAGAATGGCGAGCAGTGCGATGATGGCAACAATGCGCCCGACGACGGTTGCTCCGACACCTGCACCATTACCGGGTGTGGTGACGGAGTCCTTCAGTCCGGTGAAGAGTGTGACGATGGGGCCAACACCAACGGTGCGCCCGGCGAACGCTGTACGGAGTCCTGCCTGTTCGATCGTTGTGGCGACGGTCACCTAGGGCCGCGCGAAGCCTGCGATGACGGTAACGACATCAATGACGACGGCTGTACGAACGCGTGCGCGGGCGCGAATTGTGGCAACGGCATCGTCGAGGACGCCGAGGAGTGCGACGATGGCAACGACTTCAATACGGACAGCTGTACGAATGCGTGCTTCGAGGCCGCCTGCGGTGACGGCTTCGTCCAAGCCGGCGAGGAATGCGATAACGGGGTCCTGAACTCCGACACGGTGGGCAACGCCTGCCGTGCCACGTGCAGTGCGCCTAGCTGTGGAGACGGGGTGGTCGATATCGCCAGTGGGGAGACTTGCGACGACGGTGCGGATAATGGCCCGCTGGGAACCTGCTCGTCCGTATGCACCTCCAACAGCTGTGGTGACGGAAAGCTCGATCCCGGTGAGGAGTGCGATGACGGAAACCGCGACAACCACGACAGTTGTCTGAGCATTTGCGTTTGGAATAGCTGCGGCGACGGTGCGGTCTACACGACGGTGACCGACAGTACGAACGCCAACGAGGTCGAAGAATGCGACGACGCCAACGACGTCGAGAGCGACAGCTGCCTGTCGAACTGCGCATACAACGTTTGCGGTGACGGCACTCGCCTGCTGGAGATCACGACCGATCTGGACGACCCGGACGGGACAGGTGTGATGACGGCCCAACGGGGTGGGGCGGACGACCCGTCTCACTGTGAAGGAGCTGATCGCGAGTGTTCGCTCTACCCGTCCTACCTCAACAACGAGCCCGACGCGACGCCCACCACCCTGGACATCACGGAGGTCCAGGCTGAAGAGTGCGACGATGGCAATACGACCAATACCGACAGCTGCGTACGTTCCGACATCAATGGCGACGGCACTCTGGAGTGTCGTACTGCCAAGTGCGGCGATGGCTTCGTCCGGACTGGCGACGAAGATTGCGACGATCGCAACGACGATCAGAACGACAGCTGTCTCAGCTCATGCGAGTGGAACAGCTGCGGAGACGGTTGGCGCTACGCGGAGGTCACCAACGCAGCCAATACGAACTTGGTCGAGGCCTGTGATGACGGCAACGACTCGGACAGAGATACCTGTCTAGACGACTGCACGCTGCCGGAGTGCGGCGACGGGATCGTGCAACCAGGAGAGTACTGCGACGAGGGAGCGTCCAATGGGCAACCTGGAGGCTTTTGTACCTCCGGCTGCGAACTCACCAACGACACCTGCGGCGATGGAACCGTCGATCCTGGGGAGGAATGCGACAACGGTGGCGACAATGGGAGCACTGCGCAGTGCACCAGCTACTGCCGTTGGAACTTCTGCGGCGATGGCTTCGCCTACACGACGACTACCGCGGGCGACGACAACGGCGCGCCGCTCGAGGAGTGCGACAACGCCGATCTGAACAACGACGCTAGTGCGTGCACCACGTCCTGCAAGGAGGCGGTCTGCGGCGATGGCTTCGTTCGAAGCGGGATCGAAGCCTGCGACGACGGCAATCGGATCGACAATGACGGCTGCTCCAACGCTTGCGATGAACCGGGTTGCGGCGACGGTATCGTCCAAGCCGGGGAAGAATGCGACGACGGCGCTACGTGCGTTGCTGGGGTGAACGAGGGTCAGACGTGTGACAGCACACTGGACTGCTACTTGGACGACGCCACCTGCAGCGCAACCTGCGACGGCGGTGAAGACGACGGCGAGCCTTGTACGGAGAATTCCGAGTGCGCCGATCTGCTTGACGTCTGTAACGACACCAGCACGTGCTCCTACGACGACTCCACGCCGTGCACCGCCGCGACTGCCACGACCGACTGCGCCCGGCCAGATGCCGACTGCCAGAAGACCTGCGGTACGGCAGTGCAGGGCGCTAGCTGCACGTCGGACGCGAGTTGCGGCGCGGGCGCTACCTGCAGTGGTCGTAGCGCTGGGTGGTGCTTCCTCACGTACGAGTCGTGCTACTCCGATGCGGACTGCGATTTTGACTGGTGTCTCGGCGGTTCGTTGGGTACTTGCTCGCGCGCCACGTGCACGAGCGACGCCGATTGTACGGGAGGAAGTCTGTGCGGCGAGGATGAGGCGGCCGGAACCTGTCTGGCCGGCTCCAACGAAAGCGGAGCTTGCGACGATGCCACCGACTGCCCGACGCCAGCGTCCTCGTGCAACGAGTCGGGGAGCTGCAACAACAACGACGCCATCAGCTGCACGACGGACGACGAATGTACGGTCGAGGTCACCTGCACCGGATCGACCGTGTGTGATGGAGGCCAGAACGACGGCTTCAGTTGCGAATCCGACAGCGATTGTCCAATCTACGCAGGTTGTGAGGCGCAAGACGGCGATGGGTGCTCGACGCTGTGCACTGCACCGAACTGTGGCGATCGCATCCTCGATGACAACGAGGGCTGCGAGGTCGACGACGAGGGTGTGGTGTGGGTTCACGATGCCGAAGGGATCGCCGTCGAGGCCCCCGCTGGGGTGACTTGCGAGGAGAACTGCACGCCCAGCACTTGCGGGACGAACGCCGATGTCGACGGCGCTGCTGGCGAAGAGTGTGACGACGGTAACGACCAGAGCACGGACACCTGCACCACACGCTGCCGTTTCGCGCGCTGCGGCGACGGCATCGTGCAACCAGGTGAGCAATGCGACGACGGCAACGGCGTCGAAACCGACGCATGTACCAACGCTTGCCGGTGGAACGTGCTCAACGACGGCGTGCGCTACCTGGGGCCCGCGGATGCGGACAACCCGACAGCGCTTCACGACTGCGACACCGGCGATCCACTGTCGGACACCAACGACAACGCTTCGCTGCGCGCGGATGCGGAGCGCCCCTTCATGTTCACTCGTGGGCGAAACGACGCTGACGGGTATTGGGATGAGGCCGCGTTCTGCGACGACGGAATCATCATCTGTGACGGGACGAGTAGCGCCTACGCCCAGCTTTGGAAGGATGGGGACTGGTGTCTCTTTGCCGCGGAAGACCACGGCGATCTCGGGGATGCGGCGTACGACAACGGCGCTGCCGGATTTGCTCTCGAGTGGGACGAGGCTCGCGCGCATTGCGAGAGCTTCGGCATCGGCGCGCGGCTCGTCGTGCTAGCGGATAGTGGCGAGCTCGCGACGTTGGCAGGCCTGGAAGACCTCGTGCCGCAAGACGGCAATCTGTTCTGGGTTGGCGGCTTCGACGACTACGCTTCGACCCCACCGGTCGCGAGCGAGCCCGGACGGTTCGTCTGGATCGACGATGCTGGTACTACTGTCGACTCCGCGCTGTTCGCGACGGGGCAACCCGACGACATCGCTGAGGGTGCAGCGGACTTCTTGGCGAGTGACCTCGACAGTTCAGTCAGCCCGGGCCGCCTCGCCGACGAGCAAGACCAGGCGTTGCCCTTCTTCTGCGAGTACCCGCTACCGGAGTAGGGCTCGGCGTTCCGCCGAACCCGGAGGTGAAGTTGGCTGCGTTCGCAGCCCGTCCCAACCCCGACTCGACTCAGTCGAGCTCGGGGTTGGCGCGCAAGTGGGCGGCGCTCGGTGGACCAGCGGTGTCAGGGAGTGGCGTGGCCGTCAGCGAGCTCGGGAGGCGGAGTGGCCCAGCCATGCGTCGCGTGGGCGCCGCACGTATCGGCGCCTACTGCCCGTAGGCTGCGTCGACGATGGCGGCTTGCAGTGCATCCAAGAGGTCTTGTTTCGCCGCACCATTGGCGATGACGCCTTCGTAGAAGCGGCCACCGTCGCCGTCACTGTTGTCACTCGCGATGCCGAGGATGACCGAACCCTGCTTTTGCATCGGAACGTAGCCTGGCTTTTCCGGGCGAATGCCGTCGTACATGGTCTGCAGAGTGCCTTGGTTGGCATCCCCGCCGAAGAGGGCAAAACGCCCGCGGCCACCGTTCTGGTCCGCAGTGTCGCCGACCAGGATCGCGGTGACGAAATCGTGCTGGAGCGGGGTGTTGGTCGAGATGTTCTGGTCCAGGCCGTTCTCCCAACCAGGATACAAGCCGTTTTCCAGATCCGCCATCACCCACGGGCCTTCTCCAGTGCCCGTGCCCCAGATGACGCCCATGCCGAAGTAGACCGCTTCCGTTGTGCCGTTGCCGTCATCCTGAGCAGTCGTGGACCCGTTGCCATAGTCGAAGCAGCAGCCGTTGATCAGGTCGTGCTGACTGGTGAGCATGTAAACGGTTTGGGGCTCGTCGCCGACGGCGGTCCCGTTGCCTTCCAGTTTGCGATAACCCTCGCCCGGTCGAAAGAGCATCCCGTACGCGGAGTGGCCGTTGATGGATACGGGGAGACTCGAACCCGCTACCGGGTTGCCTGGTGTTGCTTTTGCGCTCCCCGGGGGGGCCGGGGTCAGGTCATTGCCCATTCCAGATTGGTCGTACACGATGCTGATGACGCACTCGGTGGATGAACAGAACTCGTCATGCGCTGCGCTGTCCGCGTAGCCATCGACGCTCCCGACGTCCAACGTCATTCCATCCTGCTCGAGCTGGTACAACGGACCATCGTATCCAGGCACGAGTCGTCGGACGGAGCTGTGCGCCGAGACGCATTCGAGGTCATCCGCTGCCAACACCTCGCAGGGGAGTAACGCTTGGGACTCTTCGTTGCCATCCCCAGTTGCCTGGCTGGCGCCCGCGTCCGCCACGTTGGGCGTTGCGGTTTCGGTGGTCATCGACGGTACGCCGTCGTTCGGCGTCGTCTCGTCGTTGGGTGTCATCCCGTCGTTGGGCGCCATCTCGCCGTTGGGCGTCTCGACGGCGTCACTTTCCGCGCTGCCGGCGGACTCATCGGGCTCCGGTGTGTTCTCGTTGCCCTCGTCCGTCGTTGATGCCGCAGCCGCGTCTACCGCGTCCGCCGGCGCAGGTTCGAGATCCGTATCTCGCTGCTCGTTGGTGCTGCCCACCCCGAGGCCCAAATCGCCCGTCTGCCCACTGCTGCAGCCAGCGGCGAAGGCGAAGGCCAGCAAGGAGTAGCGCGGAGAGAGGTGCAGCATCGTGGGGAGTCCTTCAGCAAAGCATCGCAAGCCGTCCCACCCCCGGCAATGCACGATATTCACATTTCGTTCCCTCTGGTGCTCGGGGATGATACAAACGTGCGCACATGGACACGCAATCGTTGGCTGCGGAGTGGCTGCGAGCCATCCGCGGAAAGCGGTCCCAGCGCGCGGCGAGCCAGAGACTCGGCTATCGCAGCAACATCGTCTACCGCTGGGAGACAGGGCACTGCGCGCCCCAGGCATCGGCCGCGTTTCGGGCAGCGCGGCGCTTCGGGATCGACGTCGACCGCGCCGTCGGGGGCTTCTTGGGAGTTCCCGCGACAGACCAACAGCAGCTCCCCAGCGTGACCACCCGCGAGGGAGTCACGTTCCTTCTGCAGCGTCTACGCGGGGACGCGTCGTTCGTGGACTTGGCGGCGAAGACTCGCTTCAACCGCTTCGTCCTGTCCCGCTGGTTTCGCGGCATGACCGAACCGAGATTGCCCGAGTTGTTCGAACTCGTCGAAGCAACGACTCATCGACTGTTGGACTTCGTCGCTGCCTTCTGCGACCCGAATGCTCTGCCCAGCATCGCGGCGGAGTACGAAGCCCACGTCGCGCTCCGCGACGCGGCGTTCGACGCGCCCTGGTCACACGCCGTGCTTCGGGCACTGGAACTTTCGGACTACGCCAAGTGCAAGGAGCACGAAGCAGGCTGGATCGCTGCTCGCATCGGCATCACACCGAAAGAGGAGGAGCGGTGCCTGGCTCTGCTCGAACGGTCGCGGCAGATCGAGCAGCGAGATGGGCGTTGGGTGGTCAAGCAAGAGGGAACCGTGGACACTGGCCAGGACGCCCAGCGCGCGCGCGAGTTGCGGCGATTCTGGCAAGAGCAAGCCTTGCGACGCTTCGACGATGGGGCACGGGGCACGTTCGGATACAACCTGTTCACGATCTCCGAGCGGGACTTCGAGGCGCTCAAGTCGATGTACGTTCAGTACTTCGAGAACATGCGAACCTTGATCGCATCCTCTTCGCCTGGCGACCGACTCGTGCTCTTTTGTGCACAGTTGGTGGAGATGGACCGCCCAGGGCAAGCTCGGAAAGCTTGAGGGGCAACCCCGAGGGGCTTCCAGCCCAGCACTGAGCGCCGCCAAGGCACCGCGCGCCGCGGAGGGCCGGGCTAGGTGCTAGGCGTCGTCGTCCGTCGCGGGATCGAGCAGGTCGACGTCCTCGACGTCCTCTTGGGGGGCGTCGAACTTCGCGCGGAACTCGAAGAGATCCGGACGGCGATCTTGGCGTGGCCGAACGCTCCCCGCCGTGCGGCTGCGGTGCAGGTCTTTGACGTCGACATCGGTCACCAACAGCATTTCGACGTTGCTATCTGCCTCAGCTTGAATGCCATCACGCGAGAACTCGAAGTCTGCGGGGCTGAAGACGGCGGCTCGTCCGTAGTGAATGTCCATCGCGGCAACGCTCGGCAGGTTGCCCACGATACCTGCGGCGACCACGTAGATCTGGTTTTCGATGGCACGAGCTTGGCAACAGTACTTCACGCGGGTGTAGCCCTGCCGATCGTCGGTGCAGTAGGGCACGAAGAGGATCTCGATGCCCTGGTCGGCAAGGTAGCGCGCTGCTTCCGGAAACTCCGAGTCGTAGCAGATGAGAATACCGACTTTGGCCTTTGGCGTTTGAATCACGCGGAGCGTGTCGCCGCCCTCGATACCCCAGTAGCGCTTCTCCGATGGAGTGATGTGCAGCTTCGGCTGCAGAAATATCTCGCCGTCGGGCATCACCAGCGGGCAAGCGTTGACGAGCTTTCCCCCGACGGACATCGGGTGTGAGCCGCCCACGATGTAGATGCCGTATTCTTTGGCCAGTCGCTTGTACAGGTCCAGGACGTCCTGCGTCAGTTCTGCGAGTTTGGAAATGCCTTCGAGTGCAGGCAGGTTGCGTAGGCTTTCCTGAGACAGCAGCTGAACTGTCGTGAATTCGGGGAAGACGACGAAGTCCGCGCGGTAGTCGAACGCGGTCTCCACGAAGTACTCGATCTGCTCGGCGAACTCATCGAAGTTCGCAATTCGACGGACTTGATATTGCACGGCCGCGACGCGCACCTTCTGGTCGTCCTCACGGACCGGTCGGTGTGCGGCGTTGATCCACTCGACCAGTACGGCCGTGTTCTTGCTCTTGGGATCACGAACGTAGTTGCGCAGCACCGAGCGCGCGACCATGCCCTCTCGTAGGTGAAAGCTGAACACACCGTCGCTGATGGACCGGTTCTCGACTGCCGAGACGTACTCTTCTGGGCTCAACTTGCGCTGCGCCGTTTCGTCGGCCAGATGTCGGGCGTAGCCTTCGAGTCGTCCGCCGGCGAGCAGTCGTCGCAGGTTGAGTCGAGTGCAGAGGTCTCGTCGGGCCTCGTACAGTTGGTGCGCGATCCCCAGGCGACGGAAGTCGGGATGAACGTAGACGTCCGCGCCGTACAGCGTGTCGCCCTCGGGGTCGTGGTTGTGAAAATAGCCCCCGTCCGTGATCCCCGCGTAGGTGTGCGCGCGGTAGGGGTCGGTGCCCAGGTTCACGATCAGTGAGGAGGCAGCGCCGACGATCTTGCCGGCGATTTCGACGACGTGTTGCCCTTCGGGGAAGAGGCGGAGATGGTTCTTGAGTTGGGAGCGCGTCCAGACGACGTTTTGCTCCGCGGGGTCCGAGAAGCAGAGCTTGTTCAACGCGGTGAGCTCATCGAGGTCCGCGTCGGCTGTTCGCCGTAGAACGGCGTCGCCTTTTCGTGTTTGGAAGCTGTGGGGTAGGTGCATCACGTCGACTTCTCCTCGTCTCCGTCTCTCCAAGTCAAGCGGTAGTAGTCCTTCCGGCGATCGACCCAGGGGCGTACGGTTCCCAGAAGCCGCGTGCGCTTGAGGACTTCCATGTCGAGTTCTTGGACTAGCATCGTCTCGACGTTGGGTGTGGCCTCCTCGGCGATTCCATCTCGCGCGAACTGTACGTCCGCGGGGGTGAGAATGCACGCTTGGCCGTAATGGATGTCGGTTCCGGCTACGAACGGCAGATTGCCCACCGCGGCAGTGAGCACCGCGTACACGTGGTTTTCGATGCAACGAGCCTGAGTGCAGTAGCGCACTCGGGTATAGCCCGACTGCAGATCGGTTGCCACGGGGACGAACAACAGTCGGGCACCCTTCGCCGCCGCAATGCGCGCGAGCTCGGGGAACTCCACGTCGTAGCAGATCAAGATCGCTATCTTGCCGCAGTCGGTATCGAATACCTCCATGCGCTCCCCGGCGCTGACGCCCCACCACGTGCTCTCCGCAGGAGTGACGTGCATCTTGTACTGCTTTGCGTGGGTGCCGTCGCGGCGAAACAAGTACGCAACGTTGAACAGGTTTCCATCCTCGACGTTGAGGTGCGACCCGGCGATGATGTTGACGTTGTACTTGATCGACAGATGCATGAAGAGCTTCTCGTAGTCGCTCGTGAACTCCGTCAGGCGTCGGGCAGCCAAGCCGGGACGAGAAGCTGGAACGAGAGACAGCAACTGGTTCGTGAGCCTCTCCGGGAAGAGCAGGAAGTCCGCTCGGTAGTCGCCCGCGGTATCCACGAAGAACTCGCATTGTTTGGCAAATTCGTCGAAGTTTTCGACGGCACGCATCTGGTACTGCATGGCGGCCACGCGAACTCTGGGCACGGCCAATGGCGCGCGTATCGGGTTCTGCCACTCCATCAACACGGCGTAGCCTTTGGACTCGGCGTCGCTGGGCAAGTAGTTCGGCAGCACTCTGCGTATGGCGAAACCGTTTGCCAGTTGAGCCGTCAAGACCGGGTCTTTGAGGCGCTTGTTGACCACGCGCCGCACGTACTCATCGGCGCTCATCTTGCTCGCGTACTTGTGGTAGCCAGGGATGCGGCCGGCGATCAGCATGCCGCGGAGTTTCAGTCTTTGCGTCAGCTCCTTGCGGGCATCGTAGAGTCGTCGAGCGAGCCTAATCCCGCGGTGATCCGGGTCGACGGCGATGTCGATGCCGTACAGGGTATCGCCGTCGGGGTCGTGGGTGTCGATGTGCCCCTTGCCGCTGACGGCATCGAAGGAATGCCAGTCGACGAAGGCTGCCCCGCTGACGATGACCGAGCTGGAGGTGGCGATGATCTTGCCGCCGTACTCAATCACGATCTGACCGTCGGCGAAGAGCGCGAGCTGGCTGCGGATCTGGGCCTCTGTCCAGGGTGCGATGCCCGGGAAGCACTTCCTCTGCAGCTCCTGAATACCCTTGACGTCTCGGAGGCGCATCTTGCGCACGACCAACTTCTGGTTCTTCACGAGGCCCTTGTTGCGCGTTGCCATGTGCCCGACGATATCAGCCCGGGGCGGAGATATCTCACCGAATCAGAGCTGCGTGCGAGGGGACTGCGGTCTACGTCGAAGACGCCGACGTCGCCGGGCGCCAACACGCGGGACCCATCACGGGGTCGAGAGCAGTTCGCTAGCGAGTTGTCCGTCGCAAATGCAGCGCGGGCGGTTCCAAGTCAGCGGCGCCGTCGATCCAAACGAGCCATCACGCTACTGGAGCGACTGGAACCGAGGCCATGTCTTGCGGGCTTCGTGGAGCTCACACTCGGGGCGCGCTGCCCGGTGTTGCTCTTGTGCACGTAGCGTGGTGATTGCCCTGGGCCCGAGACGTCGACCCAGTACATGCGACTGGCGCGAGCATCCATGTGCACGTGGGTGGTGTTCGGGTAGTAACCAACGCCCGTATTGGGCAAGGTGAGCAGGAAGTCGACGACGGCGGTGTTGGGTACACCTGGGATGCTGAAGTCGAGTGCGCGCCCCACTCGGTGCTTGGAGTGGCGCGCGAAGGAACGTTGTCGGTACCCGCTCACGACCCGGATGGGACGGCCACCGAACTCGTCACTCACCGTGACGATCAGCTGATACAGCCTCGGATGCAGCGCGATTTGCACTTTCTTTCCGGTTTCCCACGATGCGAGCAGCGATTGGATGTGTTTGCGCGCCTCGGGCAAGACGTTTCCCTTCGCGTCCAACACCTGTCCGCTCCAGTCGCCACCTAGGGTCGTCAGCGTGACTCTGCCACGCTCGAACTTCTTGCGAGCGTATTTACCCCAGGACTTGGGGCGGGTGAGGTGCTCGTTCTGGTCGGTGATGGGGATCTTCAGCCGCTGCCCGACGCGGATCAGTGCCGCATTGCTCAGTCGATTGATTTGGCACAGCTCCTTCGTCGGCACCGAATAGCGTGCGGCGATGACGGACAGCACCTCGTTGCTACGAACCTGGTGCTGGTAGTACTCGACCTCGGGGGCTTCCGCTTCGTGTTTCCGCTTCAACTCGGTTGGCAGCTCGCTGCGCGGTGCTCGACCGCCGACAGTCGGGTCGGGCACGGACGGGTCTCGAGAGCCGCCAGCGATGATCAGCCGCTGGCCGACTTTCAGCACGCTCCCTTCCTCCAGGTCGTTGTCCCGATAGAGCTTGCTCAACTCCAAGCCATGGCGCTCGGCGATGGTTCCAAGCACGTCCCCGGGCTTCACCTCGTAAACCGTGGGGAGCAGCAACACTTGGCCGGGTCGGATCGTGTCTTTCGACAGTTCATTGATCTTGCGCAGCAGCGCCAACGAGACGCCCTGCTTCTGGGCAATCGCACTCAGCACGTCTCCGGGCTGCACCGTGTACGTCGCCCGCTGCTGGTCTGGCACTCCAGCCTCGGCCGTCTGAGCGGCGTTGAGCAACGCTGCAGCCAGGGAGGCGCCAAGCCACCACTTTCTGATGCAACCCAAACACGGCATACCAGCGCCCTACGCCGAGCAGACCCGGGTGGGCAAGAAACCTACATGTTCGCCTCAGCGCGAAGCCGCCGCGAAGCTGGCCCCGAGTTGGTCCTGCGTGTGCGTCACGGTCACTTGGCCCGTACCACCCGCCAACGCCAGCGCGTCGAGGGTCGTCAGCGCGTTGCCCGTGCCCGGCAGACCAATCACGAGCGTCTCAATACCTCGCTGGTACCAGCCGGCTACGATCTGAGTCATGAGGTCGATAGTGTAGCCGCAGTTGGGCTCGCCATCAGTCACGAGCACGACGCGAAAACGTCCGCTGTCCAAACGCCCTTCGCTTTCGGCCAGGACGATAGCGCGCTCCGCCGCTGCAAGCGCTGCCCCGAGTGGCGTGCCCAGAGACTCCAACTTGTGGGGCATCTGTTGCCAGAGATTGACGAAGTTGCGACCGCTGGTGAATTCGATCTGTTGGCCGCTGTCGAACTCGGGAACGAAGCAATCCGCTTCCAGGGGGAAGCGAATGACGCCGATGGTCAGCTCGTCCAAAATGCCGTCGAGAGCGGCCCGCAGCGACTCGTTGGCAACTTGCCAACGCGTCTTTCCGTCCCAGTCGAAGAGCATGCTGCTCGACTTGTCGAACACCAGCAGCATCGTCAGATCGCCAGTGCCGGACAGACCCGTTCCTTCCACCCCCTCCGCGCCCGCCACCATGCGTACGGGGACCGGAGGGTCTGTCGCCTCGTCCGGATCGTAGAAGTACGAAGGTTGGTAGGTGCTGGTCACGCCGGTGGCGAGCAGTGGATTGTCGAACACCGCGTCGATGGGCTCATCCTCCGCGCCCTCGGGGATGATGGCAACCCGGGGATCGATCTTCGAACCTTCGGCCTTGGCCGCCCCAGTCGAACCCGCCCCCGCGCTCTGTCCACCGCAAGCACCGCAGCCTGCGATGGTGAGCGCCCCAACGAGGAGGTGCCTGGCGAGTGAAACCTCGCGCCGGGTTCTTCGTTCCGTTCGTGTCAACATGGGGTTCCCTCGGTAGCCTGCCCCACGCATATTGCGCCGCATCGGCAGACAAGGCTAAATGGGCGAGCACGATTGTCGGTCAGTTTTTCGGGCCCCCGTTGGGTGAGGGCCCGAAAAACTGCCCTATTGTAGTCGTTTTCTCGACTCCATTCTCTGTTGCATCGAATGAGCGTTCGCGAATCGCGCTCGCTCATTTGGGGCGGGCCGCGGGCTGTCCCAGGGGAGAGATAATTCGGCTGAACTTGTACGGAGGGCGGACGTTGGTGTTTCACCCGTCGTCGACCCTGGGCGGACGCTTGCGCCGCTCCCACGCCCAAGCTCACTCCACGATGGCGCGGATGTCTTCGACGCAGAAGTCGAAGTAGACGTAGTCGCTGGCGGCTGAAATGGCCTGGATGCCGAACGATAGAAGATTGCTCGGATCGGGACCCGCCGTGTTGATACCCTCCCAGCAATCTTCGTCGAGCTGGTCGAAGTAGACGGTGAACGTCTCGACCGAGGCACTCACGTCGGTGTACCGCCGGCAGAACGTGGGGGCAGTCTCGTACTCTCGGACGTTGATCTGTACTCGCGGAGGGTTGTCGCCGCGCAGCGTGAAAGAGAAACCCACGACGCCATACGCCGTGGCGTCGTAGGCACTGGCGATTTCGTCGACGAGATTCATGTCGAAGCCAACCGCCACACCCCACGACGCATCTGCGTTGAGGTGCGGGGGAGCACTGCCCGCCAGACAAATGTCGGGTCCCGCACCCTCGAAGAACGGCGACGTATCCGGTTCGTAGGCGGAGACGCCGTCGGAGTAGGTGTAGAAAGCCCCCTCGATGCCGACCGTGTTGGTCTCTCTCGCGACCCAGCCGTCGACGGGTACTAGAGCGGCACTTGGCTCAGGTACGACGTCGACGACGTCGGTGACCGCTACGTCGGTCATGGTGGTGTCGGTCGTTGCTTCATCCGTGACCATCGCATCGGTCGGAGCTGCGTTGGGATCGTCGGTGGCGGGATCCACGGCGGGGTCGTCCGTCGTATCGTCAGTGGTCGTGTCGCTCGCGTCTGTCGTCGACGTTGCTTCGGTAGGGTCAGCCGTCGAAGCATCACGCTTGCTGCTCTCGTCATTGCTCGTGCTGGCCGTAGCGTCGTCCGTTTCGGCGTCCGTCGCGGCGACTGACGCGTCGGCAGCGTCTTCCTGCTCATCCGTGGCGGCGCCATCGTCACTCTCGGTACTTTCGTCGTCCGAATCAGTCGCCCCGGCGTCGCCGACTTCAACACATAGGTTCGAACGGCATGCGAGGGGCTCGTCACAGCTGCGATTGCCATAGCAGGCGCAGCCCTCCGAGCCGGCTTGGCAGCCGTTGCTGCCAGAGCTGCCAACACAGCCGGTCAAGGAAAGAACGATGGCGTAGGTAAACAGGGAAGGAAGTCGAGACTGAAACACGTTGCTCCACGAGGTCAAGTTGGGCTGAGGGAATTGAGGCAGAAAGAATAGGGGATGGAGACCTGATCGCCTGGCACCAACACCATCACAGCTTCGAGGCCAGAACCATCATAGGTCGAGCCGCTCCCGTCCCAACAGGCGGTGTTGAAATCCGACCAATAGATGCTGCCGCTGCTGCCGACGACGGGGGCACACCAGCGAGCGTTCTCGTTGACGTCTCCACCAGGGGCCTGGATCTGGATTCGCAAGGGTGATTCACCCGTGTTGGTGATGCTGTATTGAATGCCCGAGTTCGTGGGCAACCAAGTACTGGGCTCAGGCGCCGGATCGCCCGTGGGTTGGTTCAGGTTGATGCCCAAGATGGCCACCCCAGAATAGTCACTGGTCGCAGCGACCACACCCTCGACGCACAAACTCGAGCCTGCCGCCAGACCGTCGAAGTCGCTCGGAGTAATGGTCGAGGCCGATGCCGAGTCCGTCGCTGTCCACGCGTAGCCCCCCCAATCACCGGCGGTGTAGTAACCTCCCTCCCCCACTCCGTTGGCGCCTACTGCTGGCTGCGTGGGCGTGGGATCCGCCACGTCGGGAGCAAGCGACCCCACGCAGTCCGTGAGGCAGGCACTCAAGTCGTTCGTTACCCCGGCAGACACTTCTTCGAGTTCGCCGCACGAAGAGTCAAGAAGGCAGTTGATACTGCACTTCTCGACGTCTTCTGCTTCGGAGCAGGTCTGGAAATCGGGCGTCGTGTCCACAGCGCAGCCTACTGCCCAGTCGTAGAGTTGGTCGCAAAGCGTACCGCCAGAGCCAGCTGGCGTCGGGTTCGATGGGGTCGCGCCGGACTCTCCAGGGATTGACGGCGTGGGTGTCGAGCCATTGTCCGGAGTCGTCACCTCCGTGGAGTCGCCGGCGCACTCGTTCGTGCACGAGGTCGCGATGCATGCCGAGTAGTTGGTTGCAGCACTCAGGGCTTCGACATCGTTGCCGGCTCCACTCGTGCAGTCGCTCTGACATGCTGCATCGCCCGCTGCACAGCGCACCGAGCAATCGTAGAGACTCGCGCACGCAGGCACGTCCTGACACGCCGCGTGTTCTGAAGGGCATGCTGCTTCACCGCAGCTTAGGCAAGCGCTGATGCGTTGTGCCTCCGGATCTTGTCCACCGCCCCCACCGGATAGACACGCCGTGGACGCCAGGGCGCCCCACAAGACCAGTGACAGCGTTCCGAACTCGCATCGCTTTCGCATTCGGTCGAGTCTATTCGCGCAGAGCATCGCCGTCACTGTGTGCGACCCTCTCGTGGCCTTGCTGTGCTGATTGAAGACAGAGCACCCAACGGGACGCGAAGTCCACGATCGCTGTGCGACATGTGGGGGCGCCGGAGTTGCCCCGCCCCGTCTCGACCTCGAAGCAACGGATGGCGTTCATACTGGCGCTCTGACTACTGCCGCGTATAGGTGCGCACCCAGGTGCCGTCGACGTCCGGGGACTGCGTGATGAAGACCAATTCCTCTTCGCTTGCGTCATACAGGCCTGCTACGTCGGCGATTGAGACGGAGTCGGTGCGACATGTTGGCATGGAGGTGAATGAGCTGTCCTCGAACGTCACTACTTCGCTCCATTGGTAGACGATGCCCAACTCCCCTTGGGGTTGCCCCAGCATCACGTCGAGCTCTGCTCGTCCCTCGCCGAGCCAGGTTACGGAGATGGTCTCCTGCCGGGTCAACGCGTCGCCGGTGTTGGCGCCGCTGTTTCCCGTGAACAACTCCCATCGCGTCAGGTGATAGAGCCCATCGACGGGAGTGCCGCCACTGGCCGCGGGGGGTTCTGCTGCGACGTAGCTCAAGGTGACGGTGTTGGCATCATTGCTCAGATCACCACAACGAAACGCCTCCTCGACGACTTCGCCATTGCCTTCGTCAGTGGAAATGACCGGATCCACATCCACGATGATTGTAGTCGAACCAGAGCCACCAGTGCCGGCGAGCTCATCTTCGTTGGTGCCAGCGAGTTCACCCACATCAGTGCCGGTAAGTGGGTCTTCATCGGTGCTCGCAAGCTCGTCCTCGCCGCTGTTGGTGTCCGAAGCGGTCGTCCTTCCGACGTCTGCTCCCGTGCCGTCCTTCCCCCTCTCCGCCGTTGATTCATTGCTCGCGTCCCCGCCGCAGTTGGTCGCGAGCCCCGCAGCGATGAGCATGACGGTCCACGTTTTTGCACGAGCCATGAACCGAGCATACACGCACCGATGCTGGTCGCAGCCCCTGTTCGTCTACGCTCCCGTCCACGCCTCCCCGACGGGGTGCGCCTCAGGGGCGTCTGGCAACCGTCCAGGCCTTGAACTCCTGACCCGAGCGCGATACGCCACATCATGACGATGGCCAGACGCGGTCGAATGACCCCCAAGATTCGATCCCGTATTCTCATGGGAATGGCACTGGCAGGCGTCGCCGTGAGCGCTGGCTGCTCCGAGACCGACACGAGCCAGAGCGGAGAGGGCGTCGATGGGCCCGCCTCGGTCAGCGCTGCCACGCCGGCAGCGGGCAATTCCATGAGTGAGATGAACACCCCCAGCACGCCGATACCGACGGATCCCGTGCCGCCCAATCCTTCCAACGCGCCCACGGATGCGAACGCGCCATCCGCGTCGATGCCGACGTTGGCGCCTGAGTCCACCACCGCGCCCACGGAGATGGGTTTGGGGGGCGCGGACGGCAGTGATAGCGCCAATGCTGATGTCGCGGGCGGCTCGGGAGGTCGAGGGACGGCAGCCGGAGGCTCCGGTGGAGAGCCTGAAGGCAGCGGTGGTGATGGCAGCACTGGCGGTAGCCAAAGCGACAACGGCGAAACCCCGGGGGAGCCCGCGGTGCGTTTCGTCGGGCGCTTCGTCGAAGTGGATGACGGCGGGATGAGCTTCGAGTGGTCCGGCAGTGGTATCATCGCCGCGTTCGAAGGTACGGCGGTCAGCGTGACTCTCGAAGACAGCGGCAACAACGAGTTTTCTGTAGTCGTTGATGGTGAACTGATGCCGAAGTTGATCGCCCAACGGGGCAGTGACGACTACGAGCTCGCCTCTAGGCTCGCGGAGGGCCCACACGTCGTCGAGCTCTATCGACGCACCGAGGCGTCGTTTGGAACCAGCACCTTTCATGACTTCGACTTCGGCGTCGGACAGTTGTTGGCACCGCCGCCCGCAAGCGCTCACCGCATCGAAGTGATTGGAGATTCCATCACCTGCGGCTACGGAAACGAAGGGGAGTCAGCCAGCTGCGGCTTCTCAAAAGACACCGAAAACCACTACGCGACCTACGGCGCCATCGCTGCTCGCGCTCTAGACGCCGAGCTGGTGACGATCGCGTGGTCAAGCAAGGGCATCGTGTACAACTACGATACCGACACGACCGACCCACTACCTGCGCTCTACGACCGCGTACTGCCCACCCAGGGCGCCGACTCTTGGGACTTCAGCTGGTTGCCAGAAGCCGTCGTCATCAATCTGGGCACCAACGACTTCAGCACCGACGGCGATCCGACGCTCGAACTGTTCCGGGACGAGTATGCGGCCTTCCTCGGCCATCTGCGCGACGTCTATCCCGACGCCTACATCTTGTGCACGGTCGGACCTCTGTTGGAAGGTGCCGACTTGGACGCCGCGCGCGTTGGCATCGAAGCCGCAGTCGCCGTCCGTGAAAGTGCGGGAGACGCTCGAGTGGGGAGCTGGGAGATGAACATCTCGAACGATGATCCCGGCTGCGACTACCACCCCGGTTTGGCCACCCATGAGGCGATGGGCGCGGCGCTGATGGCGGAGCTGCAGACGCGCCTGGGGTGGTGAGCGCGCAGCAGCGCTCGGTCGGCTGCGGCTAGCAAGAAGCGCACGCTCGCGGCGGCCCACTTAGCCCGGGGGCCGCAGGCACTGGCGGATGGAATCGCAGTCCTCTTCATCGAGGACTTCCCCCAGCCAGTCGAAGAGTCGCTCTTCATCGAGGAACGCTCGGCGGGCGGGATTGCCCGCTTCGCGCAGCATGCGTTCGATCTGGAGGCTGAATAGAGCTCTGGGAGCGATCCAGATCGCTGTGCGCCGGATCTTCGGATTGTCCGCTCTCATCAGGTTGATGAGCGCCTCGGCGATGTCCGGCGCGAACATCTCGACCGCTCTGCAATCCACGGTGTAGACGGCTGGTTCAGTGGTGGCTGAGAGGTGGGCGCGCACTTGGGCGATGAACCCCTGTACGTCTTCCATCTTCGCATCGTCGCCGAACCGCGCGACGGCGATAGTCTCCGAGAGAGCAGCGAATTCGATCACGATTCATATGTGGTAGCCGTGATGAGGGATCGGAGCAAGGGTTCGTACGTCGCGAGTACCGCATGGTCAGAGGTGAGCCTACAGGCGACAGGTAAGCGCGCGCTGGGGCGGAGCGAGGGTGCTGAAGGTTCGGTTGGTCGAGCGGGCGGATGGGTCGTCGCTGCCTTGCCCTCCGCACGGGACCCGCACCACCCCGGCTCGCAATCTCATCCCCGCGGTTCTTCGAGCAAGCGCCAGTTGTGACGACCTGGCTTCTACCTTTCTAGGATTCGAGCAGCGGGTTCGTCGCGCGGAGCTCGGTCCTTGAGTCACGCAAGTGCACGCTGGTAGCCTGAGGCTCATGAAGTTACCTGTGGGCGGAGTGTTCCTCGTATGTCTGATGGCATGCAACCCTTGCAAGTCCGGCGGGTGCCGAGATGCCGGTTCAGGCGACTCTAGTTCGCCGTCAATCCACACGCTTTGCAACGAAGGCCGCTGCACCTCGCCCGTTCGCTACCTTTCGACGACCACTGAAACCGGCGCCGAAGCGGCTGCGAGCGACTTTGCCGCGACTCTGTCGCGCATGGCAGCGGCTCCGGTCGAGGTCAGAGGCGAAGACGAGTGGAGCCCGCGCGGGGTCTGGTTCTTGTCCGCGCAGCAGGTTGACGAGCGTCGACTACCCATGGGGGAACTTGGATTCGACCTGAGCGCCCTGCTCGCCGATGGTGCGGTTGGGCGCGAGGCACTCCAGGTTCGGACGGCGGCTGATGGCGTGTACCTGGTGGGCAGCACCTCTCACGCATTGCGGAACGGCGCCTGGGCTTTGCTGAGACGCTTTGGCTATCGTCAGTACTTCCCGGGTACGTTGTGGGAGGTCGTGCCCCAACTCGAGCGAGTAGGCGGCCAGTGGAACTTCGACGTTCGACCTCCGTTTCGCATGCGTTATCTCTGGTCTGGTTTTGGGGTTTGGTCGGCACTGCAAGACGATTGGGACGATTGGCAGGCAAAGGTGGGACTCGCTCATTCAGAGCAGCTCAACAGCACGCATGCCTACGCAAGGTTGCAGTCTCGACTGGAAGCGCAGTTTGCGGAGCACCCCGAGTGGCGGCCGGTCGATGCCGCGGGCGTGCCTACCAACAAGCTCTGTGTGTTCTCTCCTGGGCTGGAGGAAACCCTACTCGACTACTATCTCTCCGTTCTACGCACCGAACCGACCCGTACGAGCGTTTCTGTCGAACCCAGTGACGGCGGTGGTTGGCTGAGCTGCGGGACGGACGAGGATGCAGCGAGCGTCTCCGATCGGGCGGTCACGCTGGCCAACTTCATCGGGGATGGCTTACAAGCCGAGTTTCCTGGTCGCGTCGCCGCGATGTACGCCTACAACGAGCACTCGCCACCACCTACCATCGACGTGTCGCCCAATGTGGCTGTCATGGTAGCGACTGCGTTCATCAAGGGAGAGTTCGACGAACTCGTCGAGGGATGGCGCGAACGTGGTGCGCGCATTGGGGTTCGTGACTACTGGGCGGTCAACGTCTGGGATCGCGATCGGCCGGCTTTCGCGCGTGCCGCGGTGCCGGCCCGTCTGATGGACGATCTGCGAAGGTACGAGTCGCTGGGCATCGAGTACATCAGCGCGGAAGCATCGGACGCTTTCGGCCCGTTGGGCTTCGGGTTCTACAAGGCCGCCATGGCCATGTATGAGCCCGACGAGGTGAGTGACAGCGTAACGGTAGAGCGTATGGTCGCCACTCTCTTCAGCCAAGCCCCCACACCGATGGCCGAGTTCTTTCGGCTGCTGCACAGTTCGGAAGCGCGCCGATTGAGCAGCGACCTGTTGAACAAGCTGTATACCTACGTGGATACGGCTCTGCGGCTCACCACGGACGAGACTGAGAGACAGCGCATTCGCCACTTTGCGCTGTACGTCCGCTACATCGAACTGTGGGGAGAGTACACGATTCAGCTCGAGAGCGACCGCCAAGCGGCGTTCGAACGGTTGATTCGTTTCGCCTACCGAATTCGTGACACCCGCATGGTGCACTCGTTGGGACTGTATCGCGATCTCCACGTCCGCGATCGGAGTGTGGAGATCCCTGAGGGAGCTCGATGGAACGATCCCGAACCGAGCAATCCCTGGAAAGATAGCACCCCATTCAGCGACGCACAGGTGGTGGCGCTGATCCGCGATGGGATCTCTCGAAACCCGAGAGCGCCGTTCACCCCAGTGGGCTACACCGAAGAACTCGTTCCTGCGTACCCGCCAATTACGACCGAACTGACCCAATACGGCCGCGGCCGTGTGACGCTCTACCGAGGGGTTTCCCGCTTCAAGACTTACCGCCCGAGTGGTGGAGGCGCCTTCGCCGTGCGCATGACGACGGGGGTCGTGCGGAAACAGGTTGCGGCAAAGAACTCGATCGAGCCGATCACGGTTCAGCTCCATGCGGCGGCGTCAGCCTCGCCAGATCCGGTCTTCGAAACGACAGTGAAGAGCACTTGGACGGACAACGCCCTTACCGGGGATGCCGTTGGCGCCGCTCCCAGTGGTACTGAGGAGTTAGTCTGTCTGTGTTCCCCCTACGGAGGCCTGCACGAACTGGTCGTACAAGACACTCGGGGAGCCGGCTACACCGTCAAGACGCCTAGCGGCGACCGTTGGGTGCTCGAGGTGGGTCCTGACGAACCTGCACGGACAGGAAACCGCTGGTACATGTACTTCTACGTGCCGCGAGGTACTCGTGTGGTGGGGGTGTATACCCGGGGCACGTCGCCCGGCGACGCCAAGCTCTTTACCTCGACGGGCAGGCAAGCCTGCCTCATCGACTATGAGGGGCCAGAGCCGTGTTCGTTGGGTGGAAACAAGCCTGCGGGCTACTACGGCTTTGCGGTGCCGGAAGGCGAAGACGGGAAAGTCTGGTACATCAAGTACGCCGCCAACCGGAAGTTCCTTCTCACCACCCCCATCCAGCTAGCGCATGATCCGAGCGAGTTGTTGCTCCCGAGGGACGTGGTTGACGCGGATGGGATTGGTGGCGGTACGTTGGTCGTCTCGGAGCCCCCGCCGGAGTGTGCAGCGGCATGTGACTGATGTGCGCGGCGCCGACTCGGCGGACCCACCACGCTTGCCCTGGTGGACCGTCGAGCTCGCGCTGTCACGTCATGCCAGCAATGCGACCGCGCGCCGCACAATACCCTCGATGAATTCAATCGTGGCGTCGCGGCGCGACCAGGCGTTCCAGTAGACGGGCGCGAATGGACAAGCTCTCGGACTCTTCCGCCAAAGCGCGCGTCGCGGCTTCGTCGAAGTTTACCAGCTCGTGCCGAGGTAAGTGCTGCCAGAACACCGGCCCATCGGGGATCAAGTCTTGGCGCAACCCCTCCACGAGTTCTCGAGCGATTGGGCCATGGGCACGCGTCACCAGGCGGATCCAATAGCTGGAGAGGCGTGGGGTTACTATGGGTACGCGCAGCATTCGCGGGCAGCGACCGCTCAATCGAGCCACACGCTCGAGGATGTCGCGGGCGGACATGAGGGTGGGCCCCGGAAGCGCGAAGGCCTGACTACCATCGAGGTCCAGAGTCAGCGCCCGTATCAGGGCCGTCGTCACGTCATCGATGGCGATGGGGTAGCTGCGACTCTCGAGCCACGAGGGCAGCACCATCAGCGGCAATCGCACTGCCAAGTCACGCACGATACGCCAACTCTCACTTCCTCCACCGATGATCATCGCGGCTTGAAGCTCGATTGTGGAAACGGAGCCTGCGCGTAGCGTCTCGCCGGTCAACAGGCGACTGCGTAGGTGGCGCGAGGCAGTACCGCTCCTGGGGCTCGTGCCTCCCAGGTAGACGATGCGACGAAGACCGGCTGCCGCTGCGGCTTCCCGAAAGGCAACGGCGGCGCGGCGCTCAGCCTCGAGATAGTCATCTCCTTGTCCCATTCCGTGTACGAGGTATACGGCGCTGGTGCACCCGTGCAGTGCTGCAGAAATGGTGTCGGGACTACGGACGTCGAATGCGCGCCAGGTGAGGTGGGGTTGAGACGCTCGCCCCCGGCTCGGATCACGACTCGCACAGATGACTTCGAAGCCTCGCGACTGCAGAACGGGAAGCAGGTTACGCCCGACGAAACCTCGAGCTCCGGTCAACAGCACTTTGTCGTTCGTTGTCAGCGCAGGCATCGAACTCCCCTCGTGTTCACCCCTCGAGCCCGGACTCGACCCCGTCCAGCAATGGTGCTCGCGTACCCGTCGGTACGACTCATGTGACGTGGTATCACGGTGCCCAGCAGCGCGATCAACAGTAGCACAGTCTCGCCACTGTCGCTCTGAAACGGACAATGCGCTCGGCGCACATCGCAGCCCGCGATTGCGCGCCGCGGAGCTTGCCCTGCACGATTCACCGACACTTCTCCGACGGCAACGCGAGACGGGAGCATCGCTAGGCTGGGACGAGGGGGAGCTTCTGGACGGTATGGACCTGGAGGCTTCGGTCGAGCGTGACGGCCCTCAGCCAGCGTGGGGTCTCGCCTCTTCCCGGAGGCAGAGTCGCATGGGCGAACGCCTCTACCGTCGCCCCGGTGAGCGCTGGCGGACATCAGCACGCCCAGGGGCCGACCCTGCACAATTGAACGGTTGTTATCACGAGTGCACGCATTCGTCGGTGACGGTCTCGTAACTTGCCGACAATGCCTGAGCAAATGCTGGCACAGCTTTCGCTTACTGGGAGACCAGAAGCCGCAAATGCTGTCAGCCAGCGCGTGCGGTTCTCGCCATTTCCGCACAGCGGTGGGTTCCCCCCCCCTCAACCTGTCGCTGTGCCCTTTTCAGCATGGCGGTGTCGAAACCCCCCCTCTTCGACGCTGCCGTGCTCCTATTTTGTCATTCGCTCGGGCTGCTTGTAGGGGGCCACAACGGCTAGGGGCTCCGGCCTAGGGGACCTCCGCAAGTGCCTGGACCGGCGACGGCACGGCGCGTGCAGATGCTTCTGACCCCGAGCGGTGTCCGAGCTGGCTTCTGGGGTTAGACTTGCGCAACGTGGAGGCGAAAACCGTTTGCATTTGCATCCCCACCAGGCGCCGCCCGCAATCGCTCGCTCGCCTGCTGGAGTCGTTGGCGGTGCAGGACCTCGCCGGGATGAAGAATGTGGAGGTTCGAGTTCTGGTCTGCGACAACGACCGAAGTCGCTCCGCTCGTGAGACGGTCGATGCCTGGGCCGAGCGCTCTCCCTTCGTCGTCTCGCAATGTCACGAAGCTCGCTCCGGGGTCTCTCACGTGCGAAACACCCTCATCGAGCAAGCGCAGGCCGACGTTCTCGCGTTCTTGGACGACGACGAGTTCGTCGAGCCGGGCTGGCTGCGCGCTCACCTCGAAACGCTCGCCGCGACCGGTGCCCAGGTGAGTGTGGGACCCGTCGACGTCGTATTTCCTTCCGACTTTCCCAACTGGATGAAGCCCGCACTTCGGCGTGCTCCGCGAGCCGACCGCACGCCGATCGAGGGCCGCGCTCTGTTGGGCGGTAACTTTTGCCTGCGACGGGAGTGCTTGAGCGCTCTACCCAAGCCTCCTTTTTCCCCAGCGTTTGGGAAATCGGGTGGGGAAGACACCCTATTCGGGGTGATGCTCGAGATGAGCGGTGCGCGCTTGGTTTGGTCTGCTCATGCGCGTGCCCACGAACCACTGACCGAGGAGCGAGCTCGACTCCGATGGCTACTGAAGCGGCGCTTGCGCTCTGGAGCCACGTTCAGTCGAGTCGAGCGTGCGCGTCATGGCAAAGTCCCTTGGCTGACTTGCGCTCTTCGGGCGGGCGGAAGTTGTTGGGCCGCCGTTACGGGCAGACATCCAGCGGAGGCTAGCCTGATCCATCGTTTCGGTCTCTTGGCGTACGGTGCCGGGGTGGCCCTCGGAACTCTGGATCTGAGCTGGACCATGTATGGGGAGTCAGAGGACTCGTGAACACGCCAAGGCCCGGCAAGCTCCCGAACGCGTTTCTCCTCGGCGCACCCAAGTGCGGCACGACAGCCGTCGCGAGTTACCTGGAGACGCATCCTTCCGTCTTCTTTTCACATCCGAAGGAGCCCAACTTCTTCAACACCGACCACGATCGGGAGTTTCGTCATCGATTTGGCGGCTTCCGGCATTTCGACACCCTCGAACAGTACGCTGAGCTGTTTGAGAGCGCCGGACAGAAGCCGATTCGCATGGAGGGCTCGGTCATGTACCTCTGCTCCGATCGCGCGCTGGACGGCATCCTGGAAGTCTGCCCCGAAGCGCGCTTCGTGATCCTGCTCCGCGATCCGGTCGAGATGGTCGTCTCCCTGCACGCTCAGAACTATTGGGCATTCATCGAAGACGAAGCCTCGCTCGAGCGAGCCTGGTTCCTCCAGGAGGAGCGACGCCGAGGACGTGCCATCCCGCGCTTGTGTCAGGAGCCGGCTCTCCTGCAGTACACGCAGATGTGCAGCTTGGCAGATCAAGTGGAGCGGGTGCTGGCACGGGTTCCGAAAGAACGAGTGCATCTCGCCTTGCTCGAGGACTTTCGGAACGATGCGAGAAGCGCCTACCTCGCTCTGTTGGACTTCCTGGGGGTGCCCGACGATGGTCGCTCGGAGTTTCCCCGCGTCAACTCGGCCAAAGCCCATCGGATCCGGCGGCTGAATCAGTGGGTCCTGAGGGAAGACAGGTTCTCGCTCGTGCGCCCATTGGTGTGGAAACTGAACATTTCCAAACGCCGACCTCCGCCCCTCACGCCTCGGCTTCGAGCTGCCCTCGGAGCCGATCTGTTGCCACAGCGTCGCCGTCTCGCGGAGCTAGTGGGAAGGGAGATCCCGTCTGCCAACGGCGACCGAGTGGAGGAGCGCGGCCGGTAGCTCGAGATCCGCGGTGTCCCGTCCTGGAAAGCGTCGTCGAGCGCCACCTCGAAGCAGAGGATGGAAGGCGGCCGGCGTACGTCGAGGCCCGCTGGCGCTATGCCGACGCATTGTCCGCGGCCGCTGTGCTAGAGTCGCTGCCGTGAGGCGAGTGGAGGCATTCCTGGTGATGCTAGGTACAACGCGGAGCGGATGGGTGTTCATCGCTTCGGTGTCATGCGTCGCTTGCCTGGCCACCCCAACCGCGGAAACACAGTGGGGTGAACATTCCTCGGGCAAGCCGCTGCGGGTCGTGCTCTTGCCGGCGAGCTGCAGCTCCGTCGAGGGCGAGTGCGAAGACGAGCACGTGCGTGGCGTTTCAGGTATCACGGCGAGCGAGCTGGAGTTCGCTCGCTACGTCGTCACCGATGCGGAGAAGCTCGTGATGAGCGCGCGCAGTCGTGAGGATGTGAACGTCGAATTGTCTCGCTTCGGCGAACAGATCGTCGAACTGAAATCGCGGTCGCAAGT
>JBNKHV010000176.1:0-5046 GCA_050290545.1 Polyangiaceae bacterium | reverse complement strand
CACCGCGTGGGCCCGAAGGCTCACGGCCGACTCAGCGTTGCGTCGAGGGTCGCAAGCACGGTCGTCAGGTTGCAGGCAATGCCGACTTCGCCGAGCGCAGGATCGGTACCTCCCGCGCAATGAAGGCCGACGCCGGTGGTGCTGCCTGCGAGGTAGTACACGGCTCCTGAGTCACCAGCAGCGCAAAGGTCCGGCTTGGTCGGGTCGTCATGGTGCGGGACGACTCGGAAGCCCTGCACGCCGCTCGGCAAGTCGGGGTAGAAGTAAGTCCCCGTTCCTTCGATCCTTCCGTGCGTCGTCAACGTGGTTCGCCCCACCTTGGTGACACGCTGGCCGCGACGGGGGTCTTCGGCGCTGTCGATGACGACTCTGGTATCGAACAGGGCCCGGTCGAAGCGTCGAGCATTGCTCAGCCGAGCCAACGCGGCGTCGCCCCAAAGACCGGGCGCTGGGACATGGAAGAGCTTCGCCACCACGTCGTTGTTGAGCTTGCCGTTGTCGATGCGTGATGGCTGAATGATGGGGTCGCCCTCTTCGAAGTGTGGGCCAGCCAGGACGTGCGACGAACTCAAGAGGCAGGGGGCACCACTCTTTCTATCGAACACGATGAGTCCGATCGTGCCCGCTTTGGCTTTGGGGTTTCCAATGCTGATGCCAGGTCGAATGGGGTCGAAACGACCCGTCGGCAGGAACGGAGTGCTTTGCCGGGTATACGTTGCCTCGATCACGTCGGAAGGTACCCCGAGAAAGTCCTCTGGGATGCGTTCTGACCGACTGAGTTGCTTCTTGTCCGCGATCTTCTTGCGAACGTGGACGCGAATCACCTGTTGTCGGCCCTTCTTCTTTCCGCGTTTGTAGCCGGGACCGATGTCGATACCCGTAACGTCCGGACGTGCCGCCAGCAGCGCCACTGCGTAGGCGTAGGCTTCCGCGAGGGTGGCTCGCTTCTTCGTGCGTTGGGTCATCGGTGAGCCAGCTCCAAGATGGTGACATCCACGGCGACGAAGGCTCCGAGGTGCCAGACGGAGCGCGGTCCATCGGACGTCTCGCGTAGCGCCGGCACCCAATCTCCCCCGGCGCCCAACACGAACGGCGCCTTGAACGGGGCCCATACCACGTAAGCGCCCGGACTGAACAGCTGAGGCCACGAGATGTCGGGTTCGGCTTCTACCTGTGTCAGGTTGGGATCCTCTTCATCTGCGAGATGGACGCTGGCTACATTGCCAACGTCGATGGCTTGAGCGAACACGCCGAGCCTGCCCCAGGAGCCCACGGTGAACGACAGGTCGAGCCCCACAGCGAGGATGGGGGCGAGAGCAGTGCCGGCGGGCGCACTACCGCGAACCTCCTCGCGTGCGTATTTCGCTCCCGCGTAGCCTTGTAGGCTGAAGGTTAGTGTGTCTTGGAATTTGCGGCGCCAGCTCCCTATCGGTTGAGAGACTCGGTTCAGAACTCCCTGCACCTCGCCGCTGGATTCAGCCGCGGCAATGTCGGCCGCCAAGCTCAGTGCGAGGCTGAGGCGCCCGTCTTTCTTGCCGCCGGCTTCGACCTCTGCGTTCGAACTGACAGCCATACCTTTGGCCTCGGGCGTTGCCACGCCGCTGGGGCTGGCTTCCTGCACGGTTTCCGCTTTGGGTTCTTCGAACAGAAGCACCGGTGCCAGGTGTTTCGAGGTAGTGACGGTCGAGACGAGCGTCACCCAGTCGTGATTCAGTACCGCCGTCGCGAGGACTGTCAGCTCACCCAAGTAGGCTCGAGGACTCTCGGCCAACATCCCTTCCAGAAGATCCGCGGCGAGCTCCGTGGCCAGCTTGCGACGCGCGCGGGCCTCTTCAAGCGAGGACGCATGCCTCACTTTGTCGATGGCGACATTCAGGGCACTGAACTGCTGTCGGTCGGGCACGTTTCTGGTCACGCTTGCCCACGTGCCCTGGCATTCGGCACGGGTGGACAACGTGGAGTAGGCCTTCAGGCCTTCCACCTCTGGTGTTCCGTCGTCGGAAACCGTGAACAAATCGCCCAACGTGCGCCCAGCGCGCATGGCCTGCAAGAAGGACACACCCACGTCGATCGCGCAGAGCGTTTTGGCGGTCACCTCGAGCCGTGCCAGCGTCCTGGAATTGGCGCCGTGCTCCGGCTTGCGTGCTTCTTCGACTCTGTCGAACGCCGTCTCCAGAAGTTGTTGCGGCAGGTTGACCAAGTCCTCTTCGACGGTTCGCTTGAGCAGACCCAGACCCACCGGGTTTGCCCCTTCGTCTTGCTCTTCTAGGAGCTCGCACGTCTTGGGCAGGATCGCTTTCGTGTCCGATTCGCAGATTCGGGAAAAGAGCTCGACCGTCGCGAAGGCACTGACTTCCTGCTCGGCGCGTTGCGCGAGAAAGCTGCCCACGCCTTGAGCGAACGCGGTTGCACTCAGTCCCTGTTCTTCTACGCCATGCAGTTCGAGGGTCTCTTTGGTTTCAGTCTCCGCTGGGCACGTCGGTCTTGGCGCCGCTACGCCTCCCGACTGTGTTGCGTCAGAAGACTCTGGCGCCTCTGCCGAACTGCCTGCCGGGGCCGCGGGTGCCGGCGGCGTTTCCGTGCTCGCGGCTGCGGGCTTCGCCGTTACCTTACCGACAGGAGCCGGCGAGGGCTCTGCCGCTGCCGCCGCGGACGACGCCATGAGAATCAGTAGCGGGACGTTGCGAATGATCTTGCTTGCTCTGCTCATGATGGTGGCCTTCCTCCGTTCACCAATCCCGACGGGCCTTTCGGCGGGGAGAACGAGTGCAACCATCACCGAAGTCGC
This sequence comes from Polyangiaceae bacterium, assembly GCA_050290545.1. Lineage (GTDB taxonomy): Bacteria > Myxococcota_A > Polyangia > Polyangiales > Polyangiaceae > SZUA-265. The sequence continues at coordinate 2,258 of JBNKHV010000176.1, read as the reverse complement.
AAGCGTTCGCAACTCCCGTTCGACGAACGGCACTGGCTTGGGTGGTATCGTTGGCTGCTTTGGGTTAGTTAAGTTCAATGGGGCACCTGACTCGGCCAGGGATTTACATCCTTCACGAGCCAACGAAAGTGCAACCCAACACGAGCCAGCGTCGGGGCCCGCTCCCAAGCAGCAAGCGTAGAGCGCGCACGCCACCCCCAAGCACGAAGTAGGGCTCGCGCCGTCTACCTGGCGCAGGGGCGCACGTAGGAAGATCCAGTGGCTCCCCAATAACTGCAAAAAGATGGACGTGCCACGCACTCCCGAACACGATGGCGGGCATGTATGATTGTCCGACGAAGGTGCGTGCGAGGCGGTTGGTCCCTATCGCTCTTGGCGTCGCGAGCGCGTTGATGATTTGCGCGTGCACGCGTCCGAGGCCCGAGCCGCAACCCGCACCCGCGCAGCCCGAGACGAGCGTTTCGGCCCAACCCCCGCGCGCCCCCTCAGCGCGACCAGAGCCTGCACCAGAACGCTCTGCTCCTCGCGATCTGCCCGCCACGATGCGCAGCAAGCCCGCCGCCCTCGTGCCGGACGCGGGCAGCCCTGAGCGTGTCGAGCCAGTCCCGCCACTGTTGGACGCGGCGGGTCAACCGTTGCCGCAGACAGACGAGCGACCGAGCGACGACAGCCCGTCCTTTCGACGACGACTCGAACTGTTGGTCGACGCGATCGCCGAGGACGATCCCGAGCTGGCCGCGCCCGCGTTCTTTCCGCGCATTGCCTACGCTCAGGTCAAGGCCATCAAGAAGCCCGAGCAAGACTGGCAACGGCGTCTGGTTCGAGCCTATGAGCGCAGCATTCATCGTTATCATGGCGCGCTGGGCCAGTCGGCGAAGGGCTTGCGTTTCGTCGGCCTGGAGATCGACCCATCGCGAGTCAAGCTCATGGCGCCGCATTCGGAAGGCAATCGGCTGCCGTACTACCGTGCGTTGCACGCCCGTCTGTTGGTCGAGAAAGCTGACGGAAGCCGCACTCACTTCGATATCACGTCGCTGATCTCGTGGCGGGGCGAATGGTACGTCGTGCACCTGCACGGCTTCGACTGAGCCAGGGGGAGCCTACTCAGGGTAGCGACAAGCCACCGAAACGAACGGGCAGGGTATCGAGCGAAGGCTCGGGTACCCCACCGCCGAGAAGTGTTCCGAGTGCGAAACTCGTCACATAGAGCTCGGAGCGACCAAAACCGTCGGAGGAAAAGGCTACACTAGAGGGGCCATCGAAGACTCCCCCTTGGGCGACGATGGTGACGTCGCCCCAGCGACTGACACGCGCCACGGAGTTCTGCGCGTTCACCGCGACGTAGAGCCGTCCTATGGCGTCGAAGGCGATACCGTCTGCTCCAACGAGAAGCGGATCCGAAGCGAACACGTCCAGACGCCCAGCGCTTCCGTCGTGACGAATGCGCACTCGATAGACTTCACCCATGTCGGTGTTGGCGATGTAGAGATGCTTGTCCCGGCGGTCCAATGCGATGCCATTGGCGCCGAAGGGCACCCCGACGATCGGACCTGAAGGATCGCCAGATAGGTTGGCGTCGTCGAGCCAGGTCGACACCGCCCCGGAAGCAGAGACCTCGTAGACGGCACCAAGCACAGGATCGGTGACGAAGAGATTCTCGTCATCATCGATTGCGATGTCGTTCGGGAATCCGTACGGGTCGAGGCTGGCGAACAATGACGTCTCTCCCGAGGGAGTGACTCTCCAAACGTGGGCAGCCTCGAGCGTTGGATCCAGTGCGGCAGTGCACGCGTAGATGGTTCCGTCCGCCCCGATCTTCACGCCGATGGACGAAGCTCCTTCCGGTACCGGCAAGGTAGCTAGCGGGACCAGCGTCTGCGAGCCGTCAGTGATGAACTTCCACAGGATGTGCTGCGGTGCCATCGAAAGGATGAGATCCCCGTTCGCGTCACGAGCCACGGATTCGGGCAACAGCCCTTGCTCGGGATCGAACTCGCTCACCACCGTCACGTCCGCCGACGCTTGACTGACGTAAGTGACGGCGAACAGGGCTGACAGCGTGATTACCTTGCCAAACGTTTTCACTGACATCTTGCAGACTCCCTCGTTGCTGCCGCGGCACGACAAATGCCGCAGACGCACGGAGCGTACGCCAAACGTCCCGACGACAGAAGGCCCAATACCCATGCGCCAACAGATCGGCACCGAGCAACAGTAGGGTTCGAATACAGTAGGTTTCCAGCAAGAATTGCCGGTTC
>JBNKHV010000175.1:0-6732 GCA_050290545.1 Polyangiaceae bacterium | reverse complement strand
GATCCTGATCCGAACGCACCGGCAGAAAAGCCGGCCACTGCCACGTGACTCGGACACGCCCACGGCAACGCACACCCGCCCACGGCAACGGTCACCGCCCACGGCAACAGCAACGACAACGGCAACGGCAACGGCAACGGTCTTCACAAGCAACGGTCTTCACAAGCAACGGTCTTCACAAGCAACGGTCTTCACAAGCAACGGTCTTCACAAGCAACGATCTTCACAAGCAACGGTCTTCACAAGCAACGGTCTTCACAAGCAACGGTCTTCACAAGCAACGGTCTTCACAAGCAACGGTCTTCACAAGCAACGGTCTTCACAAGCAACGGTCTTCACAAGCAACGATCACCGATCACAGCAACGGTCACCGGTCACGGTCACCGGTCACGGCAACGGCAACGGCAACGGCAACGGCAACGGCAACGGCAACGGCAACGGCAGCAGACACCCCAAACGCCACCGGGACTCGAAACACCACCTGCAGGCGGCAACCGAGCTGGTCCGACATGCGCTGAGGCGTCCCCAAGGGGACACCCGCGTATGTCCGACATACGACAAGGCCACCCCGAGGTGGCACCGGACGCCAGGCAGACGCGAGGGCACGCGCTCGGGGGCGCGTGGGTAGTGGCCGCGCGCTCGGCAGAGCGCCGTGCGTCGCGACGCCAGCGCGTGGCCGTTCGAGCGTGAGCGAGCACGAGTCCCGCACCTCGCCGCGCGGAACACGATCCGCCGTCCGGGACACCCACCTCGCCGTCCGGGACACCCACCTCGCCGTCCGGGACAAGACAGCGCAGCGCGCGGGACACGACAGCTCGCCGCGCGGGACACGACAGCTGGCCGCGCGGGACACGAACCTCGTCGTGCGGGACACGCCGCGCCATCCCTCCGCCGCGCGCAGCCGTCCACAGCGCGCCCCGCGAGTCGCGATTGCCCGCGGAACACCGTACGCCCGTCGCTCGTGCCCTCGCCTCACCCGCCAAGCGGGCACTGATCCGAGCACGCGCCGCGTTGCTCAGTTGGCAGCGGCGTCAGCGCCGCCCGCGTCGCTTGCGGGTGCCTCGGAGCCGGCGTCTGCTGACGCGTCCGGCGTGGTGTCGAAGGGCCCCCACTCCGTGACGTAGCGGCACTCGTGGATGCAGCTGTCGTAGTAGACGTAGCAGTGGTCTTCCTGCGTCGGGTCGTCGATGCCGCGTTCACCGATCTGCGCGCAATCGTCGAAGCGCGAGCGACCCAGGTCGGCGCATTCGTCGGCCAGCTGTCGACACATCTGTGCCGGGCTGGGCTCCTCGCGGGAATCCGCACTGCAGCCGAAGGCGAAGCAAGCTGCGACCACCGTCGCGCAAAGTCGGGACACGGCGCCAGTCTACTCGACGAGCACTGCCGTTGAAAGGCCGTCGCAGCGCGCCTGCGTGGCGCTGGGTTCGGAACTGCCGGGCTCGCCGCGCTTTCGCGCTGCAAAGCGCTTCGACGCGGCGCACGGCGCGCTCCCGCCCGGCGAGCCCCGGATCTGGGCCACCCGACGTGACTTGGGGCGGGATCTGTCGTAGGCCGACGTGCTCGTTTCACGACGGATCCGTCGCCTGATGACCTTGCCCGATCTCCCGCAAACCACGACCCCCGGCGCGCCAGCCGCCGAGCCGCGTTGGCCCTTCGACGGCCCAATGGTGCTCGCCCCGATGGAAGGCGTCAGCCACGCCGAGTTTCGAGCGCTGATGGCGGAGCGTGGCGGGTTGCACCTGGTGTGCACGGAGTTCGTCCGCATCACCCAGCAGCGCCCCAACGAAAAACAATTGGCCAAGGCCGTCGACAAACGCGGTGGGGTGCCGCTGAGCGTGCAAGTCATGGGCAACCTGGCCGAGCACATGGCCGAGGCCGCCGAGATCGTCGCGGCTGCCGGCGCCGACGTCGTCGACATCAACCTGGGCTGCCCCATGCCGCGGGTGGTGAGGAAGGGCGTCGGCTCCGCGATGCTGCAGGACCCCAGCTTGCTCGCCCGCGTGCTCGAACAGATGCGTCGACACACCCCGGGGCTGCTCTCCGCCAAGATCCGCGCGGGCTTCGACGACGCAGCCCAGGTCGTGGCCACCGCCAAGTTGCTCGAGGCCTGTGGCGTCGATTTTCTGACCGTTCACCCTCGGCGGCGATGTGACTTCTATCGTGGCGTGGCGGACTGGCGCATCATCGCCGAGTTGGTGCGCGAGCTTTCGATCCCGGTCGTCGGCAACGGCGACGTCTGGTACGCGGCAGATGCCCTGCGCATGCAACGGGAGACGGGCTGCCAGGCCGTCATGATCGGGCGCCCCGCCCTGCGCAATCCGTGGATCTTCCAGCAGATCGAACAGCTAAGCCAGGGGCAAGACCCGATCCATCCCTCGGGCAGCGAGCTCTGTGCGCACCTGCGCGACGTGGCGCAGCGCTACGAGGTCGCTTTCCCCAAGCGCAAGCAGGGCTCACTCGGGCCACTGAAAGAGCTCGTCAGCTACGTGGGCCGCGCCGTGGATGCGGAGCGCTCGTTCGCGCGCCAGGTGCTGCGCCACCAGAGCGTGCACGCAGTGCTCGACGCCTGCGAACAACACCTCGCGCACAAGCCCGCGAGTGAGCTCGATCTCGATGCCTTCGGCAGCCTCGGCTTCGAACGCTCCGGCTCCGCGCTGCTCAGCGCCGAACACTCCGGCGCGGCGTTTGCCACTGCCGAGCACTCCGGCGCGGCGTTTGCTACCGCCACCCCACCCGAGCGGAGCGATGTGCTAACCCCTTCGCGCGCCGAGGCTCAGCCATGACCCAACCCCACATCGTCGTCGCCGACGGCCTGACCACCACCCAAAACGATCTCGATTGGAGCTCGCTCGAAGCTCTCGGCAGCGTCACGACCTACGAACGCTGCGGCCCGGAGCTCGTCGCGCGCTGCCGAGAGGCCGATGTCGTACTGACCAACAAAGAGGTCTTCGACGAGGACGTGCTTCGGCGCCTGCCGCGACTGAAGTTCATCAGTGTGTTGGCCACGGGCACCAACGTCGTCGATCTGGACGCCGCGCACCGCTGCGGCATCGCCGTCAGCAACGTGCCCAGCTACAGCACGGATTCGGTCACGCAACACGTCTTCGCCTTGTTGTTGGAGCTGAACAACCGCGTCAGTGAGCACGCCGCCGCTTGTCGCGACGGTCGCTGGAGCCGCAGCGGGCGATTCAGCAACCCGCTGTTGCCCATCAGCGAGCTGGCGCACAAAACCTTCGGCATCGTCGGTTTCGGCCACATCGGCCAGGGTGTCGCCTTGGTCGCCGCGGCCTTCGGCATGAAGGTCCTGGTGGCGACCAGCCATCGTGCAAAAGGCAACCGCGACGACCCGCGCTACGTGCAGCGCGTCGACTTGGACGAACTGTTTCGAAGCGCCGACGTGCTGTCCCTGCATTGCCCCCTGACGCAGGCGACGCGACGCCTCGTCGACGCCCGGCGCCTGGGCACGATGAAGCCCACGGCGATCCTGATCAACACCGGGCGCGGTCCGCTGGTGGATGAGGCGGCCCTGGCCGACGCGCTGCACACCGGGAAGCTGCGCGGCGCGGGCTTGGACGTGCTCAGCCAAGAGCCACCGCCCGAAGACCACCCCTTGCTCACCGCACCCAACTGCCTCATCACTCCTCATCTGGCCTGGGCCAGTGTCGAGGCCCGTCGTCGTCTGCTCGAACAGAGCGTGGAAAACGTCGCCGCGTTCCTCTCGGGGCGACCCCAAAACCTCGTGACGCCCGCCTAGCGCGGCCGTCACCTTTTCGATCTCTTCATGGACGAACTGTTCAAAGCCGTACGCTCATCCTGTTCACCTGGCACCTGGTCCAAGGCCGTCGAGCTGGTGCGCCGTTTTTCCGTCACCGGCGAGCGCGCCGACGACGAAGAGATCGTCTGCCGCGTCAAAGAAACGGGGCGCGTCGTGCCCCGCACCGTGCAGCTCTACCCCGACGACGAAGAGTGGGCCTGCGACTGTGAATCTCGGGCGCCCTGCTGCGAACACGTCGCGGCCGCCGTGATCGCGGTGCGCAAGGCCCGAGCCGAGGGGCAAGAGTTGCCCGTCGGCCGCAGCCACGACGCCAAGATGGTCTACCGCTTCTCGCGCTACCGAGGAGAGCTCTCCCTCGAACGGGTGATCATCAAACAAGACGGGAGCGAAGTGCCGCTCGACAAGACGCTGGCCAGCGCCGTCGCGACCAAGAACATGGGCGTCGAGCTGACGCCGTCGCAGAGCGATCTGATGGTCGACCGCGTGCTGGCCCAGCGGGTGCGGGGTCCGCTGCCTCCGGAGCAGTGCGTCTCGGTGATCAAGCTGTTGGCCTCAGCGCGCAACGTCGAACTCGACGGCACTTCCGTGCACGTCGGCACGGAGCAATTCAAACCGCGAGCCAAGATCACGGCCACCAAGGCGGGCTACCTGGTGGAGCTCGCCGCCGATCCGCGCATCACCGAGGTGGTCGCCTCGGGCGTGGCCCTGGCGGGCGACACCCTGCACTTGTTGGCAGACACCGACGCCACCGGCGCCAAGCTCGAAAAGCTCCCCGACCGCAAGGAGTACCCCAAGTCCGCCGGGCTCACGCTGGTGACCGAAGTCTTGCCCGCGATGCTGCAACGCTTCGAGGTCGATACCAGCGAAGCCAAGCTGCCGAAGATCACCCGCGAGGCCAAGCCCCGCGCCGTGGTCGAGGCCGAGCAGCAGGGCGACCGCCTGACGGCGATGTTGACGTTGGTTTACGGCGATCCACCGCTGGCGCGCGTGGACGGTGGGCGCCTCGTTCATCTCGGGGGCGACATCCCGATGCGCGACGAAAAGCAGGAGCGGCGCGTGCTCGCCCGGGCCAAAGAAGCGCTCGGCATGTCCCCCGGCGTGCGGATCTTCACCGAGGGTGACGCGGCAACGGATCTCGCCGCGCGGCTCGACGCCTTTGCCGGCGAAGTGCGCGGCAGCCAAGGCAAGGGGTTCATCCGACGCACACAGCTGGAAGCGACGTTGGAACGCGGAGCTGGGGGTCTGGGCGTCAAATTCGTGGGCCAGGGCGAACTCCTCAGCGAAGCGGGCGGCGAGACGACCCGATGGGCCGCAGGCAGTGGCGGCGGCCGCGACGGCGTGAGCGAAGGTGGCCGCGCTGAGGGCGGCATGCTCGAAGCCAGTGCGGAGGCGGTGGCTCGGGCCTGGGCGGAAGGCCACAGCTTGGTGCCCTTGCTCGGCGGGGGTTGGGCCCCTTTGCCCACGGAGTGGCTGGCCCAGCACGCGAACCTGCTGCAACAAGTGTTGCAAGCCCGCGACCAACAGCGCGACGGCGAGCTCCCGGCCCACGCGGCACCGGCGCTGCTCGAGCTGTGCGAAGCGTTGGACACCCCGCCCCCGGCAGAGCTCGAACCCTTCCGCGCTCTGCTGCGGGGCCTGGAACACCTGCCGGAGGCGAAACTGCCCGAAGGCTTGCAGGCCGACTTGCGCGCTTACCAGCGCCGCGGCGTCAATTGGTTGAGCTTCATGCGCGATGCGCGCATGGGTGCCATCTTGGCGGACGACATGGGCCTGGGCAAGACGCTGCAAACCCTGTGCGTGCTCGAGGGGCGCTGTCTCGTGGTGTGCCCCACCAGCGTCGTTCACAACTGGGCCGCAGAGCTCTCCAAGTTCCGGCCCGATCTGAGCTACTCGGTCTACCACGGCAAGAACCGCGAGCTCGATCCCGACGTCGCAGTGACGCTGACGTCCTACGCCATCGCCCGCCTGGACCAAGAGCTGCTGACCGCCGTCGACTGGGAAATCATCGTGCTGGACGAGGCGCAAACGATCAAAAACCCCGAGAGCCAAGTCGCCCAAGCCGCTTACTCCCTGCGCGCACGTTTCAAGCTGACGCTCACCGGCACGCCCGTCGAAAACCGCCTGGATGAGTTGTGGAGCCAGTTTCACTTCACCAACCCGGGCCTGCTCGGCGGGCGCTCGCAATTCGTCGCCGAGTGTGCGGATCCGATCGCCGAGGGCCGCGCCGGAGCCGCTGCGGCGTTGCGTAAACGCATCGCTCCGTTCTTGCTCCGACGCGACAAGCGCACGGTGGCTCCAGAGTTACCCCCGCGCACGGACATCGTGCTGCACTGTGAACTCGGAGAGCGGGAGCGCGAACTCTACGACGCGCTGGCCGCCGCCACGCGCAAAGAGGTCGTGGAACGCTTGCGCGAAGGCGGTAACGTGATGCAAGCACTCGAAGCCTTGCTGCGGCTGCGTCAGGCCGCCTGCCACCCGAGCCTCATTCCCGGACAGCTCGCCGACTCGTCTGCCAAGCTGGAGCGCCTGCTCGAATCGCTGATTGAAGCGGCAGCAGACGGCCATCGCGCGCTGGTGTTTTCGCAGTGGACGAGCTTGCTCGATCTGGTGGAGCCGAAGCTGGACGCCGCCGCGATCCGCTACGGACGTCTGGATGGCTCGACGCGGGACCGCCAGGGTGTGGTGGAGGAGTTTCAATCCGAGGGCGGCCCGGAAGTGCTGCTGCTGAGCCTCAAAGCGGGCGGCACGGGTCTGAACCTGACCGCGGCCGACCACGTCTTCTTGCTCGATCCTTGGTGGAACCCGGCGGTGGAAGAGCAAGCGGCGGACCGGGCGCACCGCATTGGGCAAGATCGCCCCGTATTCGTGCACCGGCTGGTGGCGCGAAACACCGTCGAGGAACGCATACTGGAGCTGCAGAAGCACAAGCGTGGCATCGCTGCAGCGGCGCTGGAAGA
>JBNKHV010000174.1:0-65187 GCA_050290545.1 Polyangiaceae bacterium | reverse complement strand
TGGCGACCACTGGAGCTCGATGCCGAAGCACCAGCCGTGGCGGGTTATCAGTATCCTGAGTCGTTTCATTTCCTGGTTCTCCTGTTCCGAACGATTCGAATGAGCGCAGGCATGACGATGCCCGCAACCCAGCACAGCAGGCCGAAGCCGACGAACACCACCATCGCGAGCGTCGACGCCTGTGAGGTCAGCACCGTGGCCTCCGACTGCCCGCGGGAGCGGTCTCTTGCCAGTGCTCCAAGTACGCGAGGCCCGCGCTGCCCAGCGCGATACAGGCGAAGAACGCGAGTGCGAACATCAGACTGCCCTCCGGTACCGGGGCAGGCCGCGGATTGCCGCTTCCTCACCATGGGCGGCGTTGCGGCAGTTCTCCCCGCCGCAGAGGGAGCAGCGATCAACGACTCGGGCTTGACGTCGCGGTGTCGGTGCGGGGGCAGGCGCCCGCGGTCTTGCGGCCTCCGCTCCACGCTGGGCCTGTCGAGCCTCGTCTCGCTTGGCGAGGGCAGCCTCCGCCTTCGCGCGCCTGGCGAGTATCGGGGCTTCGAGCTCTTCGAGCACCCGACGCTGCGTGTCACCGGTCGGGACTCTCACCCCGGCGCGCTTTGCGGCGCGCGCCCACATTGCCGAGTCCCAGCACCTGGCCGCCTGCAGGGCGTCCTCAATGCTAATTCCGCGCTCCAGCGCGTTGTCCAAGATGGTGGCGAGTAGGGCCGCCACCTTGCGCTCCCGCCGAGCGCGCTCCCATGGATTTGCCGTCAGCACGGTTACCGGTATGACGGTAACCGGTATAACGTGCAAGAGAAATGTACGGTATACCGTGCGGCCAGGCGGCCGTCGGCTACTCCCACGAGGGGAGATGGCACCCAATCACAACGCTGCGCGTTAACTCAACTCAACTGGAGCGCATCTCCGGTCGAGGGAGTCTGAATGTATTGGGCGTGCGTAACTCAGGTGAGTCAGGGGCTTTGGATGATAACCGGCTACGACAACGGTAGACGGCTAGGCGGGTCACTCACCACTTGTCCGAGCACGTCGCTTCTCACGCTCCGCCTCGTCTATGAAGTCACACGCAAGTCTCATGAAGACCTGGATACCAGGGTCGGTGTCCCACCGGTTCTCCGCGCGGAGACGGTCAATGATGCTCGTCGCTATCGCCCCGGCGCGAAGCCCGGCGATGACGGGCACTCTTGAGGGATATTGATCTGGTGGGTCGGTATCGAGGAACTCGTAGGCTGCTCCCTCTCCGTGCTGCAGCCAAGCCACGCGCAGTCGCTTGTTCTCTCCCTCGCCCTTCGCGGCGCGCGCTGCCAGTGTTGCGCCGGCCGCATCAGCCAGGGCGACAAGCGTCTTGTGCTCCGGGTTGGTCACCTTTCCGAGCTTCAGGTCATTTAGCGTGTTCGGGTGAACATCCCCATTTGTGGCTAGTGCCCATTGACGGGCGCTCGGGTAGAGCTCCTCTTCTTCTAGGACCCACAGGATGCGCTCGGCCAACGAGTTCATGACTCCAAGTCTGCGGAAACTGCTGGTGATTTCTAGATAGCTCATTTCGTTGGTTGCACGTCATACCGGTAACCGGTATAGCGGTGACGATGAGTCTGGTGTTCAGTCGGGAAGCGCTCACGAAGAAACGAGCCAAGGCGGGGATGTCCAGTCGGGCACTGGCGCTCAAGGCGGGTCTTCGGCCTCAGACGCTGAACGACATCGAGTCCGGAGAGACCGCGGACCCGGGCACGAACAAGATAGCGGCCCTCGCCAATGCTCTCGGCTGCGCCCTCGAAGACCTGTTCGAGTCAACGGATGACGAGACCACTGATGCAGCCGAGTAGCTCAACCCTTCCCCCTATCCCGTGGGTGGTCTTCGAGCGAACGAACACGAAGAACCGTCTCGTGCTCAAGCACACGACGCTGATGGGGGCGCGGGGATACGGTTGCCGACGGCTCCCGCGGAGTCGCAACGTGAACGAGGTATGGGCGGTCGCGCTCCTCGAAGACGAGGACGGAAGCACGGAGGACCCGGAAGCCGCAATTCGACGCGGCCTCGGGCTCCGGAGGGCTGGCGCGTGATCAGGCGAACCAGCGCCCGCTCCTGCGTCGGGGGACGCGCCGCGGGAGCAGTGGTTTCAGGACGGTGGACTTCGTTCGGTGGGGGTAACTCATGACGAGCACTCTGCGTCCGGTTACGAAGTGTGGCAACGGTGAGACTCCGCCCCCTCCACGCGTTCAGGCAATCAGGATGGTGCTGTCCTGTCTCGAATTGAGCCCCTGGAGGCTGGCGAAGCGCCTGCGCTGCGACAAGTCAACGGTCAAGCGTTGGGCGGCTGGAGAAACTCCCGTGAATCTGGAGATTCTGGAACGCGACGCCGAGGTGGCGTTGGTGTTCCTCGACTGGTGTCGCCAGTTCACGTGGGAGCAAAAGGTAGCCCAAGCGGCCTAGCCGCAGAAAGAGAACGACGATGAACCCAGATACCGGAGCAATCGCCAGATTCGAAACCCTCGCCGACGCTGAAGCCGCCGGCTTCGCGGAGCCGCTGACCGAGCGCCAGGCGAAGAGGCTCACGCCGTTGAGCCGTGAAGAGCGCAAGAAGTGGTTGACCAAGAAGAAGCGTCACCGAGCGAAGTCGACCAAGTTCCGGCGCGCACGCGCTGACAAGTGACCCCCATCGGAGCCCGCTCACCGCTCTCAAAACGCAGCGTGAGCCGACACCCCGAAGGAGACGGGGGCAGGAGACAGGAGACCAGGATGGCAGTAGAAGCGGCACAGGCTGAACAGTGGAGCATCGTCGAGTTGCTCGGACACCGCAGACTTGCTGGGCGCGTGAGCGAGGTCCAGCGCTTCGGCGTGACGATGATGCGGATCGACATTCCGCGACCAGACGGAACCTTCGTCACTCAGTTGTACGGCGGCAGCGCGATCTTCAGCGAGACGCCGACGGACGAAGCGACAGTCCGGCGTGAGGTGGGCATGTCGTCGTCGCCGTACGTGTACCAGCTACCCGACGGCGATGATGATGTCGAGCAGGACGACGAGGAGCCGTTTGACGAAGACGGGGAGCCGACGTTCTGATGGCAAGCGAAGGAAAATCATCGGCGGTTGCCCGCGTCACGCTGACGATAGAGGTCGACTGCAGCAGCAGGTGGGGCGGCGATTGCTCACTGGGCCAGCTCTCGAAGCAAGGCAAGGAAGAGGCAATCGGAAAGCTTCGAACGCTTTTAGAAACAACGCGCGGTGTGCGCATCGTTGGCGAACCCAGCGTGCGCGCCATCATCACAGAGGAGCAGGGCTGATGACTGGCCACACGGTCTCCAACGTCGAGCCAACCACTATCACGTACGAGGACGTTGCTCGAGCGGCGGAGGACATCCGCGCGGCCACAGCCGAGCACGAAGCAAGGCTTGCGAAGTCACGACAGGCAGCGGCTGTCTACCTGCGACTCGAATGGAACTGCGACGAACGTCAGGTGGTCGCGATCCAGACGGAGCTGGAAGAGCGCGTGTGGAATCGTGAGGACCTCGACGCCGAGCAGATGGTCGAGCTGATCACGCGGCACGGCGGCAAGCGTGTGGACGTCCGGAGTAGGCGCGACGCTGTTCGCCAGCAGCTCGAAGAGCAAGACGCCAGGGAACGAGCGCCCAAGTGTCGGGCGTGTTCCGACTGCGACGGGAACCACCACACTGGTCACGAGTATGCCGAGTTCGACGACGCCGACGAGTTCGTCGGGTACGGCTGCAAGCACTGCGAGGCTATGTTCGACGCATGCGAAGTTTGCGGGCACCCGGTGGTGGATGGGGTGTGCCGCGGTGACTGCGGCGAGGACGAAGCCTTCGGCGAGCAGAGGGGGCGAGCATGAGCGAGCACCCCGAACCCATCGACATCAGTGTCAGCGACGCCGCGCGAATTCTCCAGATGACGCCAGTAGGAGTCCGCGTCCTGGTGTGTCGCGGCCAACTTCAGCCCGATGGCAGGGCAGCACGCAACACCGCGATGTTCCGTCGCTCAACGATTGATCGGTTCATGGAGGAGCGGGAGCTCCAAAGCAGAAAGAAGAGAAATGCCAAAGCGCTATCCAGGCGTCAGGAGACTGAGAGCGGGGCTGTACGAAGTGAAGGGCGAGTATCAGTGCCCGAAGACGCAGCGCACCAAGACGATTCGAAGGCAGATCGAAGCGCCGAACGCGGCAGCCGCTGCGGTGGAGCGAAGAAGGCTCGTCGACGAAGCCCGCAGCGGCGTTTCGAAGACAACGAGGCTGCAGCTTCGGAACTACGCGCCATTGTGGCTGAAAGGAAAGGTTGACGCCTTGTCCGCTTCGACCGCCGATCGCTACGTCAACGAGCTGCAGAACCACATTCTGCCAGCGTTCGGTGACTACTTCCTGGACACGATCACCCGCCATGACATCGACGAGTGGCGGACGAAGGCGGCGCAGCGGTTCAAGCCCAGCACTGTGAACTCGATTCTTCGGACGCTCAAGTCCCTGATCAGGACTGCGGCCGAGGACTTCGACTTCCGGGACCCGACGAGGCTGGTCGAGGGTGTTCGAGAGACCCGAGAGTTGGAAGACGATGAGGGCCGGGTGCTCGAGCTCGATGAGATCGCCCGGCTCGTGAACGCGGCGTGGAAGGTCGCCCCACAGTGGGCCCCGCTGATCCACACGCTGGCCGTCACCGGGTTGCGCTTCTCGGAGGCCACCGCGTTGAAGTGGAAGGACCTCGACCTCGACCAAGGCGTTCTCAGGATCCAGCGCGCCCAGGTTCGCGGAAGGGTAGACAGGCCGAAGACGCGGGGGAGCCGGCGGACTCTGCCCATCGAACCGGAACTCTGTTCGATCCTTCGGCAGCGCAAGGTCACGCTCAAGGCCGACGCTGACGATTGGGTGTTCCCCAGCGCAACGGGTGGACTGCTCTTCAGCGGCGCGTTGACGAAGCCGATGCGAGCGGCCGCGGCTGAAGCGGGACTGGAGCAAGTGCCTTCCGCTCACTGGCTGCGGCGCAGCATCAATCGCCTGCTCCGACAGCAGGCCCAGGAGCGGATCTCGAAGGCCATCCTGGGTCACGTCACGGACCGGATGGGTGAGCACTACGACCACGTGAAGACAGACGAGAAGCGCGCCGCGGTCGTGAGCATCTTCGCGAGCCACTTGAAGAAGCCGGACGCCACACCGGACTCGCTGCCGTCACGCTCGAACCCCCGGAGGAAGAAGAAGCTATGAATACGGAGTGGGCGCAGCTGGATTTGAACCAGCGACTTCAACCGTGTGAAGGTTTTTTCGGCAACTCCGCGAAACCATGCGAAACGGTTGGGGGTCGACCTGGCGCTAGCATAGCAGCGCGAAACGCGGGGGGGCAGGGGGTTCGGGTTGTCGGCCCGTTTCCCAGAGTTTCAGGTTCAGCTCCGGTTCCCGGACACGGAGGCGGACGCACCCTTCGCCGCCTCGGAGGTGAGTCGTGACGTCGCCCCGGTACCGCGACGACGTGTCGAGTGCGGCCGCGGGCGACATGTCCCGAGCTGCTCCAGGCGACACGTCTCAGGAGTACTCGGGCGACACGTCCAAAGAGGCCTTCGACGACGCGTCACCTCGAGGGTCGGGCGACACGTCGCCCGGTGATGACGTCGACGGCGCCGAGCGACGCTGCCTCTGGTGCCTCGGTGAACTCACGGACCCGCGTGAGAAGTACTGCAGCAAGCGTCACCGCCAGGCCGCCTACCGGGCTCGTCGGATCCTGCGGCTCGAAGCCGCTGACGGTCGCTCCCTCCGACTCGCGTACGCCGATCCCCCGTATCCGAAACTCGCGAAGCGCTACTACGGCAACGAGCCGACGTACGCCGGTGAGGTCGACCACGGGCGTCTGCTCGAGCGTCTGACGACGTTTGACGGTTGGGCCCTCTCCACATCGGAGAAGGCGTTGCGCGACGTGTTGCCACTCTGCCCGCCAGACGTGCGCATCGCCGCGTGGGGCAAGTCGCACAACCCCTCACCCCGCACCAGGGGCCCTCACAACTGCTGGGAGCCCGTCATCTACTCGCCGGCGCGCTTCCGGCGTCCGGGCGTCCGCGACTGGTTGGTCGCGCAAGCCGCCAGGTTCGGTGGGACTCTCATCGGTCGCAAGCCCATCGCCTTCGTCGCCTGGATGCTCGATCTGATCGGCGCGGCGCCGGGCGACGAGTTCCACGACCTGTTCCCCGGCACGGGCGTCTGCTCGAGCGTCTGGCGACAGTTCCAGCTGGTCGGGGGTGAGTCGTGAAGGCCGTAGACCTCTTCAGCGGCTTCGGCGGGTCGTCTTGCGGCGCTCAGATGGCGGGGGTCGAAGTCGTGTACGCGGCAAATCATTGGCAAGTCGCCGTCCACGTCCACTCAGCGAACCATCCCGAAGCGCAGCACGAGTGCCAAGACCTCAGGCAGGCCGACTTCTCTCTGCTGCCCGAGCACGACCTCCTGCTCGCCTCGTCGTCGTGTCAGGGCTCGTCTCAAGCGGGCCAGCCCGGGCGGAAGCGCAGTCCCCGGGTGCAGGCAACCCACGACGCCTACCGCGCGTCAGCCTGGGCGGTCGTCGACTGCGCCCAAGTCACAAGACCGAAGGCGCTCATCGTCGAGAACGTCACGGACCTCCGCCGGTGGGAGCTGTTCGACGTGTGGAGCCTGGCTCTCGAACGACTCGGCTACCATTTGCAGACGCACGTCCTGTCGGCAACGGACCATGGCGTCCCACAGAGACGGAAGCGCCTTTTCATCGTCGGCACCCTGCGGCCCGTTCTGCTGAGGTTTCCGCGGGCCGTGAGCGAGCCAGCGTTCGCGGGATGCGTCGAGGCTGATGCCATCGGCTGGAAGCGGATTCGCGACTGCCGATACGACAGAGCCCGCGCGTCGTTGCTCGATGCCTCCCGGCGCCATGGCGACTGCCTCGTGCAGTACGTCACAGGCCACAAGGGTATCCCGCTGTCGGAGCCGATTCGGACGATCACGACGAAAGACCAGTGGCGGCTCGTCGGCAACGGCCAGTACAGACCGCTAACCCTGCGCGAGTACGCCCGCGGAATGGGCTTCCCGGACAGCTACACGTGGCCGAGCGAGCTGCGGCGCGAAGTGGTCGTCAGGGGGTTGGGCAACGCCGTTCCGCCCCCGATGATGCGCGATGTGGTTCGTGCTGTTGCGGAGGTTGCCCAGTGAGCCGCACCGACACCGACCTCCTACTCTGGGCCGTGCGTCACTGTGGCGATGACGCTGCCGAGCGGAAGGCGCGCTGGTCACATGTAGCGCGCCAGTTTGGACTCGGGAGCACTGGCGCCATCAAGCTTTGCCGGCGCGCCGAGTGCGATCCGGACGAGAGCGTTGGTGGCTGCCTGTGTGAAGCTGATACCGATTCCAAGTGCCCACTGCACGACTGTTGGTGCGAGGAGTTGGGTAGCTCGATGGATTGCCCAGAGCACCGGGAGGCTGCCCAGTGACCTGGCGATTCCTATCCCATGCCCCAGTACCGGAACCCCAGCAAGCCGGCGAGGTCTTGCTGGTCAAGTACTCGGAGCAACCCCACCCGGTGACCTACGTGAGTCGGAAAGCGGGGCGCAATTGGTGGGGGCAAGCGACGGTCACGGACGCTTCGTCGCTGACGCGAGAAACACTGAGCTACGACCCGTTGGCACGTTGGCTCCTGTGTCCGTCCGTTTCAAGCGAGTCGATCATGCCGCTGGTCTCGATCGTCGGCAACGATCTGCTGGTTCGGTGCACAGCCGAGGCCGTCAAGCACCTTGCTGAGCTGAACCAGTCCGACTTCGGAGAAGAGTACTACCGGATCACTAACACCATTGGCTTTGCGCGAGATGTTGTGAAGGAGCTCGAAGAGGAACAGGAGGACGGCACGACTCTGGTCCACGAGATGCTCGACACTGCGATCGAAGGCGCCGTCGAGAAGGGTTCTGAGCACATCGAATGGTTGAAGGGAGATGCGGACCAATGAAGCGCTCCCCTTTGCGTCGCAAGACGCCCATCAAGCCCGGCAAGGCCCTCGCTCAAGGAGAGTCGACGCTCAAGCGATCGAGGATGAAGCGACGTCCAGCCCGTAAGGACGACCGCATCACCAAGGGTGGGCTGATTCGTTGCAAAGCGCACTTGGACTTCGTTCGTGATCACTCGTGCGTCGCTTGCTGGACGCGTGCGCCCATTCAGGCCCACCACCACGGTCGCGGGGGAAAGGCAATCAAGGCCTGTGACTCCACCTGCGTTCCGCTCTGTGTCGGGTGTCACAGCGAGTTCCATCAGACCGGGGCCATCGCGAGACTGGGGTCAGAGACGGACGCGTTTCTCACGAGCTGCGCCGCGGAGATGGCTGCCAAGTCGAGGGAGCAGGGGATTCTGCCGGAGGCCGTGACCCAATGAGACAAGTCCGCCTCGACCTCCGCGAAGCGTTCGACGTCTGGTCCGACTGTCGACGCTACCGGTACCAGCTCGGCTACCCCACGGGCGTCGACAACGACCGGGCGGCGTTGCTGATCGGCACCAACCCCAGCACAGCAACGTGGGATGACCCCGACCCCACGGCGAAGCGCTGGATCGGGTTCTGTCTGCGCTGGGGGTACGGCTGGGCGCTGCTCGGCAACCCGCGGGCGTGGAGCGAGACGGACACGAAGGCGGTACCGCCCGATCCAGAAGCCATCGGACCAGACAACGCCGTGCACCTCCTCGATCTCTGCCGGCGGTCGGAGTTGGTCGTTTGCGGTTGGGGGACGAACGGTGGTGCCCTTGCCATCGACACGATGCACCAACTCGCGTCCGAGGGTGTCGACCTTCACGCGTTGAAGCTCAACCAAGACGGATCGCCGACGCATCCGTTGTACCAACCGTGGAGCGCGAAGCCGTTCTCGTTCCTCAAGTCGTTCTGGGTTCACAATGGCAACAACGTTGCTTCGTGCTCGGAGCGTGACCTGCCCACGTGCGTGCCCGAGTGGGCCGACAGTGAACTGACCCAAGCGCTCGCGTTGTCCCCCGGTGAACGGCTGCCACTCGCCTCGGGGTTGTTCGTGGAGCGCGCGAAAGGAGGCCTTCGACCATGACCCCAGAAACCAGGGCGCGACTACAACACATGCGCATCCGCTACCGCCACGACCAGGACGTCCAGCGGCTGTTCGACGAGCTCGAACGCTTGGACGCGATGACGCAACCTCGCCGTTTGCCATCGATCGAGCGGAGGACCGTGGCCACATCGGTACCGACGCTGAATCTCGACGGCTGGCCTGGCGATGAGCGAGGTGCATCGTGATCGAAACCTGGCCATGCGCCCACTGTGGAGAGTCGTTCGCCAACCACGTCGAGCGAGCCGTCAACGTCGGCCAGACGATGCCTGGTTGCTTGGGCGAGGCGGCGGGCTACCAGCCCTTGCTCCCGGATCGTGTGCTCTCCCTCTACGCGCCGTGGGACTACGCGATCCACCGGCTCGGCAAGGACATCGAGAACCGGAGCCTGAACTTTCCCAAGTTCACCGGCTGGATATGGCTGCACGCCAGCCTGTTCGGGAAGTCGCCCGGGACGATGTGGGACGAGACACTGGCGATGCTCGGGGTGGCTTATCGGGCTGGAGCCAAGTTCCCAAGCCCAACTGAGCCGACGGTCTACGACATGATGCCGCGCCGCGGGCGCATCTCCGGCATTGTCAGGATCACGGGGCACGTTCGAGTCTCGAAGTCCGGGTGGTTCTTCGGTCCCCTCGGGTTGGAGCTCGGCGAGCGTCACGAGCTGAGGCAGGGCGTGTTGTGCAAGGGAGCTCGCGGCCTGTGGCGCGTGCCACCAGAGACCACCGCGGAGTTGCGTGCGGCAGTTTTGGGGGCGGCGTGAGCAAAGCACGGCGCTACGCCGAGGGCACATCGGTCACGGTCGAGAAGACCAAGACCGAGCTGGAAGCATTGCTTGCGAAGCACGGCGCAACACAACGCATGTTCGCCACGGACGACAACGCCGGTCGCGCCATCGTGCAGTTCTCGATGGGTGGACGAATGGCGCAGCTGCGTCTGCGCGTAGACCGCGACGGTCTGCCTGTGCCGTCGCAGGGCTCCTGGAGCCAAGGCGCCGAGACTCCCCGCGGCTGGGACAGTTGGAGCGTCAAACGTCGGCAGGAATGGGTCGCTTCCAAGTGTGACCAGCGCGAGCGCGAAGCCTGGCGGCGCCTCTTGCTCCTCACCAAGGCGAAGTTGGAACTCATCGCAGACGGGGCAACGACGTTCGAACGAGAGTTCCTCGCCGACATCCTTCTGCCTGATGGCTCAACTCTCTACGACCAGGCCGCGCCCAGGCTGACCGAGGCATACGAGACCGGCCACATGCCGCCGTTGCTTCCGCCGGGGGGCTCGTCGTGAAAACGCACTGGGACCAGCCAGGAACGACGCGGCCACTCAGCATCGCGACACCGCCGATGCAGTGGGACCCATGTCGCCTCGCCGACTTGCTCCACGAGTTGGACAACGCGCCCACGATGTTCTGCGTGCGGCGGCTGGTCAGGCTGCACGCTCACGAGCTACCCCCAACGACTCAAGCGGAGCTCGTTCAGGAGCAACGTGAGTTGCGGATGGAGGAGAGCGGTGCTTAGTCGCGGTCAACTCAACCAGCAGCTGCGCGCTCGTCGCAAGCGCGCGGTCCGCTCGAAGACGGAGCCCCTCGACCGCATGTCGAAGCGCCAGCTGGCCGTGCTCCTAGCTGACTCTCCGGAGCCGTACCAACGCCCGCGTCGGCGCTCGGATTGCGTGACGGGGTTGCGGCCGTGCCCGTTCGTCGGGTGCAAATACAACCTGTACCTGGATGTGCACGGCTCCGGGAACCTGCTCCTGAACTTCCCCGATATCGGACCGGAGCAGATGGGGGAGTCCTGCGCGCTCGACATCGCGAGTCGCGGTGGGGCGACGCTCGAATCCGTCGGGGAGTGGCTCAACGTGACTCGGGAGCGAGTGCGGCAACTGGAACAGATCATCGCCGCGAAGCTCGACGGAAGTCCTGAAGTCGAACGAATGCTGGAGGCGCTACCAGACGACGCTGCGGGGTCAGTCTGGGACCTGCTGGGAAGCGAGGATGCGGCATGACCACCGTCTCGGTCTACGAGCGCCCGGGCCGCCGCGAGCAGTGGCAGCTCGAGGACGTTGGCGCCAACTGCATCACCCTTTCCCGCGGCGCACGGCTCGCAACGTTCGACCACGCCGGCAATGCGCAGAAGGGGGCAACCGGACGCATCGCGCCAGGGTCGCTGCGCCAACTCAGGCGCCAGCTGTCGAGGGCCGCTGCGACACAGGGGAGGGCGGGGCACACCCGTTCATCCGGGAACGACAACAGGAGCACGCAAGCGTGAGAAGTCCAGCCGAACAAATGAAGTACCTCGAAGAGAAGAAGAAGCCGTCACCGATCGAGCTGGAGCTCGATCGCCCGCCGGAGCCAGCCGAACGGTGCAGCACGTGCCAGCACCTCGCCGTCGTTGGGCGACGATGCCAGATATGCGGGACAACCGCGGGGAGTCACCACGCGTGAACGTCTCGATCTTTCCCTGCCGCAACGTCGAATGTGAGCGCAGTGTCCTCGCGCGCTGCCTCGATTGCTCAATGGTCATGATGCAACAGCTCGCAGGCAACGGCTACGAGCTCGTCATCGAGTGGCTGCTGACTCACCGGTGCCGGGACACGGAGGCTTGCCCACCACCTTCACTCAGCGAAGACGCGAACAACTTGGAGGACGCAGCAGAATGACCACCGAAGCAAACCCACTGGACGAGGCAGCTCTCGACGGCATGTACGGGCTCGCGGCGCTTCGCGAGGAGTACGCCGAAGTCTTGAGGTTGAGGGGCCCGAAGTCGAGCTGCCAAACGTGGCCGCAGTTCGTTGCCGAGTTCCACGAGATGGGCGGAATCACCGAGGAGCAACGCGATCGGTGGGTGCAGCTGGGGCCGACTGGTGTCGTGGCGTCTCAGACGCAGCCCCCCGCGGCAGCTCCGCCGAAGCCCAGCCCGAAGCGCGGCAAACCGAAGCAGGGGCGACTCGCACTCGAGCCCGAGGTCGAAGACATCGACAAGGCCGCCGAGTTCGACATGCACAGCCTGGAATACATGCGCGCGGAGTACGGATACCACATCCGTGGCCCTGGCCAACACCAGACGTGGGCCGCGCATCTTACGGACCACTTCAACTACGGGTCCATCACGCGTCAGCAGTTCGAACGCTGGCTCACACTGTCCCCGTACGACTCCGATAACCCACCACCAACCAAGACACCAACAGGACGATCAACGATGCAACTAACCGAAAACGGTCTACGAATTGGAAAGAGCGAGCTCGAGTGCCTGCTAGCATTCTCAGCGAAGGAGGCGAAGAGCAGCTTTCACTGGATCAGCATAAAGGCGATGCGACCACCGGGCGAAGAGGACGAGCCGAAGGGCAAGGGCAAGGACGCGCCGCCCGTCAAAGACGGGAAGCTCAAGGTCCGCGCGAGTACAGGACAGATCGCCGTGGACTGTATGGGGCTCAACCTGTCGAAGCGTGCGCAAGAGTGGCTCGTGAACCGCAGCTTCTTGGAGGCAGCGAAGAAGCTGTGCACCGCTGAAGAGGTGGTCGTCCTCAAGTTCAAGGGCGCGAGTCTCCGCGAAGCGGCCATCGAGGACAGCGCCGGAAACGAACTGCAAACCATCACCTGGACGAACGACGCGGCGAATTCGCAGACGTCGTACGGCGATGAAGAAGAGTGGAACAACCTGCTGAAGCTGCCCACTGGGAGCAAAGGCATCAAGATGCTTGGCCTCAAGAGCGCTGCCATCCCGCTGATCAATCGACTGGAGCGGGTGGCGGCGAACAGCGAGGTGCAGTTGTTCGTGAACGAGAGCGATCGCATGCTGGCCTACGCGTCCACGGACGACACGACGTGGCTCGCAATGGTCGACCCCGATCCCAACGCATCTACCGACGAGGACTGATGCGCGTTGCCCTCGGCATCGATCTATCGCTGAGCGCCACCGGACTGGTAGCCGTCCCCTTCGATTGGGGAGGAGACTGGTCGCGGGTGGCGAGGGCGACCTACGGCAAACCGCTGAAGCAGCATGCTTCGCAGGCACAGGTGGTCGAGCGTCTGAACTTCATCGCTCGGAACATGGGTGCGTTCGCCGAGAAGTTCCACTGCACCGACGCCATCATGGAGCAATACGCGTTCTCGTCTCAGTCCTCCCGTGCGCACGCGCTGGGCGAGCTCGGCGGAGCGCTGAAGCGCGAATGCATTGCCCGCGGCCTCGATTTGCACGCCCCAGTGCCACCGGCTAGCGCACGAGCAGTGCTCGGCAAGATGCCGCGCAAAGGCAGCAAAGACGCCGCTCACGTCATCCTGCACAACGAGTGCGGTTGCCCCGTGGAGTGGACACCGGACGAGTGCGACGCGTTCATCGCCACCAACTACAAGCTCACCGAGCTCGGTGGCTTCGCATACATCCTGCGCGACCCAAGCGCGGAAAAGACCAAATCAAAGAAGAAGAGCGGGGGGCGGAGGGCAGCTTGAATCGAGAACCACCAGACACTGAGGCCGTTTACGGCCACCGGAGGGCATCGCTGTGAGGCGCCACCGCCGCGGGGAGTGGAGGCCGCTCTTCGTCCGAGAGACGGCCGAACAGGCATGTTGGCCGCTCGTCGCTCGCGGTACCCGCGATTACCTGATGCGTATCGCGGAGGACGATGGTCGTCTCGTGAAGCGCTGCAAGGACCCCGTATCAGACGCGCTGCGTGTGCTCAGGCCGCACGCAGAGGAAGAGGCCGGCGTTCGCGCCGCCGTCCAGCTGCTGCTCGATGATGGCTTCCTCGTGTGGGACGGTGAGGGCCAACCCTTGCGAGTGGATCGGCTCGTCGTGTTCGGAGAAGCGCTGCCAGCGTCGCCGTCCGTTGTTGCCGGTCTGGACAGTGCTGAGGACTTGGAGGCGTACCTCTCTGCCGAAGACGAGCCAGAGCCACCGAACGAAAGCAAGCGCGAGAGACGCCAGCGGTTGGACCGGAACCGGAAGCGCCGCGTGCGGAAGAAGGCGGAACTCGATGCGGAACTCGATGCGGAATCCGTGCGGAACGCGTGCGGACATGATGCGGAACCGAGTGCGGACAACGATGCGGAAATGTCCGCCCCTTCCCCCCCTAGAACCCCCCTATCCCTTGAGAAAGACACAACAAGAGAAAAGCAAGGCGCGGACGCGTGCGGAACTTCTCTTTCCGGATCTGCGGAAACCGGAAGCGGACACATGCGGACAATTCCGCGCGGACTCGGAGGCGACTCGCGGAAGCGGACAGATGTCCGCAAGCTCCACGAAGCCTGGAAGACGGAATTCGGTTACCGCAAGCACCAGTTCAGCAAAGGCATGTACTGCGCCGAAGCCGATGCCCTCGCAGAGGCCATCGACCGCCTGGAGTTGCCGGACTGCCTACGAGTCGTCGAGTACGCCAAAGACGACGGGATGGTCAGCGGCAAGCTGGACCCGAACAACCAGCCCCACGATTCGATAGCGTACCTCTTCGCTCCAAAGAACAGCGCGCGCATCCTCAAGCAAGCCGAGGAGAGCGACAAGCGGCTGATTGCCGGAGCACTGTCAGGCACCTACGGTCCCGAGCGGCGAACCGAAGCACAGAGAGGTGAACTCGACTGCACGAAGTTGAGGCGCTACCTCCGCCGCAAGCGAGCCGCTACCGCCACCGATGGCTCATGGCAGCCGTCGAAGGCCATCGGCACCGGGGGTGGCCCATGAGCAATCGCACCGAGCTCGAGGTCGACCGGTACTTCCCGCACGATCCCGAGCTGCCAGTGAAGCGCGCAGACGGGTCGAGTCGACGACTTCCGGAGCTGCTTCGAGTGATCGCACACCGCCCCACGGCGCAATTGCTCTGGGAGCAGTTCGAAGAAGACCACCCACTGCTCGCGCGGCCGACTCGCGCAGCGGACCAACCCAACGACAACCCCCAACACTGGCAGGACCGATGAACACCACCAAGCAAGCTATCCGACTCGCCGTTGCTCGCCGGCGTAACTTCGATCGGTTTCAGGAGCGCAAGCGCCGTGAAGCGCAGAAGCGACTGCTGGGAGGGGCCCATGGCTAGGCCCAGTTTCAAGCCTGAGGACATGACGGTCACCGTGATGGGTATGGAGCTCAAGGGCGGACCGGGAGACATGCTCAGCCTGGAGCCAATCCCAATCGACATTCGTCGCGCCGTCGTCACCACTGACAACCGGTCTCGTCGACCACTGGTGACGGGCGCAGCGGGCGTCTCGTTTCTGCCGTTGTCGTGGACGCTCAAGAGTGTGGAAGTCGGCGGCACGCCCCATGGCAGGCGCGTCACGGTGGTTGGGGAGGCCGTGAACGTCGATACCGGAGAGATGGGCGAAGTGGGGATGCGGCGCGAGTTTGATCTACAGACGCCGGTTGCTGAGGCGATTCGGCAGGTGGTGCGGAGCCTGCTGCTGCACGAGATCGACGAGTGCTTGTTCGTCAACGGCAAGCATCTGCGCGACCCGCACCCGGAGGAACGACGATGAAAGCAAACACTGGAAACCCCGACTTCGACGCGGTGGACTACGACGACTTCGTACAGCTGACACCCCATGAGGTGCTCACCGCGCTTGCTGAAGCGGCGACTGCCAAGCTCGGAAAGCGAGGCAAGTTCAAGACGAACAGCAACATCCAGATAGTTGGTGGTCAACTGGGTGTCGTGACGGTCGGGATCGCTTGGCTGGGTCGTGAGGCGCCGAATGGCTAGCGCGAAGCCGCCCCCCAAGGGGCCTCCGCCCAAAGACCCGGATGAGGCTAACGCGCTGACATTGCGGCTGCTTGGTACCGAAGAGCTATTGTCGATTGACATGTCAAACCTCGCGCCGATGCCAGCGACGAGGGAACTGTTCGCCGTGTGCTCCCCCGAAGGTTTCGTGCAGGTGGCGCCAACCACTCAGGGTCCCGTGATGCTTGTCTTCTACCAGAGAGAGTCGGCAGAGCTGATGAGCGGAAGCAGGCGGGTGTGTCGGTTCGTTCTGGACGAGGAACAGCGGGCTGCCGGACCCGTTACCCGGCAGCAAGCATGGGACCGGTCGGAGAAGTACGACGGCAAGCCGCATGCGTGGCTCCAATGGAAAGGCACGGAGGTGTGCGCGGACATCCGTTGCAAGTGCGGCCATCAAAGCCACTTTGACGGCGGGTTCATGTACAACGTTCGCTGCCCTGAGTGCAGGACAGTCTACTTCGTCAATGGGCACGTACAGCTCATCGAGATCGACCCATCAACCGCCGAATGTATCCAGGAGGCTGAGTGAACGCGAACTCGGTCAAGTCGAAGGTGGAGAACCTGCTCCGGGTGGCGGCGCGGCCCAGCCGCTGCCCCGAGAGACTTCACCGTGCTGAAGACCGTCTGTATCGAGCGGTTCTGCGTGCGTGCGCTCACAGCCACCCCGAAGCACAGGAGATGGCTCGTCAGGCACTTCGGTTGCGTGGCGCGAAGTTTCCGAGGTGGTGCGCATGACGACCGTTTCTCACGCGAGCCCAGATATCGAGCTGCTCGACGTCATCGAGACGGTTGGGGCGACATGGAACGCCCGCGGGTACCAAACACGCCGCACCGTTGTGATTCTCAAGAGCCGTTACCCCAACACGTTCGCGTTTCTTGAGCGATGGGAAGCGGGGTTGCAGTGAACCGCCGTCAACTACTTCAGCTGCTCGGTCTCGGCCCGGTCGCCCCGATGCTGCCGGATGCGCCACGACCAACGCTTGTTCAGCCGGTCACCGATTGGAAGGGCAGCTGCGACCCGCTGGGTGACATCAAGATGCTGCTCGATGAGATTCACCTGCGCGCGGCAGTGGCTTGCCGCATCCCCGAGTCGTACCTGCGCGGTGAGGGGCCGAGGCGATGACTCCCCACGTCACCATCGAGTCGCGACTCGGACTCAAGAAGGTCTCGGATCGCGGATCATACGATTGGGAAGACCCGGAGGGTTGCTGCTGGGACGACGGCGCGCAGTACATCACCGTCGGCATCCTCGAGCTCTGCGGGTGCTACGAGCCCAAGCTGGCGGACCTGCTGTTTCTCGCTTTGGAGAACCCAAAGCCCGACGAGCCTATCCAACAGCCGCTCGCGCACGAGCTGTGCCTCCACTACCTCGGCAATCGTGGGCTGCTCGAGCACAGGACCGATGTGCGCTACTCGTGGCGCACGCCAAAAGGCGACGTCCTGTTGGAGTGCTGGCGTGAACTGCGAGCGAAGGAAGAACAGTCAACCCCAACGCCCGAGGGTTAGAGGGCGACAGGAAAGGTCAGGATGGAAGGCAACACAGACGCAAGAGGACTTATTGGGCAACGAGCCCTCATCAACTTAACCGACGGCTTTCGGGGCTCCAAGGTCGAGGAGGTTCGGGTGCTGGAGGTCTCACCGAAAGGCGCCTGGACCAAGGTCATGAACATGGACGGACGCAAGAGCTGGCGCCCCACCGGCACGCTGTCGGTTGTCGAGTTGCTGACGGCACTGCCGAGCGAGCGAGAGCGGCGGCCGCGTGGCACCGTTGGGCTGAGCGCTGACGCTAGAGGCGTCTGGACACTGTCGCGAGTGAAACCTGGAACAGGCATCGCCTGGGAGTCCATGCAGTGGGATGGCACATTCGGTGGCGACGATGGTGAGGCGCGCTTCATGATGGCTTCGCACGCCCGTGCATTTGCGGATGGGCACGGTTACGCAGTGGAAGAGGCATAAACGCAGAACCCCGCCCCGGGGTAAACCGAGACGGGGCTCCTCCTGACCGACAGCAGGAGGATAGCATGCAGGCATTCGGACAAGCAAACCCAACCCAAGTAACCTACCCCATCGAACTGCGGCCGTTCCTGGAGGTCGTGCTCGAGCAACACTTCGACTCACTCGGCGGCAGCTCTCATCCAGTCGGACGTGGCATCAGCGTCACCGAGGCGACGCGCCGACGCTGCAACCGAGGCAGCATCCGCGCGACGACCTGCGACGAGTGCAAAGGCACCAAGAAGCAGACCATCAGGACGACGAAGCGGGACATCGAGATACCGTGCCCGGCGTGCTTCGGCGCCGGTGAGTTTGGCACACACGTCAAACCATCCGTGGGCGTCTGCACGAAGTGCAATGGCGGGGGGCGGTACCGACCCGAGAAGGTGTGGGCTCCGACTCGGCTACTGCTGCGGCAGATGGCGGAGCGCCTCGAAGCGATCAAGGGAGACCGCACCGTCGACCCCCACCGCGAGCTGGGCAAGCTCTACCGCCTCGGCAAGAAGCGCCCGCTCCTGAATGTCGCTCGCCGTGACAACTGCCCCGGCCAGTTCCGCTGGGTGCAGGGCAAGCGCGTCTGGAACGACAACCCCGACCACGACCCCTACCACGAGCTGGCGCAGTGCACGGCATGCCGAGGGAGCGGCTGGGACGGTGGGCTCGATGCGCAGCCTATTGCCCCAGACGAAGGTGGCGGGGCCATCCCCAGTTGGGAGCGCAGGAGCCACGTGGGCGACGTCTTGCTCGAGCTGGAGAGCAGCGGAGCGTGGGAGGCCCGGACCGTCCTGGAGCTCGCCTACGGCGAGGTGGGTAGGTACGTAACGAAGCGCTTGGGCGAACCCCGCACACTGGCACTCTGGGCGGCGACGAAGCCGGGTAGCGCTCTGATGTCCCACCTCATGCTCCCCGACAACCGGCGGCCACACAAGGCGCTGGCACAAGCGCGTGCATCATCGGACCTCGTGGTAGCCACAATGGTGCGGGCCGCTGAAACGGCGTCGGTGGCGCTACTGGAAAGAGCGTGGACGCAGCTTTGCGCAGCGGACGGAGAAGGGGACATTCGGCGACTGGCGGACCGTTTGAGCACCAAGGGGGCCCTGTGGATGTGAGCGAGTTCGAGCTGCCCGCGTTCGTCGAATTCGCGGAAGTTTGCCGAGCTGCCGGGTCGCTGAAGCCCAGAGCGCTCAAGCGTAGGCTGTACCGTTCCCAACGAGTCTGCACGGTGTGCGGGACGAAAAACTGCCGTCGGGTAGCGTGCGAGCTGAAGGCGGACGCCGAAGGCGTAGCGCAGTTTGATCGCGTCAAAGCGGCTCGTCGCGAAGGCCCCGACACCCACGTCGATGTCGCCAAGCTCGCCAGAGTGGAGCCCGCTATTCATCGGCGATTGGTGGAGATGCGGATCCGAGACACGTTGCTGGGAGAAAGTCTGTCGACCGCGGAAGCACCATCTGGTCGACAGCACCTCGAAGCACCTCGAAGCACTTCGCGACACCCCGAGACACCTGGAAGCATTCCGAAGCACCTCGAAGCACTTCGAGGACCCTCGAAGCACTAGGATGCACCCCGAGACCATCTCGAATCCGGCCCGTCGGCTATACAGGGTGTATGGTGGCGAGTTCGACTTCCGGTCGTCCGTTGCCCCGCTTGGGTCTGGCCTTCGCCGGCCACCTGTAAGCACCCCGCCTCGGGAAACCGGGGCGTGGGTGCGTCCTGTCTCCGATGCCTCGCAAGAAGAAGGGTTCAACGCGCCCACCGAAGACCATCCCCGTCGAGGAGATGGCAGCGGCTCTCGCCTACGCCCGGCTCCACAGCGACGCCGAGGCGGCCCAGAAGTTCCGCGTATCCGTTCGAACGCTGCAGCGAAAGCGAGCAGCAGTCGAGAAGGGAACCGACCCCGAACTGGCGGAGCTTGTCGCGGAAAAAAAGAAAGAGGCGACGGAGCGCTGCCGGGACCTACTGACGGACACGTACGAGCATGGGCTCCGGGCGCTAGCGAAGCGCTTCGAGCTGACCGGCGAAGAGCGCATGAAGGATCGCGATCTGGTCGGTGCTCTGCACATCCTTGGGAACCAGCGCATTGGGCGCGACGCCTTGAGCGACCCCGATGAGCAGCCCGTTGCAGGTGATAGCGGAGGTTCGCCGGCTTAAAGCGATGCGGCGGAAGCTGCTGGCGGAACGAAAAGCGAAGCCGCTCCCTGGCCTTCAGCGCAAACTTACGACCGAGTACCTTCTCACCGAGGTGTTCGGGATCAGCACCGCCACGCCGGTGCAGCGGGCGACGGCACGCATTCTCGACGGGCTCCCGCTTGGGGACCTGGCTGCCGACACTGACGTGCAGGAGTTCGTCGGTGGGCCCGAAGTCATCGAGGCGATAGCCGGCGGCAAGTTCTTCCAGGAGGTCGTGCTTCTCGCGGCCATCCGTGGAGCAAAGACATTCATTGCGTGTGCGGCTGCAATCCGCATGACGCAGACGGTGGATGTCACGGGGCTGAGGCCCGGCGAGGTTCCACGCGTCCCCATCGTTTCGATCTCGCTCAACCGAGCGAAGACGGCGTTCACGTATCTGCGGGCGGCCTTCGTCGATGGCCCGCTGCGCTCACTGCTTGTCGGGCAGCCCACGGCGAACTCGCTGACGGTGCGCGGCCCCAATGACTGGCCCGTCGAGATCGCATGTGTCGCTGGCGCTCGCGCTGGTGGCGATCTGGTGGGCAGTTGGCTCGCCGGTGTCATCTTCGACGAGGCGCCCCGCATGGCGGGGAAGGACGATGGTGTCGTCAACCTCGACGATGCCCGTAGCGCCATTCTCGGTCGACTGCTCCCCGGGGCACAATCGCTCTACGTCGGTTCGCCTTGGGCGCCCTTCGGCACCGTCTACAACCTCGTCGAGGAGTTCGCTGGCAAACCGAGCAAGAGCCTCATTGTGCTGCGAGGCACGGGCCCAATGCTCAACCCGTTCTGGTGGACGGCAGAGCGCTGCGAAGAGCTGAGAGTCACAGATCCGGTCGCGTACCAGACGGACGTGCTGGGGCTATTCGCGAATCCCGAATCCGGCCTGCTCGACCCCATGACTGTCTCGGCTGCGACTCGGGATG
The DNA here is from genome assembly GCA_050290545.1 of Polyangiaceae bacterium. Classification (GTDB taxonomy): domain Bacteria; phylum Myxococcota_A; class Polyangia; order Polyangiales; family Polyangiaceae; genus SZUA-265. Next base: position 44,355 of record JBNKHV010000174.1, on the reverse strand, counting down.
GTCCTGAGGAACTGCCCCCCGACAAGTTCGGATTGTACGGCGCCGGAGTCGATCCATCAGAGGGCACGACCAACGGCAACGGTTGGACGCTCGTCATCGTAGAGCGCGTAGCCACAGACGACGACACGACCAAGTTCCGCGTCGCCTACACGAACGACTTCCGCGGCGCGCGCCCGTCCGAGATATGGGCGGACGTCGCCAAGGCGTGCAAGCGCTACAACATCAGCGAGGTCGCGAGCGACCAGTACGCCGCGAGCGCCAACGCCGACCTGGCCGAGGCAGCTGGTCTGCAGCTGAAGGTCGAGACAGCTACCGGTCCCAAGAACCTCGAAGCGTACACCGACCTCGCCACGATGATGCGGCAGGGGTTGATCGAGCTCAGCCCAAACCCAACGCTCCGCGCCGATCTGTTGAACGTCCGCAAGAAGGTCACGCAGCAAACCCAATCGATCTACCTGCCCAAAACTGCGGATGGTCGCCACTGCGACTTCGCGCCAGCGCTCGTGAAGGCGCTGCGAGCGGCACAAGACCCAGGGCTAGAGATGCTTGAGGCCATGCGGGCGAGAATTCGAAGGCGGCAGAATGGCAAGCGTTGAACTAGAAGTGGTACCGGCACAGCGTCGGGCGCTCAGCGCTGACGCGTGGGCGAACCCCACTACCGGCGTCGGCGGGCCACGCGACAAGCTTGCTGGCTTCGAATTCTACGGTGGCGCCCAGTGGCTGTGGCCGGATGAGCGTCTGTCGGACCTCTACGAGGAGGACGACATGGCTGCACGCGTGGTCGACGCGTTGCCCACGGAGGCCATGCGCAAGGGGTGGACCCCGCGCCTGTCTGGGCAGGACGCCGAGGCGCAAGGTCGCGTGCTCGACACCTGCGACCGGCTCGACGTCACTGGCAACGTGCTTGAGGCTCGCAAGTGGGCGCGATTGTACGGCCAGGCCGCGATATTCCTTGGAGCTGACGACGGCGGTCAGCTGGTGCACCCGCTCATCGACGGCGCCGTGCAGCGACTGCACTTCCTGCACACGTTGGAGCGCGAAGAACTGAGTCCGAACCGCTGGCAAGAAGACCCGTCAGCGCCAGACTTCGGCAAGCCGCTGACGTATCGGATCTCCCACCTGAACCATGGTGGGGGGCACAACATCGAAGTTCACGCGAGCCGCCTCATCGTCTTCGACGGGGTGAAAACCACGAAGAGGAAGAGGATTCAGCGAAACGGCGCTGGCGCGAGCGTGTTGCTTCGGGTGTTGAAGGTGCTCGAACAGTTCAACGGCAGCTTTGCCCAATCCTTGGCAATATTGGGCGACGCCAACCAGAACATCTACAAGATGGCGGGGCTCGCAGGCATGCTGCGGGCACCCGACGGTGGAGCAGCGCTCAAGGAGCGGCTCACTGCCATCGACGAAGCTCGAAGTGCCATCAACGCGCTTCTGCTCGATGCTGAAAAGGATGACTTCATCCGCAGCCAGATCGGAGCACTGACTGGCATCAGTGACCTGCTCGAGCGCTTCGAGCTACGACTGAGCGCAGCCGCCGAGACTCCGCTTACAGTGTTGCTAGGCCAGTCGCCAGGCGGCATGAACGCCACGGGCGAGAGCGACCGCGCCATCTGGCACGCGCGCATCGAGTCCGAGCGGGGCGACCACATGCTCAAGCCCATCGAGCGCATCCTGCGACTCATCTTCGCGAGCAAGTACGGCCCCACCGGCGGTCGTCAGCCGTCGAACTGGAAAGTCGTCTGGGGCAAGCTCTGGGAGCCGACGGCCAAGGAGCAGGCGGAGATCGACAACATCAACGCGCAGACTGATCAGGTCTACGCAGACATGGGCGCACTCACCGTCCCGCAGATCGCCAAGGCGCGTTTCGGGCAGGACGAGGACGACCGTCCAGCACTCAGTGCCCAGGACATTCAGGCGCTGGAAGCGCGCTTCGGTGACCCCGCTGCGGGTGTGACTGCCACTCAGTTGCTCGCCGATCCTGAGCAACAAGCGATGCAGCAGACCGCTGCGCTGCCAGCCCCCGAGCAAGAGACGACCGACGAGGGCGGCATCGACGAAGCCGTGATGTCGTTCGCCGAGAAGATGACCGCCCACGGCATCGAAGAGTGTCCGCATGGCTCGAAGAACCGCTGCCGCATCTGTGGGATTGAACGAGTCCGCGGCATTGCAGAAGACGAATTCGGCGCCGTTCAGCGCGACCCCGAGGGCAACGTCCAGTGGCGGATCGAGTGGCGCGCAATCGGCTCTGGAGGTGCTGGCGCACCAGCCAGCGGCACGCCTGCACTCGGTAGTCAGTAGTCAGCAGAGTCTCGACGCACGACCACCAAAGGGTAGCGCGAAAGCGAAGCTCCTTGCTGGACCACGTGTTCGCTTGAAGCCAGGCGAGAAGCTTGGTGAACCCGTCAGCTCGCCAGCCCATCTCGAGCGGAAGTACTCGGCGCTTTGGCTCGCTGAATTCGACGCGCTCGCGGACGAGATTCGGGCGTACGCCAAAGGCAAGGCGAAGACGCAGGACAAGAAGGGCGACGAGCCCGAGTCCTTCACGGTGCTGCGCGGCTTCGTGCGCTTCGTTGCGAAGGCGGCTGGCGGTCTCATCAAAGAGGTTGAGGGCTACAACCGCAGGCGCATGGGCAAGGCGCTCGGCGTCCAGGTCAAGGCCATCGACGACAAGACCACCGCTCGGTTTGCGCGAGAGTCTGCGCAAGAACTCAACAAGTTCGCTGTGGGTGCCGCTGAGTCGCTCGACGGTCTGCTCGTGCAGGCAGCGAAGCGAGGACTACGAGCTGAGGCGTTTGCAGGCGAGCTCGAACGACGCCTTGCCGTTCAGCGCAAGAAGGCCGTTCGTCTCGCTGTTGCGCAGGTAACGCGCACCAACGCCAAGATCACCGAACATCGCCACGCCGAGCTTGGGATCACCGAGTACATCTGGCAGGCCGTAGGCGGTCGGCAAGGCGACGGGCACACGCGACCTTGGCACGCCAAGCTCCACGGTCAACGCATCCGATACGACTCCCCGCCAGTGGGTGGTGGCGGTGGTCCGAAAGACCGAGGTCACGCCGGCTCAGCTGACGTGTGTCGCTGCCAACAGATCCCAGTTATCCCGCAGCGGTAACTCCCAAAGGCTACCAAAAGAAAGGGCCCTCATTCGGTTCGCCGGGTGGGGGCCCGCGTGTTTCCGAGTCTCCTCATGCCAGAGAACGAACAAGAGCAAGAAGAGCTCACGCTTGCTGGCGTGCTGGCGCTGCATAAGCGCATTGGCGTCACGGGTGAGCCGCGCTCTGGCAAGACCACGATCTCAAGACTCGTCACCGACCGCACTGTCATCCACACGGACCCCAATGACCTCAAGGCTCGCTACGGCGAGGAGGCTCTAGATTGGGACGACAAGCAAGAGGTGTGGGACGCGGCGCCGTCGTTCATCATGGCGGCCTGCGCGGATCGCGAGTGTTTCTTCGTTGAAGGCGTGACCGTCGCACGGGCTCTCCGCAAGGGGCTCGAAGTCGACGCTGTGATCTTCTTCGACGATCCAGTTATCGACCAGACGCCGAAGCAGGCCGCCATGGGCAAGGGCGTCCAGAAGATATTCGCAGAGTGGCGCGAGTCGCACCCCAACGTCCCTGTGTTCGACGGCGCGAAGCTCCGGGAAGAGGTACAGAAGGTCGAGCGCTTCACGCGGGCAACACTGGACAGCAAGCGCATTGAGCGCACGCCGCAGGGCGGCATCCGCGTCCCGGCGCGCGTAACCAAGGTGGGCGTGTTCGAATACCGACGCCCCGAGGGCAAGGTGCGCGAGTACCGCCCCGTCGAGGAGGTCAGCGATCCCGCCTCGTACATGACGCTGAAGGGCGCGACCGTCACAGTGCAGCACCCCTACGCCGACGACGGCGAGGTGCGCCCTGACAACTACCGACGCTTGAATGTCGGCCACGGTGAGGACCCGGAACCAACGCCGACAGGCGATGCCATCGATATGTGGCTCGTCATCAACGACGCAGCGACCATCACCGCCATCGAGAACGAGGAGCTAACCGAAGTCTCGTGTGGCTACGAGAACGAGCGACACTTCACCCCAGGGGTGACCCCGGCGGGCGAACAGTACGACGTGGTGCAGCGAGCCATTCGATACAACCACATCGCGCTGCTCCCTCCCGGACACGGGCGTCAGGGACCCGACGTCGGGCTCACACTGGACGCAAACGATAACCAGATTCCCGCGGGACTTGCGCCCGCATCAACGGAGGACGCCATGGCGCAACCCAACGACAAGACCAAGAAGCAACTCACCACTGATGGCGACGACCCCAACAAGGACGACAAGGCCAAGACGTCGGACGAAGGCGTGAACGCCCTGACCGCCGAACAGATATCGGCACTGCAGGCACTGGCCGCAGTGGCCCCCGCGCTCATCGAGATGGCCAAGGCGCAACCTGCAGCAGCTCCTCCGGTACCGCCAGCAGCTGCCCCGGCGCCCGCTCCGGCACCACCGTCGATGGACGAGCAGAAGCCTGCGCAACAGCCAGCAGCTGCCCCCGCAGCAGCCGCGCCCCCGCAGCAACCGCGCACCATGGATGCGGCAGAGCAGTCCGCGTACATCGCTGAGACCGTCGAGCTGCACAAGGAGGCCTCCACGATTCTAGGGGAAGGCTGGAGCCCGAAGGGTAAGAGCAACCGGCAGATCCGCCTCGACGTCATCAAGTCGGTTGACTCGGATTGGCAAGAGAAGGTCGACGGCAAGGATCGCACCGAGGACGCCGTGAACGCGGCCTACGACTTCGCAATCAAGATGCGAGCGAGCCAACGCAGCTCACTCAGTGAGCTGAACTCCGTTCGAGAGCTCTCGAGCCTCACCACCGACGCAAGCGAACGACCTCCGGTTCCGATCGGGCAACTTCCGTTCGTTCACGACCAGAAGGCCTCCTGAACTCGGGTCGCCTCAAACCCCCAAGGAGAATCTGAATCATGGGTCTACCTCAAACATCCGTTACGACCACTCCGGCCAGGGGCGTACCAGGCACGCTGGCGCGTGTCGCCCCGAAGGCTGTCGTGAAACGACGCGCCACTGGTATCTGCTACCCAGGTCGCTGGGTGAACTTCACTGGCGAGGAGTGTGCACACCCAACCGCAGCCGACGACAACCCGGGACAGGGTGGCGTCGTGCTGAAAAACGACTACAGCGAAGACGGAAGTTGGCCGGATAACACCATGGTCGACGTGCTCACCGAGGGCTTCGTCCTCGTGCAGCCGGAAAACGCTGTGACCGCGGACGCTCAAGCATTCGCTCGCTTCAACGCGCCGAGCACCGAGAACCTTGGCGACTTCCGCTCTGACGCTGGAGACGACGGCACGAATGGCGGTATCGACATCACCGTCGACACCGCGGTCAACGACGAGGGTTACCGTGTCACCCTCGACAAGATCGACTTCTCGGTCGATTCGGGAGCCGGCGCGACGACCACGTCCATTGCCACGGCTCTCTTCAATGAGATCAACGCTCACCCGGACTACACCGCAACGAACCCGTCTGCTGGTGTCGTTCGCGTCGTTAAGACGGCAAGCGCCACTGCGGAGATCGCAGTATCCGCGATCGACTCTCGCATGTCGTACGTCAAGAACGGCAAGTCCTTCGCTGTCCCCGGCGCTGTCTACCGAACCACTGGCTCTGGAGTGACGGAGCTGCAAGTCGGCGTCCGCTGAACCACCCTCGCCAACAACCGCTCAACCCGCTCCGCGTGAGCTCTCTGACGTAGCCCGCGGGGCGTGGCGTCGGGGGCGCGACTGCCAGGGGCTCACAACAGAAAAGAGATCGATATGTCTGGAATGATTGACGTCAACAAGCTGCGTCCGAGCATGCAGAACATCATGCTGGCACGGCTGGTGCTCGCAAACGCGAGTCACGATGCCAAGCGCGACGCTGGCGTGCACACGATGGATGCGAACGACCTCACGGCGATGTTCGCCCGCGAGTTCGAGTTCATCGACCAAAACATCCGCGAGACCAAGTACGCGCCACTGCAGTCCGAGAACTTCGTCCAATGGTACGCCGCCGGCGGGCCTTCGGTCGATACGGTGACCTGGCGACAGGTGACCGAACTCGGGCAAGCGGAGTGGATCGGCAACCGAAGCGACGACCTGCCTCGCGTGGATGTGGTCGGCGATGAGCTGTCCGAGAACGTCCAGAACATGGGCGTCGCCTGGGGCTTCAACATCTTCGACATGCTCAAGGCGCAATCGCGGCCCTCCATTCAGCTCGAAAAGTGGAAGAAGGCTTCGGCGTTCAACGCGAGTCGCCGCAAGCACGACACGGCCTGCATGGTTGGTGACGCTGGCTTCGGCTGGACGGGGTTGGTGAACGACGCCAACATCCCTCTGGTCTCTCCGATTACTGGCGGGTGGGCCACGGCAACGGCGCTGCAGATGGTCGCGGATATCAACCGCCTGACGTGGACTGTCTACAACAACAGCTACGGCTACTGGACCCCTTCTGTCTTGCTCGTGCCCGACAGCCTGGGCGAGGTCATGGACACTCCGATTGGCACCGACGCCAACAAGACCGTGGCGAGCTACATCCTGAAGAACTCGCGCCACATCGATAAGATCGAGTTCACTCACCACCTCAACACCGCGAACGTCGCTGGCACCGGCCCTCGAGTGATGGTGTACCCGGGTGATTCCAGCGGCAAGGCCTCGTCGGAGGTGATGCAGTACGGCGCCAACTCGGTGTTCACCGAGCTCGCTCCTCAGCCGAAGGGTTTGGAGGTCATCATCAACTGCTGGGGTCGGTCCTCTGGTCTGCATCTCCATGAGCCGCTGGCCTGCGGCTACATGGACGTCGACTGACGGACTTGGCGGCCTCGCTAAGGGGCCGCCTTCACCTCAACCCACCCGAGTTTTTGGAGCCCAAACAATGCAGACCATCACAATCGAGAACACCCGACCATCCAGGATCGTGGCCGCCCCACGCGTTGGCGACGCGAAGGACGGGGAGATCACGAACGGGAAGAGCTTCGTCTTTCCCCCCGCCAAGCGCGGAAAGAATCGCCTGGTAACCCCAGCAATCATCGAGTTGTCGGCGGAGCAGTTCGCTGCTTGCTGGCGCGACCGCCCGACACGGAAGTTCTTCCAGAATCGAGTGCTCGTGATTCAGGCGCAGTCAGCGCAGCTCGCGCGACAGGTTCAAGCTGACGTCGAGGACAGCGAGGAGGACGAGCAGGAGTCCATCGCAGCTGGCGAGAATGCCGCTCGGCGTCCACAACTCGACGTGGAGCGTGCCCAGACCGCTGAGCGAACGGCTCGCGAAGAAGCTCGCAGGGCGCGAGCAGAACTCGACAAGACGCAAGGCGAGCTGAGGCAGTTGCAGGCACAGTTCGAGGAACTGAAGCAACAGCTGTCGGGTCAGGTGGCGACCTCCCCTTCGGTGGAAAAGGTCACCACCGAAGATGAGTTGGGTAGCGACGCTGCGCCCGCCAGCGCATCCGACAAGACTGCCAAGAGCAGCAAGAGCTCCAAGAAGAAGTGAGGTAGCCCATGGCGGTTACCGTTCAGAGCTTCAAAAGCAGAAACGCGTTCTTTGCTGCTCGCGACAGTTCCGTCATCGACTCCGCCATTACAACGGCAAGACTCCACTATAGCGAGAGCGTTTGCGGTGAACTGTACGATCCTCTCGTAGAGGCAAAGGTCCGAGTGCTCCTGCTGGCGGGACAGAAAGGTGGTCCCACGAGCAAGACGAAAGAGTCGGGCTTCGCCGCAGAAGCGCAGGCCACGCTCGAGTCGCTCGAAGCGCTCATCCCCGCACGCGGGGCGGTACTTGGTGGCAGTTGAAGAGTTGGGAGAACTCTTCGAAGGGTTCTACAGGGAAATCACCGTTGGGATCCACGCCGAGGAAGGGCAAGAGCAGCACGACGGCGGGCTGACGAACGCCGAGGTCGGTACCTTTCACGAGTTCGGCCTTGGCGTTCCGCAGCGTTCGTTCATTCGCGCCTACTTCGACGAAAACGAAGCGCTCATCGTGGCAAAGCTCGAGCAGGCAGCGCAGCGAGTGCTCGACGGAGCTGACGACAAGTTGGAAGCTCAGCGATTCGCCGTCTGGCTGGAGTCGCAGGTCAAAGAGTTCATTCTGAACCGCAACGTCGAGCCGGAGCTCTCTGATGCGACGAAGAAGCGGCGCGGCGAGAACGCCGTGCCGCTGGTGGACTCGTCTCAGATGCTCGGCAGCATCCGTGGAAAGGTTGATGGTCAGTGACCGCTCGCCAGACGGTGAAGGCTGCCTTCGAGGAGGCGGTCAGCTTTGCTGCGCCCGATTACCCACAAGGCGTCATCAGGTGGCAGGACGAACCCGCCTGCCAGACCGACGACAACGTTCCCGATGTCATCCTGTCCAGCGTCTCGCTGGTAGACGAGCACCCCGGTGGGCGCAAGTGCCGAACGGTGAATGCTGCCGGTGCACTCGATACAGACATCTCGCAGCTGTTCCGGTGGACGGTGCAAGTGCAGGTCGAGGGCTACGCCGTCAACAGTGAGGACGACTTCGACCCGTTCCAGTTCACGCTGCTGCTGCGACAAGGGCTCCTGTCCGAGGCCGCTCGACAGGCGATGCGCGGCGGCAGTCCGACGGTGGCCCTACTCACCACGTCGGACCAGATCCGACCGCTAACCAGAAGCATCAAAGGGCACACGCTGCCCATCTACGTTTTTGAAGCGCAGTTTCGCTTCGTGGAAGGGCGCAAAGACCCAACGCCGATTCAGCCCATCGAGAGCGTCTCGATTGGCGGCGACCTGCGCCAATCCACAACCCCGCAACCCAACGACGTCGCGATCCAGATCGACGTTTCGGAGCCATGACCATGCCCAGAGTCCAAGACTACATCAACGAGGCGCTTCCGACGGCGTTCCCCGAACTGATCACGCTCAGCGGCCAGAACCTCGGGCGTTCTGCCGACGTGGTGAGTGAGCACAAGAAGCTCAACCCCGGAGAGATCGGGATCCGAGTCCGATACCCGAAGACCGCACAGCGATTCACCATCGTTGCGCTCGCGGTCGAGGGTACGACCGTGCGCCTGACTCCGCGCGACCAAGCCGGGATGGCGGACGCCATGGCGCTGATGCAGCGACTTGCGAGGCGCTGGGGTGAAGAGGGCAACGAGCCCGGTCCCATTCGCTGCGACGTGCTCAAGGTCGCCGACAGCAAGCGGAACTCGCTAACTTGCGACTTCTGGACGACCGAGCAAGCCATCTCAGGACGGGCCGCGGCCCACGCTCAGCGTCTCGAAGAGAAGGCTGCCCGCAAGGCGAAGGCGGCTGAGCAGAGCCGGCCAGGACAAGGCCAGAGCAAAGCAGACGACGAGGCTGCGAAGGCGGCGCGCGCTGAAGCGGAGGCGGCCTCCAAGGCTGCTCGCGAAGCAGAGGCGGCGGCTGCCAGTGCCGCCCAGGAGTCCGCCAGCGAGGACCCCGAGAAGAACGACGCCCAGAGCAAGCGCTCCCGCGGCAATCGATAACCGACAACCCACACTAGGAGTCTAGACTATGGTCGCTGCTTCTGAGGTGGTCGACGTTTCCATCCTGATCCAGGATGCGTCGCCCAGCCGCACCAACTTTGGCGCGATGGCCATCATCGCGTATCACGAGAACGGGCCCGAGAAGTTCGAGTACACCACGGACGAGGCCGGCATTGCGTCGATGACCGCGGACGGATTTGGTGCGGGCTCTGACGTTCGGATCAAGTTCGACGCCATCAAAGCGCAGAACCCGAAGGTCAAGACCATCAAGGTCTTCAACCGGGCCGCGCCCAACGCGCAGAGCATCACCCTGACGCCGACCCTCACGATAGAGGGCAGGGTGGTCGAGTTCGAGGTGTTCGTGAACGGGGTCGCTACGACCGTATCGCGCACGATCCCTGCAGCCGCCACGGTCAACGGAGAAGCAACCGCTTGGCAGGCACTGTTGAACGCCATCACTGGCGTCACTGCTGTCGACAACACGGGCAGTGTCACGATCACTCCCGACGACGACGAGGCGCGCATCTACCTGCGCGGGTGCCCGACGCACCTGACCCCGAAGGAAGGTTCCGCTGATGCGGGCATCGCCTCGGACCTCACCGCTGCCCTGCTCGAGGACTCTGGTTGGTACGGCTTCCTCATCGACAGCATGTCGGAGGCGGAACTCAACGCGGCTGGCGCTTGGGCGCAGTCCAACTCCCGCGTCTTCCACGGTCAGACTGCTGACCAGGACGTCCTCACTGGGGTTACGACCGATGTGGCGAGCGACTTCGTTGCTGCGGGCTACCACTACGCCGGGGTCCAGTACAGCGCCGACATGGTGGGGCAGCTGTCCGCGGCGCTGATGGGCCGCATGTTCTCCACCAACCCGGGCCAGTCCACCTGGGAGAACCAGCGCCTCACGAGCATCCAGGCCGACAATCTCACCGGCACGGAATACGGAAACGCCAAGGGCAAGAAGTGCGGCTTGTACGTCCCCATCAAGGGGCTGGACATCACCCGCAACATCTCCGCTGCGAGCGGTCGCTTCTTCGACCTGACGCGCGACAGCGACTGGATCAAGGACACGATGCAGGCCGCGGTTATCACCGTGCTCGTCAACTCCGAGAAGGTGCCCCACAACGCCAGCGGCTACTCGCAGATCGAAGCGCCGGTGCGAACGACGCTAGCGGCGTCAGTGCGTCGAGGGATCCTTTCGCCCGCCAGCGTGGCGGTCAACGTCCCAACGGAAGCCGAAGTCGACCCTGCGGATCGCGTCGCGCGCTCATTCACGGGGCTCACGTTCTCGGGTCGCTTCGCCGGGGCAATCCACCAAGCCACGCTGGCGGGCGAACTCGCCGCGTAAACCCCAAAGACTCACAACCCTAAGGAGCAACTCTCATGGGAAGAATGGCCGACTTCAATCAGGCCGAGGTCGACGTCGTGATGATGGACATCCCCATCACCGACGGTCGAGCCCAGGACACCTTTCTCTCGATCGACCCCCCTCGTCAATTCGAGACGGTCGAGGGGGCCGACGGTCTCGTCGTGTTCTGTCGTACCAACAGGCGCGTCTACCCGGTACAGCTCACCCTGCTCTCGAGCTCGCTGCACAACGCCGCGCTTTCGGCGTTGCATGCCGCCGGAAGCCTGGTGGGTGCGGGTGGTGCTGACATCGGCGCTTTTCTCGTGAAGGACAACAACGGCAACTCGCTCTGCGTTGGCGAGTACTGCCGGATCATGAAGGCGCCCAAGTGGGACATCGGGGAGCTGGTCAAGCCGGTGACCTGGGAGGCGATCGTGATCGCTGACCCAGCGACGATGCTCATCGGCGGGAACTCGATCGACTAATGAGTACCGAAGAAGAGTTCGAAGACGCCGAGGAAACGCCAGCACTCCCAGCTGGCGTTTTCCTCGTGGAAGGGGAGCGGTTCAAGCTCGCTCCGCTTCCCACGACCGTCAGCCATCGCCTCTACAAGCACCTCGGCACAGTTGTGAAGCCCAGTCTGGTTGTCGTCTTAGCCGGCGGAACCTTCAACATGGCCCTGTTTCAGGAGGCGCTCAACCAGAGCCTGGAAGCGCTGGATGAGAAGACTCTAGAGCCAATCAAGGAGGCATTCAAGGACTCGTGTCGCTGGTTCAACAGAGCCGACAAGAAGTGGCACCAGCTCGCCCCCTTCTTTGAGAAGGTGTTTCAGCGAAAGCACCGACGGTTCCTCCTTTGGGTCGGCGCTTGCATCGAGCAGGAGTATGGGGATTTTTTAGAAGGAATTGGCCAGAGCCTCCCGAGGCTGATGAAGGAGCTGTTCCCATCGACCTCCCCGAGTGGTGCGACTGGACCGTCTGGCGACCCGTCATCGAGTACCGACAAGAGTACGCCAACGTCCGAGACCGCTGGCGGTTGATCGAACTCTACGAGTTCCATGTGGCTGCCAACGCATACGAGGCGGCCAAAGAAGAAGCCAACCGCCGCGCGCGTGAGGCGTCGAAAGACAAGTAACCAATGGCACTGCGCGACCTAATCGCCCGAGTCGTCTTCAAGGCGGACACGAGCCAGCTCGACAAGACTGTCGCGACGACCGCGAAGGCGGAGAGCGGGTTCCGTCAGCTCGACGCGCTTGGGGCGAAGGGCGTCCGTGTCAATACGGACGTCGCCCCGATCGAGCGACTCGGTAAGAGCATTCGGGCCATCGGGCAGGGCCTCGTCGAATTCGGAGAACGCACAGGGTTCATCGCCAGCGGCGTGACCAGTGACCTCGCCGCCGTGGCGCAAGCGAGCCAAGCGCTTGCCAGTGCGTCGGGGCCAGACCAGCTCGCGCAAGCGCTCGACCGAGCCTCGCAGGAGGCGTCAGTCATCCAGCAGGAGCTGACTCGGCTCGCACAAGTCGACCCGAGCAACCCGCGCGTCGATCAGCTCAAGGCGAGTCTGATGGCGTTGCGCGGCGCCGCTCGCGAGTCAGGCGTCGCACTGACCGAACTTGGCAACTCGAACTTCGAGGGTATCTCCTCGCAGCTCTCGGGGCTCCGCGTGGAGCTCCAGGGGGTTGAGGGGGCGTTGTCGCCCGACAAGCTCCAAGCGTACGAGAGGGAACTCGACGACGCCGACAAGGAGGCCCAGCGCCTCCGTCAGACCATCCTGCAGCTGCGTTCGGTCGACCCGAAGAACCCGCAGCTGCCCGAGCTTGCGCAGCAGCTCGATCGCGTCGAGAAGGAAGCACTCCAGACCCGCACTGCACTGCAGTCGCTGGGCGGCGGAGCCGCTCAGGGGCAGGCAGCCGTGTCTGGTCTCACGGGTGGCGTCACGGGCCTCACAGGCGCCGTGGCGGGTCTGGGCATCGCCTTCGGTGCGACGCAGATCCTGGGCTGGGTGCAGCACACGCTGGAAGCTGCCGACGCCACTGGCAAGATGGCGGCGCAGCTCAACCTGGCCACCGACGAGTATCAAGCCTGGTCCGCATTCGCTGCCCAGGCTGGCGCGCAGAACGAAGACCTCCGCGGAGCGTTCAAGCAGCTGGGGGTGTCGATCGAGACCGCTATCACAGCGAAGAAGGGGCCCGCCGTCGATGCGTTCAATGCCCTGAACATCGCCTTCGAAGACACCGAAGGCAGAGCTCGGCCACTCAGTGACGTCCTGCTCGAAGTCGGCGGAGCGATAGGCGAACTGGATGACGACTCGAAGCGGCTTGCGGTCACGCAGACCCTGCTGAGCGAAACGGGCCTGAAGCTGCTACCTGGCTTCAAGAACGGGACCAAGGCAGCTCAAGAGCAACTCGAAATGCTCCGGGACCTCGCCGTCGTCTACGACGAGGACTTCATCGCCAACGTCGAGGCGGCCAACGACGAGATGGATCTCTTCGGGCGCCAGATGGAAGGCGTCTGGGCATTGGGCATCAACGCGTTCCTGCCGATGCTCCGCGGATTCGTCCGCTTCATGACCCCGGTGATCAACAAGTTTCGAGACCTGAAGGAGAACACCAACCTCTTCCAGGCAGCGCTGGCGACTCTCGGCATTGCCGGCGTCCAGAAGCTCTTCGGTCTCGTGGGGAGCCTGATCACTCGCTTCGGTGGGTGGCAGCGAGTGCTGCTGGCTCTGATGCGTGTCCTCTTCCGCTTCGTTGCTCCGTTCCTGATCTTTGAGGACTTCTTGGTGTTCCTCGAAGGCGGGGAGAGTCGCATCGGAAAGATCATCGACAAGCTCTTTGGTGCCGGTGCAGCTGCCGAGGTGGCCGACACGCTGAACGCGGCGTGGAAGGGTGTCGTCGCCACGCTGCGACTGGCCTGGGCTGTGCTCAGCGGTGACGAAGCGGCAGTCGACGAGGCAACTGCGCTGTTCCTCAAAGCCACCGAGGGGATGGAGCAGGTCGGCCAGGACTTCGCCGACTTCTTCCACTTCCTCTGGCGTGACATCTCGAACGCAGCAACGGAAGCGTGGGATGGAGTCGTCTCCGGCGTGAGCGACGGTCTCGTCGCCATGATCGCCGCTTTGGCGGGATGGGGTGACGAGGTGTCTGCTCGCTTCAAAGCCGTTTGGGATGGCTTCGTGCAGATGGCGCGGACCGCTGTCGCCGGCGCCTTGGGTGCTGTGGCTGACTTCGCCGCAAAGATCCCGTTCATCGGCAGCGAACTGTCAGGCGCTCTGTCGAAGGCTGAGGCTTCCGTCGGTGGCAAGGCCGCGACAGTGAGCAGCAACAGTTCGAGCTCGACGGTCACCATCAACGACAACAGCCAATTCCAAGCGAGCTACACCGGGATCGGTGATGCCGGGGCCGTGAGTCGGGCGACGAGCGACACGCAGCGCACCTTCAACGCGCAGCGATCGCGCAGCAACCGGACGATTCTCCGACACGTGGCTCCCAGCGCGGCAGGTGGCTGATGGCAGGCTTCGGCGATACTCTCGCGAAGAGCTTCGGCTTTGCCGAGGAAGAGGCGACGACACCAGGGATCAACCTGACCGTCAGTCGCCACAACGTGGGGCCGCGGCTGTTCTTCTACGACGCCGACGACCAACCCCATGCGATCCCCGTGCACGTCATTCCGACGTTCCAGGAGTCGAGCTCGGCGATCGTCACCGACTTCCCTGTTGAAGATGGCACAGACATCTCTGAGCACGTCATCCAATTTCCCTCGATTCTGAAGCTCGAAATCGTGCAGTCGATGCTGCCGTTCGAGACGGTGGAGGATAACGGGCAGCTCGTCGAGTTTCCAACGGAGTCAAAGCCGTTGGACATTCCGCCGACACGCTACGCTCCACGCGGCCTGTTGCTGCTCACCGTGGGCGTGGGGGCCGCAGTCGGAGCCGCAGTGGACGCTATCGGTGGAGCCCTGGGGTTCGAACCAAGTGACCCCAACGTCAAGGCAGTGGTGTACACGCCCCCCGACGGGCGCAACTACATCAACGAGCTGCGCGAGAAGCTGCTCGAGGTGCAGAAGTCAGCCCGCCCGCTCGAACTGCAGTGGCTGCAGACGACGTGGAAGGACTACTACCTCGAAGACCTCCAATACACCCGCCAGGCGGGCTTGGAGGCGGGTCGCTTTGGTTTGACCCTGAAGCACGTGCGCAAGGTGCAAACGAAAACCGCGGAGGTGGAAGACCCGTTGGCGGCGCGGCTGCTACCTGAGATCGGCGGTGGCGTTGGCGCTGGTGGAGCAGCAAACGTACCAGCCCCGAAGCTCAACGACGACGCTGCGGCTGGCAAGAAGCAGTCACTGTTGGACGCCGGTTTGAGCGCCTTGGGGCTGTAGTCCTCCCGTGGAAAGTAGCGCGTTCGCTCGCGGTGTCCCCTCTGGAATCAGAGCCTGGCTGCCACATGCGCGGCAGGCGTTGTATCGAGTTGTCGCGCGCCAGACGGAATAGATCAGACCGGGCACGATGAGCATCAGCCAGAGCACGAGCTCTAGGATGATGCTTCCGCGGGTCATTCGCTTGGCCTTGCCCACCGTTCCGCACTGCTCGCAGACGTACTTCTTTGCCATCCCCCGCAGAGTGGATCCGCTGACCGAGTCAGGCAATGCTGAACATCCCACCCCCCCCGCCGGGCCGTCCCACCAAGAGGCAGCGGACGACCCTCGACGGGGTGCCCTACATCGTGCGGTGGGCGCACAACGCCCTGACTGACAGCTGGACGATCGACCTCACCACTGTTGCGCCAACTGAAGCCGAGCAGGTGACGATACTGCGGGGGCGAAAGGTCTTCATTGGGTTCGACCTGCTGAGCGGGGCACCCTCCGACCAGCGTCCGGCTGGCGCTCTGCTCGCAGTGAGTGCCGACGGGTCGGTGGAGGCTCCCGGCTTCGACGACCTCGGCCGGAGGGTTTCTCTGGTGTACCTCGAGCCCGGAGAGACCCTCAGTGGCTGACCAATTTGGACGAGTCTGCATCATCCAAGTTGGGGAGTTCGAGTTCACATCGTCACTGGATGCGCCAGGCCTGCGGATGGCGTTCACGATCGAACGCGACAAGACGGCCATCCCAAACAGCGCCGAGATCAGCATCTGGAACCTGTCGGAGGGCGTCCGCAACAACCTGGAGTCGACGGAGGATCTCGTCTGCAAGGTCACGGCGGGATACCCAGACAACGAAGGTCTGCTCTTTCACGGCTACGCTGCCGACGTCCAGAGCGTCCGCGACGACACATCGGCCACGTGGGTGCTGCAGATCGCCGCCGGCGATGCTGAGGACAAGTACGGCAACTCCAAGGTGGAGCTCAACTTTGCCGCCGGCACGCCCGTCCACACCGTGCTCAAGAAGCTCGTCGCGGCCACCGGAGTCGGCAAGGGCAACGTCGACAAGCTCGCCTCCCTCGCTCTACCCGATGGCGCCACCGCGCTCGAGGCACCAGCCGCCTTCTACGGCTCGGCCATGTTCGAGCTGCAGACGTTCTGCGAGTCGCTGGGCCTCGACTGGAGCATCCAAGACGAGCAATTCCTCGCGGCGCCGAACGGGGAGCCGTACATCGGCGAAGGTCCGCTCATCTCGCCCGACAGCGGACTCATCGGGTCGCCAACCGTCGACAAGGCCGGCGTGGTGTCAGGCGTAGCACTGCTCAACCCCAAGCTCACACCGGGCGTCGGCTTCCGACTGGAGTCGAAGAAGATCACTGGCGACCACATCGTGAGCGCTAGCACCCACGTCGGCGACACGTTCGACCCGAAGGCTTGGCTCGTCCACTGGAACGCGCTTCCGGTGGGGGTGACCAGCGAAGGTCTGCTGCCTCCGAAGAAGGACGAGGACAAATGAGGGAGCCGAGCACCGAGGAGGTCATCTTGGCTGCGGTCAAGGCTGGACTCGCTCAGGTGCACACCCAACTGCCAGGCATCGTCAAGAGCTACGACGCCGCGACGAAGACGGCGAGCGTCGAGCCAGCGGTGTTCACTGAGAACCCGCGGGCCCCGATCCCCGGCGTGCCGGTGAAGTTCCCCAGTGGTGGCGGCTACCGTCTCGTGTGGCCACTGCAGGCCGGCGACGAGGTAACCCTCCACTTCTACGAGCTCGACCCCACACGCTTTCGCGTCACCGGTGAGGCCGGCAAGGCGCAGGTGAAACGGCGCCACGGGCAGTTCTGTTTCGCGACCCCCGGCGATGAGAGTGTGCCTGGGCTCGCCGATATCAACGCTGGGGATGACGCGCGCTTTGGTCGCTCTGACGGTTCTGTCGATATCGTCGTGACCCCCAGTCAGGTTCTTCTGGGCAGCGCGGCGGCTTCCGCGGGGGTTGCCAACGGGGCTGTGCTCGACACGTTCCTGACGACTCTTCAAACGTGGCTGGCCGCTCACGTGCACAGTTCCAGCGGCGCGGGCCCACCAGCGGCTGCGCCCCCCAGCCCACCCACCACCGAGTCCGCCAAGGTACTCGCTGACTTCCCCTGACGCACGATGGCGACGTACCCGATCGAAGGCGACTTCCGGCTTTCGGAGGACGGTACTCACTTTCTGATGACGTCGGGGATCCCGCGTCTGAAGCAACGCATCCGTCGGGGTCTGCGCCAGGTGCTGGGGGCCAACAGGTATGACCGAAAGCGCGGTTTGCCTTGGTTCGACGGCATGCTCGACAAGGGGCAGCGGTTCACGTTCGAAGCCACCATCCGCAGCTACCTCACCAGTTTTCCTGAGGTCACTCAGATACTCGCGTTCGAGATGCTGTTCACCCCAAAGACTCGCACGATTTCCGTCAACTACCGCCTGCTGGTCGACACCGGCGACGTGATTGAGGACAGCGTGCCCTTCGACGTCATCAGTTGATGCCCACCTACGGCGAGACCGAGACCGGCTTCCGTCGCAAGACGTTCGTCGAGATCCGGGAAAGCATGAAGAGTCGTTTGCGCTCGCGCGTGGACGAACGCTTGACCCTGGACGGGAAAGACCCGTTCGGCGACCTCATCGAGAGCGCTGCGGACGAGATCAGCAAGGCGTGGGAGACGCTCGAGGTAGCCCGCAACGGGTTCGACCCTGCCAATGCGGAGGGCCAGCTCATGGTCTCCCTGGCGGAGCTGACGGGTACGAAGCGTCGCGACCCAAAGGTTGGAAGCGTCGCTGTCACCCTCGGGCTCGAAGCCAGCAAGACATACGCGCCCGGTGAGTTGGTCGCCCACGTCATCGACGAGCCCGACAACCGTTGGGTGAACCGAGACATCGTGGCGTCGACGACAGCCGGAAGCTATCCGGCGACGTTCGTCAGCGAGAGTCCCGGGAGCGCAGCGGTCGCGCTGGCAGGAACGCTCACGGTCCTCGCAGAGGACGCCAAGGGCTGGCTCAGCATCACCAACGCCGGCGACGCGACGCCAGGCAGGGACCAAGAGACCATCGACGAACTGAGAGCGCGCAGACCTCAGGAACTCGCTCTTGGTGGGTCCCGAACTGTCGCAGCGATCAAGGCCGCAGTGCTGCAGGTCACAGGTGTGACCGACGCAGACGTCGAGGAGAATGAGACCGACGCCACTGTCGGCGCACTCACGCCGCACTCAATTCGAGTCGTCCTCTACGACGGCGCGAGCGCGGATGCTCTCGACGACGAAATTGCGCAGGTCATCTGGGACAACGCCGCCGGCGGAATTGCGACAATCGGCACGAGCAGCGGGACCGCTATCGACGCTGAGGGGAATGCGGTCACCGTCAACTTCCAGCGCGCAACGGTCACCGACATTCACGTCGCGGTGACCGTTGTCGCCCCCAACGGCGCATCCGAAGACGAGATCAAGGACGCCATCCTGGCAGTCGCTCCAACGACCATCGCCGAGACAGCCTACTTCGTGAAGCTGCAGTGCTCGGCACTGGACGCAAGCGGTGTGACGGACATCTCGAGCTTTGCGATGGAAGACACGGACCCGCCAGCAGCGACCGTGAACATTGTGCCCGCTGCCACTGAGAAGCTCAACTTCGACTCAGCCAACATCGACGTAACGATCACACCATGAGCGGGATAGACGCAGCACTGGTCGAGGAAGCAACCGCGGGCATGCGGCCGCCTGCCAAGGGCCAAGAGGACTACGTTTGCACTGCGCTGAGTGACCTCAGCCAAGAGAAGAACGTAACCTTCCGGGATCGCTCGTGGGTGCTCGGGGTCCTGCTCGGCGCATCGCTGACCGATGCCGACGATCCAGCACTCGACGTGAACGACGGCAGCCTACGGCGCTTGCCAGCGGGGACGCTCACCGCAAACAGGCAGGTAACGCTCGACGACACCAACCCCACGACGGGCGAAGTGATCATCATCGAGCGCCTCGATACCGAGGCTTTCACCGTGGCCATCGTCAATGGTGGGGTAGGCGGCGGCACGCTCTACACGTTCCCGGCAAGCCAGTCGCGCATGGCCAAGTTCAAGTTCGACGGCACCAACTGGGCCCTCGAGGAGCACTGGCGTCGTGCCTGAAACGGTCCCGCGGCATCCAGAGCACGGTCGACAGTCCATTCTGAACCTGCCCGCGGATCTCCTCGGCAAGCCCAACGCGATGAGCATCATCTGGGCCATCGGCGCCGAGGTCGAAGAGCTCGAAGAGGCGATCTGGTCCGTCATCACGATGCGGCTCATCGACAGCGCGGGCATCCACCAGCTGCGCATTCTTGGTTCGATTGTCGGACAGCCCGACCTGGGGTTCACCGAGGTGGGCTACCGGCAGGCCATTCGTGCTCGCGCGCTCGCGAACCGCAGTCAAGGGCGAGCGGACGACCTCCTTGCTGTCATCAAAGAGTTCTACTCCGCCGACTTCGAGATCCGTTCTTACGAGGATCAGGTAGCCAAGCTAGAGATCGTCGCTGACGAGCTCGACGCGCCGGGCGACGTGACGCTCGAGCAGGCTCTGCGCATCGTGCGGGCTGCGAAGGCGGCTGGTGTCTACCTGCGCTTCCTTCTGACGACGGGATTGGGCCTGAAGCCGTCGAGCACGACGGGTGGCTCGTTTGGGCAAGGCGTTCTGCAGTCGTCGAGCGGTGGCTTCGTAGGCGCCGGCACCGTGTACGGAATCTATTGAGGTGATGTGTGGCCGACTGGGCAACTGATACCAACTACTCCGGGCTGACAGGCGATCAGGAGGTGCTCAACAACACGCCCACGAAGGTCGAGCCGTCAGTCGGAGAGAAAGCCAGCGGCCTCGTTCCGGGCGACGAGATCGCGGCGCAGAAGTTCAATTGGGTCATTGCGAACTACAAGGCTGTCGCGAGCCATGCGTATTTGTACACTCCCGACGCTGGCGCGGACATGGGGAACGGAACCGACACTGTCAATGTCGCGACGACCAATCGCACGACACTGAACAGTTCCGACTTCACGATCGCGGCCGCTGCGACCGGCCCCGTCACGTACACGGGGGCTACGACTAAACGCTTCAAGATAACGGTTGATGCGACGTTCAAGTCGACGGCATCCGGCGGCACCTGGTACGTCACGAAGAACGGGTCGCAGATAGGACCTGCGCACTCGTGGGGCGCTGCCTCCAACGATATTCGAACTGTCGTTGTCGTCGTGGACCTGGCGCAGAACGACACCATCTGGCTGGAAAAGACGGGCGGGACCGCCCAGTTCACATGCGAAGAGGTGTCGCTCGTCGTTGAGGAGATTTTCTCATGAGCCGGGAGCCTGGGCTGCAGGAAGAACTGTCGTTCAGCTTCAACGGAATCAGCATCACCGAGACTCACCGGAAGCGGTTCCTTCGTCCTCCGACTCAATCAGATGTCGACGATGCACTCGCGTGGATTGCTGCGGAACGTGCAGATGAAGAGTTCATCTACTACCTGAAGTTCGAACTGGACCAGCCAGGCGTGGCCGGTGAGGTGGTGCGACGTATCAAGTCGCTTGGGGTCGACAGGAACCTGAAGGCAGCGCTGGCATGGATGGCGCTGCGCTCTGGCCAAGCAGCTCTATCGGACGCAATCGCGTTGCTGTCGGATGCGCCAGCGTGGGATTCGGACCAGCGGATCAGCGCATCGCTAGACCAGCTCCGCAGCGGAGAATTCGTCACACACGTCACCGTGACGGACCCGAACGGAATCGACGTGAACCCAACCCGAGAAGAGCGAACGGTGGCCCCGACCGTGAAGGATGCGCTCGTCCAAATAGCCGACGACATCGGCGCGACCCAGTTGGGCGTAGACATCGCAGCGCTTTGAGACCCAGCGGCGTCGCCGATGTGTCTGTGTTGACTTAACAACCAAACAGTAGAGGGAACGATCCCCAATGAGGACTTTACTGCTCGCGCTCTGCGCGTTGCTGATGGCGTCGTGCGGCCTTGCGTCGGATGGCGAATACGGAACCCTGACCCAGGCACTCACTCCAGTGCAAAGCTGGTCAGAGTCTTTCGAGGGTGGCTCCTGCACTGCGCCTTGGACGTGCTCCGAGAGCAATATCGGAACGAGCACGTACGCTGCAGACGGCAAGCTATCGCTGCGACTCTGGGAAGGTGAGAGCGTGTCGCGCGCGGTCGACACCACCGACTGGGTGATGGGGACGCTAGACTACTCGGTGGTCCCCTACCTGGGCAGCGCCGTTGTGGAGGTCTGCAACGGTGCTCAGTGCGCGTCCGCGAGCCACCCCGACACTGAACCGGCTCCGATTCCGTGGGAGAGCTACAGCCTCGACTTTTCAGCGGTGCTGCCTGCTTCACAGGTCTTGGTAACGCTATCGTTTCCGAGCGACGAACAGCCCGCTGGGGCTCGAGCGCTCTTCGACTTGGTGAGCTCGAGCGGAGAGGCTCTCGACCCCGTACCCCTTGACTCTGGACCGCCCCCTTCGGACGCTGGGTCAACTGACGCAGGGACACCCGCAGGCGATGCGGGGCAGCCAGGGGACGGTGGAGCGCCTCAAGACCAAGGCTTCGGCCCCGTGTCGTGGGACACCTTCGAGCGCACTGATCTCGGACCGGCGTGGAGACTGTTGCGTCCACTAGCTCAGATCGTGGACGGCGGGCTGGGCTTTGGAGACTCGGGCGAGCCGGTGGCGGATGCGGTGTTCGCGGTCTGGGATGGGTATCAGTTCACCACTGCCAACCAGTGCTCGACGGTGATCGTTCCGGACAGCTACCTCGGGCCGTCAGAAATGATCCAGACCGCCGTGCGCGTGGACGTCGACTTGTGCGGCAACAACCAGGCGTGCAGATACGGCGCGGTGTTCGATACCAACCCCGGCGAGCTCGGGTGGCGCATCAAGGCCGACGGATATCTGTTTGGAATCGGCAACTATGACACGGTAGAGTCGAACCCGACCACGTCCGAGGTATTTCCAGGCCCCACTGGGTTGGTGCCCGGGATGGCCATTCAGCTGTGTGCCCAGGACGTGGATCCGACCGAGCTGACGCTGAGCGTGGACGGCGCTGTCGTGATCCACGTGTTCGACTGGAATGAAGACCAGCGCGTGAGCGGGCAGCCCGGCATCTTCTGTGTGTATGGCGTTCCAGGGCAGCCCCCCGGCGGCGCCGGCACCAAGTGCGTCGAAGAGTGGGAAGGCTGGGAACTCTGATGGCTTTCCCTGGCCGCCCCCGCAAGCCAGTTCCCCAGGCGGTGCGCGACGTCATGCTGCGCAGCGCCGACGAGGGAGAGCAAACGATCGCCTACAGCCTCGACGACAAGATGGCGCTGTTCGACGCGGCTACTGACGCTGAGGAAACGGACACGCATGTCGTCTTCCTCGGTGTCGATGAGGTGACTGGGAAGGCCTGGCGCGTCCGCATTCTGAAGTTTCCGCCAGCTGTCGACGACATCCTTTCGACGTCCGTCGCCAACATGGCTGGTAACTCGTAGGCAACACATCTGCAGCAACGCGCCACGGGTAATGTGCGCGCAAAGGGAGAAGTGGAAGATGCAATTGCACACTCTGAACGAAGGCATCGTGCGCGCGATGAAACCGCCAAGCCCGGAGGCGATGGATGAGTTCCTCGCCGGAACCCACGGGATCGACGAGAAGCAATGCCCAGTCACGAGAGGTGACCTCATCGGAATGGGTCACGCCGTCTTCGTGGATGACAGATGGGTCTTCGGCAGCGAACTGCTGGTAGACACGGGCGACGGTGTCGTGCAGAAGCCGATCGACGAACTCGAGCTGAGATGCGGTCGCGACGAGAGTGGTCGCAATCCTGTCTGTTGGTTCGAGGCGTGGAGCGACGGACGCCTCGTCAAACGTTCCTGCAACCCAATCCTGATGCATGGGGTAGAGCTGCAGGTACCCAAGGAGCAGGAACAAGTCGCAGCCGTGATGACGAGTCGCGGCGTGATGCTGACTTCCGACTTGGAGCGACGCGATCCGCAGCCAGGGAGGGTCGAGTACTGGTTGGTCCTCACGGACGACGCGCGCGGCCCCAACGAACTCGAACGGCTCTCCTGCGAGCAGCCGCAGAGCTTCGAAAAACGTGAACGCGACGATGGCTCAGTCGAATACCTCGAACTGGTGCACGCGTCGGCCATTGCCACGAAAGCGAACTGACGAATGGCGAACACTGCGGGTGTACCCACCTACGACAACTACCGCATCGCTGCGATGACGGCTCTGTACCCAACTACCGGGTTGAAGGCTGCGCTGTTTCTCGACACGGCCACCAGGGGGCCCAGCGACACGGCCTACTCAGTCACCGGTGAAGTGAGTGGTACTGGCTACACGGCTGGTGGCATCACTTGTCCGAGCGCAACGGCGCCGCTCCAGTCGGGCGCCGTCACGTACTGGACCCCTTCGGGGAACCTGGTCTACTCGACGGTGACGATTGGACCGACCGATGCGGTCATGATCTACGACACGGGGGCGAGCAATCGAAACCTCGGCGTCTTCACGTTCGGGGCGCAGACGCTGGTGGCTGGCACACTCACGCTGACCATGCCGACGAACGACTCGTCGAACGCGTTGGTGCGTTGGACCTGGAGCTGACCAGACGGTGACCGCCGGGCGCTGACTCATCGCAGCGCCCGCGAGTTGCAGCGAGAGCAATGGGCCGCATTGGCACCGACAGCCTGTCGTACGCGTTTCAAGGCACGGCCGAGAACTCGTTCACAGGAAACAGCTACACGACTCCGAGCGGCGCGAACAGGATCACCGTTATCCTGGTCGGGCAGAACGGTCTCGATGGGAGCTTGGGGGCACCGAGCAGTGTTTCGCTTGGGGCCCAATCGGCGACGCTGATCTCTGGTGTGCCGTTCTACGCGGTGAATGGCAGTTTCGCCGTTCGCGGTCACGCGTACTACATTCTCGACGCGAACATCCCCAGCGGCTCGAACACGCCGAGCGTTTCGGGTCTTCCGGCTGCGTCCGCCAGAGACATCTGGACGTACGTGATGACCGTCGATGGTCGGGCGCAGTCCGCGCCGACCGCGGCGACGCCGGCCACCGCGACATCCGGCACGACCATCTCGAACAGCGCTTCCCCCAGTGCGGGCGACGACCTCATCTCGATGGCCGTCGCCAACATGACCGGTACGAAGGGGTGGTCGATCTCCCTGGGTGGCGAGACGGAGATCGTCGACGACGCCCAGAACGGCGTCCTGCAGGTCGCGTACAAGTCGGCGTCTGGGTCTGAGAGCACGCTCGAGAGCACGGCGGCCTCGACCGTCAATCGTGCTGGGCGGTTGTCGTTCTGGGCGAGCCCTTCGACCATCGTACTCTCTGGCCAGGGTGCTGGAGTCGCAACCGCCATCGGTGCCATCGGACCTTCCAACGCGGCTGCTGTCGCGGCTGTTGCCGCTGCGATTGCCGCTGCAATTGGGAGCCTCGCCCCCGGCGCATCTGTGCCGCTGTCTGGCACGGCTGCAAGCATCGCGACGGCCGCTGGCTCAGCCGGTATCCAAGCGGCGCTACAGCTGAGCGGAGAGTCCGCCTCTGTGGCGCCAGCGACTGGTGCTCTCGGACCTGAACTGAGCGACCAGATCGATGGGGCTGGGGCAGGGGTCGCGACACAGGCCGGGAGTCTCGGCCCGAGCACAGCCGTTGCGCAGAGCGGGCAGAGCGCATCACTTGCGGTCGGTACTGGCACACTCGGCGCAGACGGCGAAGAGCCGCTGGTGTCACAACTGCGATCCATTGCGGTTGCAGACGGGACGCTGGCTCCGGACCTGTCGCTGCAAGTTGTTGGAGCGGCTGCGTCGATCGCTTCGGCGACTGGCTCCCTTGGTCCCGACCACTCGGTTCCGGTGTCGGGTGCTGGAGCGTCCGTATCAGCCGCTGCCGGCACGATCGATGTGTTCGGCGTGCTCACGGGGCAGGCGGCCGCGATCGCGGCCGGCACTGGGTCGGTTGGTACGAACACAGCGGTTCCACTCTCTGGTGGTGGCCGCAGCATTGCGACCGGCGCCGGTTTCGTAGGCATCGCGGAACAGCTCGTCGGCGTTGGCGTCGCCATCCTGGCCGAGGGTGGTCAGCTCGGCGTCGAAAACGAACTGGCGCTCGCTGGCGCTTCCGCGGCTGTGGCGACCGGCATCGGCGCGATGGGGGTCAGTTCGGCCGCGTTGCTTGCGGGTCAATCCGTGACGATCGCCATTGCGGATGGTGTTGTCACTATTCCTGGCGTTGCTCTACTTGGGCGCAGCACAGGCATTGCGGCGGAATACGGCGCTCTGGGGACTGGCCTCCAGACGGCGCTCACCGGTCAGTTCATTGGCGTAGCCGTTCAGAATGGGAGCCTGGTCGTTGGTTACCCCGTGGGGGTCGAACCGATCAGAGCATTCCTCAGCCGCAGCCCAGACTCCGACGTCTCCAGTTTCGTGTTCTCGTCCGCGACTGTCTCGGCAGCCCTCTCACCGACCCCAACTTCTGACGTTTCAGCGGAGCTTGCCAAGACATGACCACCACCCAACGGCTGCAGCTCCGCCGCGGAGACCTGTGGGATCTAGTGGGCAGCGCCGTCGACGGCAACAGCGCGATCTACGACCTGACCGGTGCAAGCATCTGGTTCACGGTGAAGCGACTCACATCCGCCGCGGACCCTGCCTCCCCCAGCGAAGATGGGTTCCAGCTGACGGTCGGTAGCGGGATAACGATCACTGATGCGCCAAACGGTGCGTTCCAGATTGTGGCTGGGAGTGCGGTCACGAGTCTCCTGTCCGGCTCCTATCGATACGACATTCAGATCCAGAAGTCCGGTTGGGCCGGGCCCATCACCATCACCGAGGGGCAACTCAACGTGAGTGATGACGTTACGCTGACCACACTATGAAAAAGGTGAGCTTCATGAAAACACGACTGTTCGCAATCCTTGTCGCACTCTCGTGCGTCACCTGTATGACCCTTCCCGCGTTCGCTGCCGACGAGGCCGCGACAGCTCCCACACTGAGTGAATTGCTCGAGCTGTTGATGGCGGCCGGAACGGCTGTCGCAGCCGCGGCGTCTGCCATTGCTGCAATGCTTCCCCGCGAATCGGCGCTCGCTCACTTTCTGACCCGGTGGTTCCCTGACTTCCGAGGTCATCGTCAACCGACCACGCCCCCAAAGTCTGGCAGCGGCATCAACGGAGCAATCGTGCTGACGCTGAGCGTGCTGCTGGTCACTGGGTGCAACGTGTTCGAACGAATCGACTGGCCCAAGAAGCTCGAGTGCCTACCAGCCAACGCCGACCTGATTGGACTCGTCGGCACCGCGCTGCGGGACGAGGACTGGCAGTCGGAGCTCGACGAACTGGCCTTTGACCGTGACTCTGGCGCCGTACTGTGCGCCGTGCGTCAGGTAGTCGACGACCTGTCGCAGGACTCAGCCGCTGGCGGGCCCACGTGGCGGGTGGAGCTTCGAGGGCGGCTGTACCTCGCGGAGTCGGGTACCGAGATTGCAAGCCCATGACCATCGCCGACCGATCCATGGGGTGCGTGAGATGCGGCAAGGCTTGCGCGCTGGTTGGAGACATCGTTCCCGATGACGAATTGTGCCCGTGGTGTCGCGAGGCATCGGCGCCGGCAGCTTATCGTGCCTACCGCAATGACTGTGCGCAACACGTCGATGCAATCGTCAACGGTCGCCGGGTACGGCTGCGAGCGGGCGCGTTCACCTACGAGCATGTGGTACAGCTGACTGGCATACACGAGCCAACAGTGACCTACGAGACGAAGTACCCGGACGCCCCCGGTACTATCTGTGGCACACTGGCACCTGGGCAGCGCCTTCAGCTACAGCCCGGGATGCGACGCTGTATCATCAACGCGGCGAACACGAGCGCTGCATGAAACTCGCTCTAACCATCGGGGCTGGTGTGCTGCTCTCCTGCGGTCATGCGGGCCCCGCGCCGATCCCACAACTGGAACCCGACTCCTGTGCTCGAGCGGAACAGCGTCTGCGGGCGCTCGATTGCTACTGGGAGCCAGGGTGGCCCATGTGGCGTACCCCGGAAGGCACCCCGTTCGCGGAGACCTGCGAACGACGGATGAGGCAGGGGACGAACTTCAACCCGCATTGCATCGCTCGGGCACGTTCGTGCAGCGAGGTACAGGCGAGGTACCGGGGCGAGCTCTGTGACTGACTTCGAAACGGGGGCGCACCCCGATACCGAACACCAGCGCCTGCGCGACCGTGCTGACGCGAGCTTTGACGACTTTGCGTCGTCCTCGGCTGTGGGACAGGTGACGCTTGTGCGCCCGATCCCTTGGCTGCTCAACCAGGGACGTAAGCCAAGCTGCGTTGGGCATGCTTTTGCCGCTGGTGTCAACTCAGTGATCGCCTCGACCAACGGGACCCGCACGAGCAACACCATCGCACCTCCCGCTGGTTCAGGTCCCTGGTGCTCGGCTGTGAGCATCTGGAGAGATGCACGCTTCCGCCAAACCGGGAAGTACTCGGAGACGCTGCGGGGGACGCGGCTGCAGTACGCGGTCGAGTCCCTTTGCCTGAGGGGGTGGGACGACTGGGAGCGGGGCGAGGAGCACGACGAAGGTGAGGCGTCACAGCAAGACGACCTGCGCGACGAGATGTTCGCTGACGACAAGCGCGGCGGCGACGCCACTCGCTACCGCATCTGGCGGCGAGGCGCCGACCGACTCGACCAGCTGGACGCTGCTCTCACCGACCGCACACTGGTCGTCGTTGGCGCGTTCTGGCTCCGCGCGGCGTTCTTCAAGATCGGGTTTCTCGGCGACGACGCGCTGTCCGCCGACTTGTTTGGCGGCGGCGACAGCTCACACGCGTTGTGGATTGCCGGGCGTCGCGTTGTCGACGGTCGGCGTCAGTACCTGTTGGTGAACTCCTGGCGGAGGTGGGGAGGCATCTTCCTGCCATCGGGAGGACAGCTAGGACAGTGCGCGTGGGTCGAAGAATCGGCAATCGCGGACACGCTGCGATGCCACGACTTGATGGTGGTGAGGGTGAGGGCATGACAACGAAAACGACGGATGTGCGCGGCTGGCAGCGCAAATTGGGATTGAAGGTCGACGGCAACTTCGGTCCGCTCACTGGTGCCCGCAGCGATGAAGTGTACGCGCTGGCTTACCCATCGGGTCAGCCCGTCGACGAGGAATCCGCGCCGCCCACGATTCCCGACGGCTCGGGCGAGCACATGGTCGATCTCGAGCAAAGCGGCCGCTGGTCGTTCTCGAAGAATTCGGAGCGTCGCCTCTCCACGGTGCACCCCGACCTGCAGCGCGTTGCCCGTCTTGCGCTCGCCCTGTCTGATGTCGACTTCGGAATCAGCGAGGGCATCCGGTCCATCGACACGCAGATCGTGAACGTGAGGAAGGGCGCGTCGCGCACCTACAACTCGCGCCACCTGCACGGGATGGCCATTGACGTAATCGCCTACGTAGACGGCAAGGTGTCGTGGAAGTCGTGGCCGTACGACGAGATCAAGCCGGTCATGTTCCGCGCCGCCGCGGAGCTCGGGATCCAGATACGCTGGGGTGGGGACTGGGATCGCGATGGCGTGGCGAAGGAAAAGGGAGAGTGGGATCTCGTGCACTTTGAGCTCCCCAAGCCGAAGTATCCGGACAAGCCGGAAGTGCTGGCGGCGTTGCGTGACCGCGGACTCGTATGAGTGCGACCAAGAAAGCTGCCTTCGAGAGTCGCGACACTCTTCGGGCCCCGCCGATGCCGGAGGAGGAGCAGCCGTCGACGGCACGCCCTGGGCCGCCGGTGATCGTACATGACGACGCTGGCGAGTTCGACCCTGCGGCTCGCCCGTCGCTTTCGGATCCGCAGACGCTCGAGATCCAACGCCAAGGCCAAAAGCTCGACACCATCGAGTCTCTGCTCGAAATCATCGCCCGCGACATGCGCCACATGCGGGCCGCCCAAGTGCGTCAAGCCGACGTGATGCAAGAACACCTTGCACACGGCGCGAAGGGCAACGGGTTGCATGGCGCGACCGTGCTACTCGTCGACGACGTCGAGGTATTGTCGAGCGCAGTGGCCAGAGCGCTCTCCGCTGCTGGAGCTGTCGTCCACGAGGCTCACTCAATCTACGCGGCTCGACAGGTGATGCGCGAGCATGGACCGACGATCACGAGCGCGCTCATCGACGAGAGGCTTGGAGACGGGTACGGGTCGAGCTTGGCGGTCGAGCTCAGGCGCGACTATCCAGCGCTGCGCATCGTCATGACGTCGGCGTACCCACAGGACAGAGACGAGGGGGCCTTCGATCTTTGGTTGCCGAAGCCGGCACCGATTGCCGAGCTGAAAGCCGCGCTACTCCCATGACGACATCGGATCCGCCCACCACAACGAAGAGCCCAGGAGCCTCACTACGTCCCTTGGGGTCGCTCCCTCCAGACCGTTTGCAGCGCGTTGGGGAGCAGACCCGCCAGGCGCGGCGAGCGCTGCCCTCGGACGCTATCGAGGTGGACGAGGCGCTGGCCCAGCTGCAGGCCCAGGTAGAAGCACTCAAAGCCCAGCAGGCCGCCCGTGACGAGTGGGAGGCCAAGACGGACGCGAAGCTGGACAGGCCGAGCACCGTACGGCTCGAGGTCGTGCAGGCGTGTCCTCAGAATCAAATCGACGAGGCGCCAACCAGCTCCGCGCGCCGCTCCGCCCGCTGGCTGCGAGAGCAATGGGAGAGTTTGCCTCCGTGGGCGCAGGTGCTGGTCATCGTCGGCACCAACGTGCTCACCAACCTGGCGCAGCGTCTGCTCGAATAGCCTTTGCGCCCCACGATCGCGGTTGCAAAGCCGGAACCACTCCTCGCCCCCAGCCTAGTGCTGGGGGCTTTTCGTCATTTGGGCTCCCACCCCCAGGACATTTCACGCATTTGATAGCGCGCAAGCGACCGTAATGATTGGTAGTGTCCGAAAGTTCGACCGCGCGCTACGCTGCCGTGCTATGGGGAATCTGGGCGAATGAAGAATTCACGGGCAGAGTACAGGACGCCAGGGCAACTCATCGAAGACATGCTCAAGCAGCGTGGCTGGAGTAAGCGGCTGTTCGCTGTTGTCTTGGGGATAAACGAGTCGCGGCTGAAGCGCATGCTTTCGGGACGGCAGCCTCTTGACGGGGAGACAGCGCTGGCGATTGGTGAGGTGTTCGCAATACAACCTGAGCTCCTCCTGGAGATCCAGCTCCGCCAAGAACTGGCTCGCGCTAGGCTTGTTTCTAGGCCCGATCCCGGGCGAACGAAACGAGCGAGACTCTTTGGCTCTTTCCCTGTGGCAGATCTGGCTAAGCGCGGTTGGTTGGCTCCGTGCGATGCCTATGACGCGGAAAGCGTCGAGGCGCAGGTGCTGGCTTTCTTTGGAGCGGAGAGTCTTGAGCATATACCTGTTGCACAGCATTCCGCCAAGAAGTCGGATGAAGGCCACGCGATCAACGTTGCGCAACTAGCCTGGCTGAAGCGCGTTCAGCAGATCGCAGAGAGTACCATGGTTGGGCGGTTCGACAGCGGTTCGGCCGCTGAAGCGATTGAGGCGCTAGCGCCCCTGATGGCATCGGAGCAGTCGGTACGCAAGGTACCGAGAGTACTTGCAGAATGTGGCATCAAGTTTGCGCTCGTAGAGACTCTACCTGGGGCGAGAATTGACGGCGTTTGCGTGTGGGCCGACGGGAATCCAACAATCGGACTGACGACTCGCTACGACAGAATCGATAATTTTTGGTTCGTGCTCCGACACGAACTGGAGCACGTGAAGTGCTGCCACGGGCTGGATTCCCCAGTTGTCGATGTAAACCTAGAGGGAGACAACGCTGGCGTGGGGGATGCCGTTAGGGAAGAGGAGAGGCAAGCAAATGCGGCGGCCGCCGAGTTCTGTGTTCCCCAGAAGCGACTCCACAGCTTCATTGCGAGGAAGTCGCCGTTCTTCTCTGAGAAGGACATTCTTGGTTTCGCGAAGACGCTTGGTGTGCATCCAGGAATCGTCGCGGGACAGCTACAGCGACAGACGGGGAAGTACCAATTGTTCCGAGCTCACCAGGTCAAGATCCGCGAGATCTTGGCACCAAACGCGATGACTGACGGGTGGGGAGACGTCTTCCCCATTCATGACTGAAAGGTAATGGCTAACATGGCAACGAGATTCACGAAAGCAGACCTGCAACGGGCGATTCACGGCTACCGACAGGCGCACAATGTCCACATTGTGGATATGCGAAAGGTCGCCGAATGGGCGCGACGGAAGCTTGGGATGGAGCCACCCACCCCCAAGGACCCAATCGACGAACTGGCGGCAAAGTTGGCGAAGGCGGCGCGCGAGGAGACCCGGACCGACCCCGCGACAGGCCGATCCTATCGCGTGAATCACGCCTACCCAGTTGCACAGGGTCAGAAGCAGCTGACTCTATGGGTCGATATTGATCACGCCACACGGAAGCAGATGCACATCTCGCTGCAGAAGCGGCGCGACCAGATGGTTGGCGACGCGTATCAGCTCACGCTGGATGCTGACTACTGGAACTCATCCCACGCAACGGAGCAACCGATCGAAATGGTGATGGACTTCACCGACGATGTTGCCGAGCGAAAGGCGCTTGATGGGGCTGACGATGGTGAAGAAGCGGCCTAGAGCCGCGCTACACGGAGCATACCATTGAAACGACTCTCGCAGAAAAGCGTGGGTCGGTCTGTGTTACCGCACGAACCGACCCACTTGGAGCTGCAAACCACCGGACCCTCCGAGGGCCTGATGTCGCACTACCAACCCGAGCAGCGTAGTCTCGCTCGAACGCGCCGTCAAACCCGCAGCAGGTCCGGGCCACCCTATGATGTGCAGGAGGCGTGTCGATATGAGCTATCGTTGCACTGCCAAAGGCTGCAAGTGCGGAAGACCGGTGGTCATCCGTTGGTACTTGGGCCGACTGACCCCGATCCACATTTAGGCGGATCTTGGGCAGTGAGACTGTGAGCTCGTGAAGCCGCACGGGGTCCGGCCGAACCTGGCAACAGAATCGGTCTTATTGGCGAGGAACTAAGGGCGGGGTGGCCAATCCCGCGTGCCCCCGCACGAATCCACACAACTCGCCCCGCGCCCGTCCGACCCCCTGCCATGCGATGGCTAGATGACGGTTTTGGCGTGCTCCTGCTCCCCAGCGGGGCTCGCCTGGTGTTGGTGAGGTACGGTCGGAGGTGGGAGCGGTACGTGTTGCCAGCGGTGAGCTAGGGCAGATCGGGCAAGAATGACTTCGGCTCGCCCTTGCCGCGCCCGACCTGCAGCGCCTCGAGCAATTCCAGGAGCCTTTCCTCAGGAAGCTGCGCCCCTGGCTTCCAGTCGGAGAAGTCGGCAACCTTGCGCCTTGTAAGGATCTTTGCCCGCGAGTTGCTCCAGTTGAAAACGTGCCCGTCGAGGTCGATTGGGATGATCAGGCGCTCCTCAGCACCATGGTGCTTCCTGAGCTCCCGCTCCTTGTCGAGGGTACGGTCGATCTCGTCTTCGACCCACCAGCTTCGCTCGAGGGCTGCCTCCGAGCAGCACAAGATCAGCTTGTCCCAATGCTTGATGCCGTGCGCGATTGCATCCTGGAGATCGTCGCCGGGCTTGATCTGCTTCTCGTCCAACCAGCAGCGAACCCCTTTAGCCTGTAGGGCATCATGCAGCGCCTTGGCAAAGGCCTTGTTCGCATGGCTGTGGCTCATGAAGACGGAGTAGAGTTGGATGACCGCGCCAGCGCGGAGATCGAAGACACGTTGCTGGATATCGGCGACTTGCCCGGGCGAGAGCTCGGGGTCGTAAAGTCTGGCGGCCTCGACTTCCCAGTCGGATAGGCCGCAGCCGCGAAGGAACTCAGGGGGAATGCGGCCTTTGGACTTGGCGAGAGTGTCGGTGCCGATGGTGCTTGGCCCGAGGTGCCGCACAGCGCGCAGGCTGTCGATGCAGACCACCGAAAGGTCCACATCCCCGAGTTTCGTTGAGCCTACCACGGCGCCACTGAGGTCCGTGCCACTGAGGTTCGCGCCGCTGAGGTCCGCGCCGCTGAGGCTCGCCCGCTTGAGGTCCGCGCCGCTGAGGCTCGCCCGCTTGAGGTTCGCGCCGCTGATGTTCGCGCCACTCACGTCTGCGCAGCTGAGGTCCGTACGTTCAAGGCATACCTCCTCGAAATCCACGTTTCGCAGAATTGCGTTCCTGCACCTTGCATGCGCGAGGATTGCACGGCTCAGAGTAGCGTAGGTTAGGTCCGCGTATGACAAGTTGGCTGATGTAAGATTCGCCTTCCCAAGATTCGCTTTGACCAGCTTCGCACGCTCAAGTTGCGCCCCCATTAGTACCGAGCATTGCATGTTCGCTTCTGTGAAATCCGTCTCGCGAAGACTTGCGCTACCGTGAAAGCTCGAGGTTGTGACATCCGCCCTGCGGAGAATTGCTCCGGTTAGGTCCGCGTCTCGGAAGTCGGTGTTGTTGAGTAGCGCGCCAGTGAGGTCCACACCCGCGAGGTCTACGCCGGTCAAATCGGTTGGTTGGAGTATCCCTCTTGGACTCACAGGTACGTCTCCAGCCTGTCGCCGCTGGTTCCACTCTGCCACCCCGTCCTGGCCGCCCCGCAGCAGTTCAAGCGCCTCGTCCCGCGTCATCTTCGCCACGCGACCACTCTACACCAAAAGGCCCGCGGCAGACTCGGGCAACGCGAGCTTCCGCAGCTCGTCTGCCACGTCGAACGTGTAGCCGCCTTCGACGGCCACGGAGAGCGAATAGAGCCGCATCGTGCTCCCGTGTCGAAAGCGCACCAGGCGGCAGGCGACGCGGAAGTCTCGCCCTGCGTGGAGCAAGTCGAGTTGCTCCACGGCGACGACGGCGTTCAGGACGTCCCAGCCGATCTGGGGCTCACCGCTGAGGCTGTTGTGGCAGCAGTCGATGAACCTCGCCGCTGCTCCAGTCGGTGTCAACTCGCTCCGACAGCCTCGACGGCACGCTCGTACGCTTCGAGGCCGCGCAGATTCTTTGCTGAGAGGACTGCTCTCGAGTCGAAGCCTTCAGCCTCGAGCTCTTTGAGCCGCTCGACCAGAGCCGGCCACTTGCTCTCGTTGGCGAGGGCGTTCAGAGCGTCCCGCTGGCGTTCTTCGTCCGTCATGCTGGGTATCTTGCGCCTCCGCGGGCGTCTCCACAAGAGCCCATCTCGTGGCGAGAGGAGGCGCGCCTCGACGTCGCCCCGAATGTGCTCAGGGACGAAACGGATGTCACCACCGCTTCCAGCGGGCTCTCCGCACTCGTACACCTCGAAGTGAAGGGATCTCCCGTCGATGATGCGAACGCGGGTGGTGCCGCGCCTGACGTTGGTTGTGGGGTAGATGTCGCGGGGGTTGGTCATGGCGCCTCAGTCGTTGTCGACCGTCTCGACGGTCTGAGCGTGGGGGGAGATGAGAGCGAAAGCGGTGTGCACGTCGCGAGCCTTCTCGCGGACAACCTGCTCGGGAACATTGCGAACGCGGGCGGCGTTGCGAAGGAGCGAGGTTTCGAGGGTGCAGCGGATGAAGACCAGGCGGGTGGCGAACCCGGCGTCCTCGGCCTGACGAATGCGGCGCACCATCTTCTCGGCGTTGGTGCCGGTTCCGTCGACGACCCAGAGCCCCTCGCCGCCAGCGAGAGCATCAGCGAACATCGCCTCAGAGATTTCCTTGCTCCAAGCGTGCAGAGCGGCGGGGTTCTTGGGGTCGTAGTCGGGGTGCGATTCCTTGATGGCGTCGGGGTCGATGACCGTGTGGGAGTCGGCCAGGTTGGCAGCGATCCAGGTGCTCTTGCCGGCGGCGGGGAGGCCCATCGTGAAGACGATTTCTGCGGTGGTCTTTGCTGCGCCGTTCATGAGTAGGGTTATACGACCGCGACTAGTCGCGGTCAATCATCTTGGCGATCTTTCTTCGGAACGTCGGGCCGGTAACCGGACGCCGCACACATCAAGTCGCGAGCCCAATCAGCCCAGGTCTTGCCCGCGCGTTCCGCTGCCTCGTACCAGCTCGCCTTCATCTCTGGTGGTACCCCGCCCAGCGTCATCAGGGGATGCTTCCGCTTGCCACTCATTAGCGTGCTGCCGCGCCTCGTTCGCTTCTTCTTCTGCTCTGCCATTCAAGCTGCCTCCTTGGGTTTGAACTCCTTGCCCCCTGCGATGCGGTTCAACTCCGCAACCAGATTGGGGCGACGGAACGTAACGTGGAGGTTGCCGTTTCGATAGACCCTGAAGGCGAAGTACTCGGTTTGCCCCTCGGGCTGCTCGCCACTCGTTGCGCAAATGGCGTCCACCAATTCACCGCCGTAGCTCTTCGAGATGTAGCCCTTTCCGTCCAGCAGGTGAAATACACGGTCGAGAGCCCGAAGCCGGTCGATGCAGTGGAAGTTCACGCTTGGTCTCCAAGGCCAGCGCGGTTGGGCGGCTTCGCAGTAGCAGGGCAAGATCACCTTTCTGCCGACATGCCATGGCTTGTTGGTTTTCAGGCGTGACCGGGGCGGGCGGAGGAAGTCGAAGACCTCCCGCACAGCCTCCGCGGCAAACACGGGGATCGACCGGTGCAAGCCCTGAAGCGTTGCAAGTACGGTTTCGAGGGTGATGCGTCCCAGCGGCTCGCCCCTGCCCTCGAGTTGCTGGTCCAGCTTCCGGGTCGCCTCCACGCTCAAGAACTGGCGGACCTCGAGGGCGTCGAACAGCGCGGCCCATGCCTGCTGTTCAAGTTGGTCGATTGCGCGTTCCGGATGGGCCAGGCTCTGTCGGCGCAGGATATCATCCAGCGAGAAGTGGCGACCGGGGCCAGCGAAAGCCTGTTCAAGGCGCTCCTGAGCCGCGTCGAGTTCGAGGAAGCATCTGCGGATCGTCTCGGAACACTCGTCCCAGGTGCGAACGAGCTCCGCGATGGTCTCGCGCTTGGCCAGCTCGGTGCTCATGCCGCCCACCCTTCCTCTGCGCACGCGGCTTCGATCTCGCGGTCCTGCGCAGCGACTACGCCTCGGTACTCGTTGCGAATCTCTGCCCAAAGGCGGACCGTGCTTGTTTCGTGGTACTGGGGTTCGCGCACGGACTTGTCGAGCCACTCAGCAGGCCCGAAGAAGTTCCACCGGCCGCTATCGTCGAGCGTGCAGACCACGCCCGGAACGACCTCGACCTCAGCCCACTCTTCACGTGGGAGCAGCAAGCTGATCTCGTCGTACTCATCCGCAAGGAGTCCGGAGGCGTATCGGACGTGCACGTATCGGTTGCCACCTCCCAGGATGTCACCGGTGAACTCGCAGCGGCGGATCTTCTGTACGCGGTTTGCGATGCGCTCGACCTCACTCAAGCGAACCCCCTTGGTCTTGATCGTGACGTGGACGCTAGACCCGAGGCTGTAGCGTTCGGAGCGAACGCTGACGTCGCGAGAGGTGAGACCCAGCTCGTCCTTCAACGCCTGACGAACTGTCTTCGCTGCTTCTGCTGGAGTAGTGTAGTCGCTCATCTTCCAAGTCCTTTCCTTCGTTCTGCTGACCCGATGAATGTTACGACCGCGACTAGTCGCGGTCAAGCGGGACGATGAAAGAAAAGCGCCGCCGCCTCCGACCCGCTGACCGGGTCCCGTCTGGACAAATACTTAACCATGGTTAAGTATTGAACCCGATGCACGTAGTAGCGCTCTCCCAGGACCGTCAGGTCGGCGTCGAGTTCGCCGACGACGCTTTGGTGCGCCCGGAGTCTACTGACGCGCTGTGGCGAGCGCTGGAGCGGTTTGCTGACCGAGTAGACGCGGCGGAGGCCCAAGAGCGGAAGCGACCAGATGAGCGCGTTGTCTGCCCGGAGGAGATGCTCAACGCAGACCGTATTGGAGCACTGCTGGGACGCGAAGCCGTGCCTGGGTTTCAGGTGCCTGAGCCTGATTGAGGCGGCCTAAGTCGTGTCTTCAGCTTTTCTGCGCACCTCACCGGGTGCGTGGTCACTTCCTGCTCGGGACCATCCCAGAGCACTTTGATTCGGTCATGTCGCTCGCCCCGTTCGATGGCGATGATGGTGCCCTCGCGGCGACGGTTGGCCTTGATTCGGACCCGCATGCCGGGGGCGAGAGCTCGGGAGGATGCGAAAGCCTCCACGACGATCACCAGCGCGCCTCGATGGCTTCGCGCAGTCGCCGCTGCGCTTTGGCGTTGATTTGCTGCACTCGCGAGCCAGTGACGCCCAGCTGCGCGCCGATCGCCTCGTTGGAATGCTCCGCCATTCGCAGGCGAATCACCCGCCGCCAGCGCTCTGGCAGCTCGTCGATTGCCCCGCGCAGGATTCCGAGCAACTGGTCCGTTTCCATTGAGCTGTGCTGAGTCTCGTCCGTCGAGCAGTGTATCTCCCACCAGCTCGTGTGTGCGCCCTCACCGTTCAACAGGGTCGTGAAGCCATCCGGTCGAAGCGCGAAGCGCTCGTCTCTGCGGCACTGGAAGTTCCAGTAGTCGACGAGCCGCAGCATCGCGCTGTTGATCACGTGGTGGGCATACGTGGACAAGGCGAAGCCTCGCTCCGGATCGAACGTCTCGTGCGCCCGCCAAAGCGCGTCCAGCCCGACAGCGTAGAGGTCCTCGAAGTCGAGGACCCCCCGGAGCGGTGGCTTCGAGCTGTAGCTGTTCGCGAAGCGCCGCACCATCTTGTCGAACTGGGCAACCGTCTCTTCGAAGGTCATGAGTGCAGCTCGTTGTAGTAGGGTCCCACGCTGGCCATGCTCCTGCAGTCTCGGCAGGCGTCCGGGCGCTCGCCGGGTTGGTGCTTCGTTCCGTGGCCGGAGGTGACGCGACGCTCCTCGGCTTCGCGTTGGCGGTCTGCTTCTTCGAGTCCCCAGGCGGCTTTGCGGTTGGCGGCCTCGCGGCGGGAGTGTCTGCGACCGCGGCTCATGCTGCCTCAAGCTCCGCGCCAAGGGCGACACGAACGGTTCCGCCGCCGACTTCTAATCGCGCATCTGCCAATGCCCACAACTGCTCGTCATGACTGACGAACAACACATGCCTGGCGTTGATCTGCTGGGCAGCGCGCCGAAGCATCTCGATGTAGACGCGTGCGTTCTTGGCGTCGAGTGCGGCTCCGGTCTCATCGCGCACAAGGCTTGGCGCCTTGAATCCGGCGTGTCGGCACGCCAGGATGGTGAGCACGAGACTGATGGCCTCGTTCAGGATCGCTTTCTCACCACCGCTGTGCTGGCGAGCGTCGCCTTCCGTCCCCTTCTCGCTGTCGATCACGTTGTAGCGGCATGTCTCCAGCAGTTTCTTGCCGTCGGCGCCGAGCTCCTGAGTGTCGATCGTCCCAGTGAAGCGTGGCCCATGGCAGGAGTGAAGCAGGTCGTTGACCAGCGTGGTGATCTCAGGGCAGGCCTCGTCGACGATGGCGGCGGGGAGCGCCTTTGGGCCGAGGTCGATGGCGAGTCGAGTCCAGTCGGCCAGGTCGGCTTCGAGTTCTTCGCGCTCCACCGCGAGGGCATCGATGCGCTCAGCGGATTGGGAGGCCTCGGCCTGCTTGGCTTGGGCGAGAGTGAGCGCGCTGGCGGCCTGTCGGTGTGCCTGTTCTGCGGTCTCGACTTCGGCGCGAGCGATGGCTGGGTCCGGTAGCTTTGGGGGCTCTGCGACCTCTGAGCACTCTTCGAGAGCCAGCTCCAGTGCACTGACGTCGCTGCGTGTCGTTGCGAGCTGTGGTTCGAGTTCAGCGATGCGCGCCTCTGCTTGGGTCGCGAGTCGTTCGAGCCGACGGCATCGCTCCACCGCTTCCCGCGCCCCGGTCACCCCAAGCGACGTGTCGAACTTGGGCAGCGTGGCGATGGACGCGCGTGCGTGCTGCGCCTTGTTGGCTGCGGCGTGCCGCAGTGGCTCGAGTTCGGCGAGCCGTGCTTCTGCGCGGCCCAGTGCCAGCAGGCGCTCCGCTAGCTTGCGATGTGGCTCCGTTGCCTGTTTGGCGGCTTCGAGCTTTTCGACGCTGCTCTGCCTAGTCTTCCGGCACAGTTCCACGCGTTCGGCGGACTCGTCCACCCCAGCACGGGCAAGGTCGAGCGCAGCCTCCAGCGCGTTGAATTCCTCCCATGCGGCGCCAAGCTCGGTGTCCAGCTCTGCAGTATCGGTCTCTGCTTCCGCGTTGAGGCGGCGGACGGCCGCGGATAGTCCCACGTGCTTCGCTTGCGCTTCGCGCAGCTTGTTTGCCACGTCCCGCAACTCAGCCGGCAGCGTCTCTGCGGTGTGCGTCGCCGCGTCATCTGCCTCAAGCGACCCCACCGCGATCGCTGGCGCTGTGCCGGTGTCGGCGGTGGGGCCCATGTCGGCGATGCGCTGGAGCCCGACGCGTAGCCCGAAGATGCGCTCATCGGCACCCGCGACGCGCTGCTCCTGCAGTTCGTTGGACTTCTGGGTGAGCTGCTCGATGAGTTCGACGTTGGAGGCCAGCTCCGCTTCCCGCTCGGGGAGCTCTGCCTTGGCTTTCGCAATGTCGATGGTGAGCTGGTCGAACTTGGCAGCTAGCCGGTCGCGCCGCGCTTTCGCCGACGTGGCTCTTTGGAGGGTCTCCCCATGGCCCGCGCGCCGCGTTGCGAGGTCCTGCTCAGCGAGCTGCAGCTGGGTGTCTGCTTCGGATAGCTCGCGCTGCAGGTTGGCGATGTCCTTGTCGCCTTGCTTGACGGCCTCGGCCGCGGCCCTGATTTCCTCGGCCTGGTCCAGAACCATGCGATTGTTCGCGAGTCGCTCGTCTGTGTCGACGAGTAGCTCTTCAGCTTCCTTCAGCTCCACGGTCAGACGTGCGTGCTCCTCGATAGTGGCGAGCGTTGCCTCGGCGCGCTCGCGCTGGGTTGCTGCATCTGCGTTGGCTTCGAAGTCAGCGCGGGACTCGGCGAGCCGCTCGACGAGCTGCTCTTGCCGCTGGCGAGCGACGTCCAAACGCAGGGCGATGTCAGCGCGCTTCTCGACAGATTGCTTGTAGGCGGCTTCGGCTTCGACCGCTTCGCGATGGCGCTCCTCGAGCGAGTCCAGCTCGGCCCGAAGACGCTTCACCCGTACCAGGGCGCTGTGTTCTGCGTTCTCGGCATCCGTGAGAGCAGCCTTTGCGGTTTCGAGCGGGGTTGCGCGGTCCACTTCGTCCGCGATCCGCGCCTTGACGGTGTCAAGCTTCGCTTGGGTGGTGCCCTGGTGCTTCCGGGCACGCTCGGCCATGGCGGCGTACTTGTCGGCGCCTTTGGCCCGAAGGATCAGCGTGCGTCGCTCCCCGTCGGTGGCGTCGACGAAGCCGCCGAGTCGCGCGCTCTTTTCGAGGCCTGACTTGCCTCCCTGCGCCCCGAAGACCGACGCGAGTTGCAGCGTTGGGTCCGGCAGGTTGGCCTTCGCCCAGGCGTCGAACTCGGACACCTTGTCGGTCTGGAGCAGCGCGGCACCGTGGGCGTCGAAGACCGACGCCTTAGCCTCGCCGCTCACGCCATCGATGAGGTGTCGGAACCGCAGTGGGCGGTCTGTCACGAGTTCGACGTCTACCATCGAATCGCGCGACAGGGCCCTGCCGTTCAGCGTTCCTTGCGTGGGCATGCGGCGCCGCTGCGAACCGAAGAAAGATGTCTCCAGCGCGAACGTTTTCCCCTCGCCGTTCACACCTGTAATTGCCGTGATGAGTGGCAGGGCAGTGAAGTCGATCTCCACCTCCCCGCGGAATGGTCCCATGTCGCGGAATACCGCGCGTCTAAGCTGCGTCATCTTGGTGCACCTCTTCTCTCAGTTGCTCGAACTTGCCCACGAGCGGCTCTTTACGTTCGCCCGGGTCGAACCCGATTGCTTCCCAGTACGCGATGAGCTGCTCTGCTGGTTCAGCTGCGCGTGCCACCTCCGGCATGCGCGAGCGCGTCTCAGCGATAACTTCTGGCACGACTTTCACGAGAGCAGCTCCGCTGTCTAGCCACTTGCGCTCAAGCAATGCGGCTGCCTCTTGTGCGGCTTGTCGCTGGTCCTTCGGCACGCGATACGTCAGGCGGATGTGAGCGCGTTCCACGCTGCCAACGTCATCGAGCTGGGACCACCCGGGCTGGCCGTCGGCCGAGAACCCCCATTCTGCGGTGGGCTGCAGCATCGGCGCAGCGGGCGTTTCGAGCTCACGCACTTCACGCAGGCCCGTCGCATCAAACTCGCCGAGCAACACGACTTTCTTCTCGAGCTGTCCGAACGT
Organism: Polyangiaceae bacterium; assembly: GCA_050290545.1. GTDB lineage: Bacteria > Myxococcota_A > Polyangia > Polyangiales > Polyangiaceae > SZUA-265. The sequence goes on along the minus strand of JBNKHV010000174.1, from coordinate 2,986 downwards.
GTCGCGTAGTGGACTACCGGTGTAATCCCACGGCGTGCCGTCGACGTTCCATCGCTGGCGCTTGTGGATGTGCCCCATCACGCCCCACTGCGCCCGGAGCAACGCGAGATCGGACAAGCCCAGGTTGAGCGGTTTGCCGATGAGTGGCTGGCCCGTGCTCGTCACCGCGCCGTCGACCATGAGGTGCCCAAGGGCGAGCCGTGGCCCGTCGTGCTCAGCGAGCTGGTCACCGAGGTGACGGAATACGTTCTGCACCGCGGCGCGGACGTCCATGTCCGCCGACTCGTGCGACTGCGCCCAGGCCATGATGCGGGATGCTTCTGGCCACGCAATCGCTGCGATTGCGGCGCCGGCGATGTAGTGGACCTTAGCCGCTTCTTCGACGATGACCGGATGTTTGGTCTTCAGTCGTCGCAGGATGTCGAGGTCCTTCGTGTGGTCGTGGTTGCCCTTGACGAAAACGACCGGGCAAACCTCCGCCATGGCTGTCGTGAACTCCGCCTGCGCTTCGCGCTCCAGCGGGTCTGATGCGTGGTCGTAGATGTCGCCGGCGCTCACGAATAGGTCGACCTGCTCCTCGCGTCCTGTTTCGACCATCCACGAGTGGACACGGTGCCACTCGTCCCAGTGGTTCTGCCGGTCGTTGTGGTGATCTGCGCTAGCCAAGATTCTCATGGTTGCTCCTCACATCTTGCTCGTGTCGCGGGCGTCGTAGCCGTCGCCGACGAGGGTCTGCTGTTGCTCAGTCGCTGCAGTCGGGGGTGCTTGCTGGGGTCGCGGCGTGTCGGGCGCCGGCTCGTGAGTTGTCTCGACGGTGCTACCCGCCCACGGAGGCATGTCGTCATCGTCGTCGCTGTCGGGACTGGCCGAACCCACTGGAGGGGGCGAGTGCCCGTGAAACGCTGGTAGCGTGGGCCGCGTCGGTGCGGGGCCACGTGCACCATAGAGGCGGTGTTGACCGTCCAGGGCTCGCTCCGCATTCATGATGGCAAACGTGCGCCGCAACTCGGGGTCCGCGCTCTGGCCGGTGAACTGCAGCTTCGCTACCGCAAAGGGCTTTTCCAGTTCCTTTGGGGCGTAGCTCCGTTTCACTCCCATGTCAGCGATTGCTCGGTTCTTGGCCTTGCTCTCGGCGTGCCGCAGGATGAACTTGCGTTGCTCCAGTAGCTGGCTGTGTCCGCCGTCGTTGTCGCGCTTCTCCTTCTTTGCGCGTCGCTCGGCCTTCTCTCGGATCTCCTCGACCTGAGGGGAGCCCTCTCGTAGGTCCATCTCGACTTCGCCGGTGATGGTGCGAACGGAGCCGTCGAAGTTCCGAACGTATCCCACGGCTCGGTAGTGGACGTAGTGAGGGTCGCTCCCATCATCGAGGCGACCGCACTGCTGCGGATCCCAGTCGACTCCAGCCGCTGCGGCAATTCGCTTGAGGGTGTCCATGCTGAGACCCAAGCGCCCGCTGACGTCGTACACTTCCTTGGGTCCGCCCAGTGTTGCGTCTGGGTTTACAGACACGTAGCTGACCGCAACACCGAATCCCTCCGGGAGAGCTTCGACGGTGGTCTGCGGGGTGACGATGTGGAAACTGGCCGCCATGTCCTGCAGGTGCTTGGTCACCGCTGCGGGGTCGTGGATTGCCTTCCCCAGGGAGTGCTTGACGCCCGAGAGCGCGCTTGATTGAGCCTTCTGGATGGCGGTCGAGTCCGCTCGGCCACGACCACGACCGCCACTCTTGCCAACGGCGATGCCTCGTCGCTTCAGCTCAGCTACGGCAAGAGACTTCTTCTGCTGATTCTTGCACTCCGTGGCGTACCACTGGAGGTCGGACTCGTCGGCTTGAGACACGGCGACCTCGCCGCCTTTTACTTTCAGTGTAGCTTCCATTCTCGTGATCTTCCTCTCTGTTAACCTTGGTAAGGAACCGCGCATCTGCGGCCATGGCGGGCCTGGACCCCTCGCGCGAGCTCGATGGTGGCGCTGATGTTCGTCACGGCTGACACTCGGAGCATTCCCGCCACCGCGTCAGGGTGCGGCGGTTGCTCGGGAGAGCCGGCCCATTCGTGGCAGATGCGACAGAAGGGGCACGGCCAGCCCTCGGTCTCCTGGCTTGCCGGCTTTCCGCACCGGCAGCAGTAGCGGTCAGTCGTCGCCGTCGTCATCGTCGTCCCCTTCGTCGGACAGCTCGTCGCCAAGAGCGAAGATGACCTCGTGTTCGGTGACTACTCCGTCCACGACGCGCAGTCCCTCGTAGTCGTTGCCGCCCTCCCAGCAGACCAGCATGTCGGCGCGGCCGGTGAACTTTGGAAGAACCTGCTCCAGCAACACGTGGTAGCAGGAGCCAGAACGTTCGCCGTTCCACCAGAAAGAGCCGTTGTTGAGCCCGGAAACGAATTCCGCGTACCGGCAGGACATGGAATCTGGAAGGTCGAGTTGAGCAAAGCCTTCGAAGTCCTGCTCGGACACGCCGAAGCCATCCTGCTCGATGATGCGGATCGAATCGACGTTGGTGCTCATGCTTCCGCCCGCTGCGCTTGCTCGAAGAACTGCCGTGCGCCTTCGCCGCCGTTTTCCAGTCCGCGGGTGACTCGCTCCATCGCCTCGTTGACCGCGGCGGTGAGGAGCGCCTCGTTCTCGCGCCGGCGCTCGTACACCTCGTCGTCCCCGAGGCGGCCACGCTGGCGCGCCACCTCGCGCTCACACTTGATCGCGGCCTCGATTGCCTCGAGGGCCACGCCGGTAGCGAGGTTGTCGTGCTGCGCTCCTCGCTCCAGGAGCTCCTGCGCGGTGGGGGGTAACAGCGTCACGCGGCCTCCGAGGCCGAACGCGGCGGCAGGCTAGGTTGCGCCGGGCGTGGCGACCACTGGAGCTCGATGCCGAAGCACCAGCCGTGGCGGGTTATCAGTATCCTGAGTCGTTTCATTTCCTGGTTCTCCTGTTCCGAACGATTCGAATGAGCGCAGGCATGACGATGCCCGCAACCCAGCACAGCAGG
>JBNKHV010000173.1:0-9985 GCA_050290545.1 Polyangiaceae bacterium | reverse complement strand
GCCGCGTCGTAAACCGCGGCGCGCGGCAGGCGGCAGACGTTCTTGTCGCTCGCCTTCCAACCGTCGATGATGGCGAAGGTCTTGCCGCCGCGGTTGGACGTGCCCGCCTTCGCATCGTAGACGGCGACGTCTTGGATCGTGGGCGGGAAGTTGTCGATGCTGGTGCCGTAACCCGTCGCCACACTGCCGCCCCCGTCGGGGCTCGCGAGCACTTGCGGCACGAACACCTTTTCGTCCCCCAGCGGGTCGTCCCCCAGCGCCAGAGCGAAGGCTTGGGTGGCGAACATGCGAATGCTCTGCACGCTGCGGCGCAGGTGAGCCCGATGAGGGATCGGTGCTTCGAAGCCCATGCCGAAGTCGAGCTCGAAGGCGGGGTGCTTCATGCGTCGCGGGTGAACGTGACGCACGGATACGCGCGCTCGCATCGCTCCCAGATGCTGCTGAGTCACCTCGGAGCTGCGCAGATCCACGACCGAAAGAGCGTCCCCCGCGGCGTGAGTGACGTAAGCCGTGCGCGCATCGCGAGAGACGGCGACCGCCCGCGGCGAGCGACCGAGCTCGAGGCGCGACCGCAGCTCGAGCGTGTCGCGCCGAACGCGCGAGAGCGTCGCGCCCCAATCGGAGACCACGACCAGCTCGTCGCCGGCGACCGCCATCGACACGGGTTCACTCGCGAGCTCGACCGCAGCCACGACGCGCGCCCCCTGCTGAGACAGGCGCAAACGTTGCAGCTGGTTGCAGGCCGTGGACAGCGCCAGCACGTCGTCAGCATCGATCAGCAGCTGCGCCGGGGCACACGAAAGCGCGATGCGGCGCAGCGGACTCAGGTCCTCGGCGTCGAAGAGCCGCAGCGAAGAATCGTCCGTGTCCGCAAGTACCACGACGCGGCGCTGTGCGTAGACGGCGCTCAGCAGCCGACCGACGCCAGGCGCGTCACCTGGCGTCAGGGGCCGCAACTGGAGCTCGGTGCTATCTGCGAGCTGCAAGTCATCGCTCTCGACGGGGGCGGCGTCGCCCGCTGCTGACACTGCGGGAGCCGGGGGCGCCTGTGCCGAACTCGGACCCAACTCGCCATCCCGTTCGCTGAACCACTGCTCGCTGGGCCACCACTCGCTGAGCCACTGCTCGGCGCGGCTCAGCGCCCCGCCGCTCGCTTCGTCGAGACCCGGCTGCAGTCGCTCACCGAACCCGACGACGCCGAAGGCCAGCGCGGCCACGCCGGCGCACAGCGCGGCGGCGACCACCCAGCCTCTGCGAAGCACCGCAAACCTCCGACCACCGACAGCGCGCTTTGGCATGTCTGCGTCTGACGCGACCGGGGCTCGCGTCTTGGCTCGACCGACGACGCTTTCTTCGATGCAACGCGACGAGAGTCAGTCGTCACAGGCTCACTGCAAAGCGGCAGTCGTCGCTCGGGTCGAACTGACGCGTTCGGGGCATATCGACGATGGCGATGGCGATGGCGAGGCTACCAGAGCGGGGGCTCGATCCTCAGTTCGAAGTTCTGCTCACTGCCCGTCGCGAAACGGTCCAGCGACGGAGAGTAGGTCTTCATGCGCAGCGTCTTGCCGTCGGGCAGCAGCTCCAGCAGGCGCAGATAACCGAGACCACCCTCGTCGAGCATCTGGTAGTTCGCCAATACCTGATGCACTCGGTTGCCGTGGGCGCCCTCGCTGCTCAGCACCCCAGCCCCATCGCCCAGCACGTGCCCGCTGAGCGTCAAGAAGACGCCTGGGTGCTGGCTCACGAGAGCCTCCCACAACGTTTGACCGTCGTGCGCGCCTTCCTTGGCGACATTCTGTTGACTGGCGGGCAAGTCTGGCTGGCTCTTGCCGGTGCCGTATGCTCGTGGGTTCCATTCTTGTCGCTCACCTTTGGCGGCAAAGTCGTAACGCGTGCCGTCGTAGTAGAGGTAGGCATGGGTCACGAAGATGACGCGATCTCCTTCGTACTTGCTCAAGACGCGATTGGCCCACGCCACGCTCTCGTCACGTGGGCTCCACTCGAGCATCAACACGCCGAGCGTCACCTGAGGCAGCTTCAAGCGGTAGTAGGCGTTTTCACGGTCGCCAACGGCCTTGCTCTCGGCCAGGACGGCAGCCGTGGCGGGGGCCAGCTCGGCAAAGACCTCGTTGAACAGGGTGGCTCGGCGATTGGCGGTGCCCCGGTCGCCGTGATCGTGGTTGCCGGTGGTCGCCAGGATGGGGAGCTGCCGGACGGGCGCCAGGGATCGCTCGACGTAGTCCCACTCCTGCTCGGTGTTGTGCTCCGTCAGATCACCCAACTGCAAGACAGCGACCGTGTTGCGACGGGCTGCCGTGCGCGCGACCCAACGCGCCTGCTCGTAGAAGTGGGGGGAGTTGCAAGCCGCGTAGTACTGCGTGTCGGGCAGCACGGCGAGGGTGACGGTGCCAGGCACGAAGGGCACGGGGTCGCTCTGGGTGAGTGGCGCGAGCTTTCGCGGCCAGCCGCGCGCCCGCAGACTCTGCGGCATGCCGCACTCGGCGTAGGGTTTGGCGACGAACGGCGCCGGACCGTCTGCGTCCGTGGCTTGCGGCGCTGCAACGCGCGTCACGGGCTCGGGGGGCGAACCATCCAGCGACGGCCCGGACGCTGGCGCCGCTTCACTCGCGACGCTGGGCGGCGTCTCGGCCACCCGCGTGGGCGCGCCGTGCAAAGGGGGCGCGGGCGATGGCGCGGTTGGCACGTCGCTGTCGCCTCTCGGACTCTCCGTCGCGGGTGAGCGCTCTTGCCTAGGTACGGCGCTCGGCGTGCAGGCGCCCGTCAGCCCGACGAGCAGCGGAGCGAAGCGGGTGGGCAGGTGACGCAACACGGACATGGACGCACTACTGCATTTCAGTGTGGCACGTCATCGACAAGCGTGTGCCGAACTCTGCCCCATTGCCGATTTGACGCCGACAGTCGCTGCGCTGCACGGGAGCCACGCCCGACGCCGTACTCGCGAGGGCTGCAGCCCACACTCGACGCCGTCACCCACGACAAACTGCAGCCCACGCTCCGGTTCTTTCGGACGTCAGGCAGCGCGCGAAGCGGGCGGCGAGTCCTCACGAGCCTTGGGCAAGATACTCGCTCGCCCTGGCGCGATGTGCGTGCCCCTGCCGAAGAGGGAGGCCGAGCCAGCCTTTTTCGAACCGCATTTCTTGAAGATCGGGTCGAACAGCAACAGGTGGGTGCCCGCCATGACGAAGCCCACGGTGGCCACACCAAAGCGCCACAAGACGCCCCGCGCGGCGTTCTGGGGCCTGAGTAGATAGCTGGCACTGGGCACCAGCACGGCCAACAACGCCAGGCCGACGGTCATCACCAGGGAGCCCACCGTCGCCGGCAAGATCCGCGGCAGCGGCTCGTTCCAAGTGACCATGACCACGGAAGCGACGAGGGCAGCGACGAGCAACGCGAGGGGCCACTTGAGCCCGCGCAACCAAGGCGACACGAGCCACGCCTTGAAGAACAACTCGGAGCCCGCGTTCAGTTGACGCGTCAACCAGTCGACGCGTCTCTTGTCTTCGGCCGGCAGAGACTCGTAGTGCTTGCCCGTCGTCGGCAGGGCCAGCACCTCACGCATGCCGAGGAAGGGCCAATCCCCCCCGGCGTCGATCTGATCGTAGTGGCCCCAATGCCCGGCCAAGCCCTGAGCCCGGTGCTCGTCGTCGAGTTCGAACAAGCGCCGACGCGTTGCGAGATAACCGCTGCACATCAAGGCATTCGCCTCCACGTCCGTGAAAGAATCCAAGTCCGTGCGCAGATCCGCCAAGCGCAGCTGCGTCGCGCGGTCCACCTCGTAGTTGGTCAGGTGAGGCAGCGACTCGGACGGCCGCTCCTCGGGTGCTGTCGTCCACGGGATGTCGCGCGTGTGCAAATCTTGCTTGAGGTGAACGAATAGCGTGCGCTTCAGAGAGCCGCTCTCCTCACGAGCCACGAGGTTGTCGTATTGAACCTCGCGCACGCGGTCCATCAAGATACTCGTGCTGCGCAGCGCGACGCCCAAACGCCCCGTCCCCGGTGAGGCCTCGTCCGCCATCTGCCCGGAGGCGTCGCTACACAAGAGGTGGTCACAGCCTTGCGCCAGCAAGGCTTCGACGCCCTGGTTGTCGTGCCCACCTCCGTCGACGAGCTGGACCGTGCGGCCTTCGTACATGCCTTCGATGGTGATGGGTGGAAAGAGCCCAGGGACCGCTGCCGAAGCCGCGACAGCTTCGCCGAGAGGCGGCGCGTCCACACCGTACTTGGGGTCGAGGTGTTCGACCTCATCGCCTTTGGGACTGTGCTGTTCGCTTGCCACAGCGGCGTCGCGTCGCTGCTTTCGGACCTTCAGCTCTTCAGTGTAGTAGGCGCGTCGCAAGCGTTCGTTCTTGTCGATCTCTCCACCGCTCAAGCGCGGGGGCTCGCCCATCCACGTGGCGGTGTAGTGCCAATTGTGGCCAGTGTTGAGCGTGGTCGCGTTCAACATCAACACCGGCACCTTGGCGAGGCGTCGCCAGTTCTGGTTGATGGGGTTGAAGGGACCCTCGGCGCCCAGCGGTGCGATCAACAGCTCGTGCATGCTGCGCTGACCACCGTAGAAGTGCCGTGCGTACAACTCCCCCAGGCGTTGGCTGTGAGTGGCACTCTTGAACAGCATGGCGACGTTGTGCCAGGGGTTGGCGATGGAGCGCATTCTCAGGTTCTCTTGCACGCCACGAACGTACTTGGCGATCACTTTGCGCACGATCACGCGGTAGTCCTCGTCGTCAATCTCGTGGTCCGCCTTGCCCTCGAGCAGACGCTTGACCTCCAAGTAGTAGAGCGCCCCCACGATGCTGCCGCCGGAGACGGTGGAGATCGTCTCGACGTCTCGCAGCGCTCCCACGTCGGCGAGGCGCGCCAACACCCCGAGGTGATACAGCGCGGCGCGATGTCCACCGCCGGAGAGGGCCAGGCCCACCTTGCCGCGACGCAAGCGCGCCGCGAGCGCCGCCGCATGAGCGGCAGAAGGACTATCGACCAGTGGCAGCGTAGCCCGCAGAGCTGGGTCGTTGGCCCCCATGGGCATGCCCCGCAGTTCCGCCAAGCGAACGAGCTGCGAGAAGCACGACTTACGTTGCCATTCAGCGAGCTTGGCCGCCTGCGCCTTGGTCAGCCACTCCTCGGCCAAGGCGTACTCCCCAAGCCCAAAGTGAGCTTCGGCGTGCGTCAGGATGTCCCACAGTCGTGGGTTCCGCCGCACGCCGCCTCCGGGCGATCCGCTGCTGCGAGGAAATGCCCGTTCGAGACAAGTGAGCACGTCGCGCCGCACAGCGTCAGCCTGACGCCGCAGGCGCCGCGCCTCTTCTCGCCGCTCTCGCTCGTCATCTTGCCCGTAGGCAACGCGGCCACTCGGCGCGGGCTCGCTGCTACCCGCCACGGCCGCTGCACCGGCGGCATCAGATCCACCGCCAGCACCGGATTCGGCGACGACTGGGCGCGCCAAGAGTGCAGCGCGCGCATCCAGAAGCAGCGCGTAGTTGTTGCCCGGGTAACCCGGATTTTCCAGACCTGGCTCGCTCCCCGTCGACCAGCGGCCCTTCGTCTGCTGCTCGTGAGCCTTGCGGTAGTAGCGTTCCGCGGCCCGCAAATCCTGGTCGCGGCCCAACATCTGCCACAGATACTTGTGCACGGCGCCGCCCATGCACAGCGTGCACTGATTGTCCTGGTCACGCTCCCCCAGCCCCGCTCGATGCAGGAGTTCGAGGGCCTTTTCGTGCCCCACGCGCGGATGCACGTACTCGTCGTCCTTGTAGTAGGCCAGAGCCAACTGCTGCAACAAGAGCACCCGAAGCTGCTCTTGCTCCGCCGCGTCAGGCAGCGGCAGCCTGGCGACCTCTTCGATCAGCGCCGGCAGACGGCTTCGCGCGAGCGCTCGAGCCTCGTTGGATCCGCGCCAATCCTCTAGCTGTTCGTTCAGACGACGCAGCTCGTCATCGAACTTCGCCCGATCGAACTCTTCCCCATCCCGTGAGCACGTAAACCATTGCTCGTCTTGCTTCATCGGCCCGCCTCCCATCGTCGAGCGTTCATTTGTGGCGCAGCATAGCAGAGCCTCGCCTCGCCAGCGATGCGTTCCAGCGTCTGGGGCCCTCAGCGGGAGCTCCGCCAGCGGATCCTACCAAAGCCCCGCAGTAGGCCCATCGCAGCACCCCCCTGGGCGCGAGCTGGTCTCGGCCCCCGCGCTTGACGCAGCGCGGCCAGGTGGGAGCAAATTTCGTCCGTTGTCCGCCACTCTGGCCGTTTTCGAGATGTTGAACCAATCGCGGGGACTAGCCCCAAGTTCCCGAGCTTCCAACTGAAATCCGATGCACCACCGCGCCGCGCCGCACCCGCCCAGAGAAAGGGCGCGGCCCGCGAATAATCCAGCGCGTAATCGGTTACGGTCTCCACGGGTCGATACGATGGGGACGACGAACAACAGCAAGACTCACGACACCACCGAAGGGGTCGCTGCCTCCCATTCGCATCGCCCGCGCCCGAAGCAGCGCTGGCGACGGGCGCCGAAGTTGCTCGCCAGCCTGCTCGCGGTCGACATCCTGGTACTCGCCTGGGTGCTGCACCCCGAGCCCGACGAGCCTCGTTTCGCGACCGTGGCCGAATTGGCAGAGGCGCAGTGCCACGCCCTCTCCAATCGTCTGCTGCACGTGCAAGGCACCCTCGTTCCCAAGTCACTCGTCGCGTACACCAATCCCGACGAATGTCGGTTCAAGATCACCTCCAGCCAAGACGATGATCACGCCGCACAGCTCGAAGTCGTGAGCCAACCCTGCAGCGCCTCGGAGTACCTCAGAGACGTGGATGGACGCCCCACGCGGGTGACGGTGATCGGGCACGTGCAATTGCCGGATGCCGACGAGCCGTCCGTGTTCGCCACCCTCAGCGCTGCGCTCGGCGCGGAGCAGGAACCTCATCGGCACGCGAGCCCCGAGGTCGCCCCGCTCCACTTGGACGCACGGCAGATCCGCGTCGACGTGCACGGCTTGTTCGAGGCGGGCGCGAGTAACGCGCCTCACCCCACCGTTCGTCCAGTGCCGACCATCGAGCGCTGAGCGGCGCTCACGGCGGGGGGCGCGCCAGCACCTTCGGCCGCTGGTAGCTGCGCTTGGGCTTCGTCAGCTCCACTTCTTCGAACAGCAGACTGGGGGCAACGACGGAGGTGGGCGACGAAAGTCCGCTGGGCCACCGCACCTGATAACTGTAGACCTCCGGCTTGGCCCCGTGAGCCAACACCATGCGCAGATCGCGCAGGTTCATCTCCGACAAGCGCGCGCCGCGCACCAGCTCCAGAGAACCGTCCTGCTTCAGCTTGAACACTCGCTCCGGCTCGGGAGGGGCTGCGCCCCCCGTCGAGTAGGCTCGCTCGGACAAGCGCTGCACGATCAACCCGTACTCTCCGCCCTCGGCTTTCACGGCCTCCAGCAACTTGCGGCGCAGGGTGGCCGTGGACGCTCCACGGCGTGCCTCGACGACCAGGTTGCCCACCATGCCACGCGCCCAACCCGACAGGCCCGAACGCCCATGCCCGTTGCTGGCCGCAAAGTCCCGGCTGGGAGTGCGTGAGGTCAACATCCCACGCAGACGCCCGCCTTCCACGAGCGACACGCGCTGACTGGACACCCCTTCGTCGTCCATCAAGTAGCCGCCCACGAGAGGCAAAGCGAAGACCGTGTCGATCGACGGGTCGTCGTAGACCGAAAACTCCGGCGGGAGGATGCGTTTGCCGAGTCGTCGCGAGAGCGGGCTGTCCCCTTGCTCTCCACGGGGCGTGGCCGATAGCGGATCGGCGAGCAATTCGTTGACGATCTGAGCGCCGGCGCGGCCCTCGAACAAGACGGGGCCAAAGTAGTCACTCACGAGCGCCGCTTCTCGCAGCTCCGAAAGCTCGCGCGCCAAGCGATGAGACTCCGCTTTCAAAACTTCGGGGCGCAACTCGTCGAACAGCGTCAGCTGATGAGAGAGGGGCATGCCATCCGAGGCCTGGGTGTGACACTGAATGACGACTTCGATGATGCGTTGAGACTCTCGACTCGTCAGCTCACGACTGTTGACCAGAGTGCGCGTCACGCTACGCGCCTCGATGGAGACGGCGCTCTCGTGCACCCCGGGGTACTCTTTGAACACGGCGGAAGCCTGCTGTGCCAGCGCCGCCAATCGTTCGGGCGCAGGCAAGGGCAATGCTTCGGGACCCTCCACCGCAACCAGACCTTGAGTGCTGAAGTCGTCAGGCAGCGACTCCAACTCGACCTGAGCCGAGCGCTGAGCACGCTTCTGATCCAGCAACTCCACCGCGCGACGGTAGGCATTGTCGGAGGTCACCCACAGCGTCCTTTCCAGGGCGGTAGCGCCGTATGGCACCGGGATGAGACCGTCCGTGACGCGCATGGCCATGCCCTCGACCCCGGCGAAGTTGGAGTTGTCGAGCTTGGGACTGCCCACTCGGAGCTCCACTCGCAAGCGCCGGCCGGCGTCCGTGTTTTGCTCCACCACGTCCCCGAGCGAAGCTGACACGTAGTTCTGGTCGTAATCGACCAGCCAATAGGCTCCGTAGTATGGCGGCTCGCGGTTGGGCAAACGCAGCTGGCTCATCGTGCGCCCCAGCTCCCGTTGCAGGACCCGCACCTCAACCTGTCGTTCGAGCGGGATCGTGTCCGCGGCAGCCTCCGAGCTGAGCAACGACAGCCCCGCAGCGCTGACCGCCGCAGCGCCGAGCACTGCACAGCAGCCGGTGGCGCAGCGCCGAACGAGTCGTCGAAAGAACGACGGGGTACGAGTGAACATCGCGAAGCGCTCGCTCACGGGGCCTCCTGAGTGGGCGTTTTCGGCGCCAGCGCGTCTGGCACCGTGCCGCTCGGCGCAGCAGGGTTCGAGGGCGCCTGCGGCGGGGCGTGGGCTCCCGGCGGCGGCAGCAGGGGCGGCCGTAGCTTCGTCTGCTCCTGCCGGGCCACTTCGATCTGGGAAACGAGAATGCTGGGGCTGGTCGCGCTCACCGGCACCCAGCCGGACTCGGCTCCGCAAACACCGTTGAAGGTTTGAAAGTCGTTGCCTGCCAGCACGATCTTCGAGAGCGCCGTCAGTGGCGTGCCTTCGATGTCGACGCCACGAACGAGCTCTTCTCTGCCGTCCGGGTGAACGCGGTAGACCATCACGGGCATGACCTTGAACGCTTGGGTCTCGTAGCGCTGGGTTTGGGTGTAGCCGCCGGTGATCTCGCTGAAACGCAAACCATAGGGCAGCCCCTGACGCTCGACCTCGGCGAGCAGTGCTTGCTCGAGGGTTTCAGGACTCACCACACGTTGCGGCTCGACGACCAAGTTCGCCTGGCGAGCGACGACGCCATAACCCGCCTCGCGTCGTCCGTGACCGTTCGACTCGGGGAACAGGCGTGTGGGTGCGCGCGATTGCAGAAACCCGCGCAACACCCCGCCGTGCACCAGCTGCGCGCGCTGGGCGCTGACGCCCTCGTCGTCGAAGAAGTAGTGACCGTTCAGTTCGACGTCGTTGAGCTCGAACAACGTGGGGTCGTCGTAGATGTCGAGAAAGGGCGCCATGATCTGCTGCCCCACGAGGGAGGAGAATGTCTGCCCCTCGGTCTCGTCGTCTTGTCGATGCCCCTCGATGCGGTGCCCGAATATCTCGTGAAAGAAGACGCCCGCCGCCCGTCCGTCGAGGATCGCCGGACCGGCGTAGGGCTCGATCAACGGCGCCTTCAGTAGATTCTGCACGTCTTCGAACAGTTGAGTGAAGCGCGCCGCCAGCGCCGCGTCGCCGGGAACGGCTTCGAGCGAGTGCACGTCCACCGCGTCGAAGCGACTCAGGGGCAAGCCGTCCTCCGACAGGGTGCCCACTTGCATCGCGACGCGCACGCGCCGATCCCCCGTCTGAACGCGACTGCCGTCGCTGTTGACGAAGACGCGCGCTTCGTTGACGACCGTCAGCGACACGCTCGACGACATCAGCG
>JBNKHV010000172.1:0-2164 GCA_050290545.1 Polyangiaceae bacterium | reverse complement strand
CGCACAAGCCACACTTCGTCCCCATGCTTCCACACAGCTCGTCACTCGGGCAAAGCGCGGTGTCTACGCAGTATTTCTGACGGTACCCACCGCCGTAGTACAGCCCAGCCTCGATACACGCGCGACCCAACGGGCAGTCAGCATTGGTTTCACAGGTTTCAGGCGGTTTGGAACACCCGTACCCGGAAGGGTTTGCCTCGCATCCGTCAGGCCCCCCGGCAACGCAGATGCGGACATCCGCATCGCGGTCGAACAGGAGTCCGTTGGGTTCCGCTGGACAAACGTCACCTGCCGCAAGACAGCTCGGGTTACTCGGGTCGCACTCGACGGTTTGAGCAGCGCAAGGGCATCCCTCCCCAGTACAGGTTGCCCCCGACTCGAGCTCACATCCGGTTGGTCTCAGGTGATCAGGGGGAAGGCTTATCGTGGGCTCGCAATCCTCCTCGCCACCGAAACAGACCTCGATGTCCATCTCATCACCCGGGCCCTCCCCCTGGTGCACCCACGTGAGCGGAACCTCTCCCGGGTCGAGGTCGAAGCATGCAACACCGTCGTCGGACGTCAGAGCCGTGGTGGCGCCGTCGACGAACACGCTCGTACAACCCGTCGCTGCGGCCTTGGCGCGGTAGCAGTATCGACCAGCTGTCTCGACCTTGAGCACCCCCGTCCCCAGTAGCGCCCATTCCGTCGAACAGGTGCTCCACGGCGGGAGGAAGCCGTAACTGCTGTCACAGATATCCGCGCTCTCGACGTCCGACCAAGACCATCCAGACGCCATCAACTGCGTCTCAGTCGGCTCTTCGAAGCATGTCGAAACCTCCGCAATCTCGTCGATGTCGGCACAGGAGAACGTCTCGACGGGCGCGCATCGCGGCGCCTGCGCGACGACGATTCCATTGGGAGCCTCGTCGCTGGTCCAAGGGCTCCCGTCTGCTTCTTCGTCGCAGTCAGGGATCAGATCGCGGTCTCTGTCCGGTAGCGGGCAAGAGAAGCTTCCGCGACAAAGCGCTTCTTCGGCGGCACAGTCCAGCTCAGGCGGTCGCCCGAAGATGATGACCGAGGGCGCCAGGGTGACGCTTCTGCCGAAGAACGTGCCCGTATGCCCGGGAAGTGACGAGGGCTTCTGCAGGGTGATGTCCGCGCGCGGCGCGATCAAGGTTGCTTCGAACGCCTCGGTTACCGTGACAGAGCCGTTGCCAGCGAAAGCGAACAGGACGTTGAACGAGTCGACGTCTTGCTTGTCGACCAGGCCGTCCATCACCATTGCGTCCTTCACGTAGATGAAGACCGGGCCGGCGGAGTTGTTGACGCGGAGCATGCCCCCTTCGAGAAGGAGCGAGTCGAAGAAGTATCGTCCAGGCGTCGCGAGCTCGAACGTCTCTCCGTCCTCGACTCGTAGGGTGCCATAGCGACCCGGGCCAAAGGTGTATGTTTCGCCAGTGGCGATGTCGGGCAGACTCTGCACCTCTCTTGGCAGCAGCACGCTGAAGGTGTAGCGCGCTCGCTCGAAGTCAGTCTCCGGGTTGGTAGCGCCGGACACGTCAGCTTCTGGGTCGACGGTGATGGCGCCACCCGCGACGATGTCCCCTGCGACGCCCGCCGCCATCACTTGTACGTCCCCGCCAGCGAAGATGCCTCCGACGACGCTTCCATCGCCAATCAGCGTCAGCTCAGTTCCGGTGTTGGCGATGGGGCTCGCCGCCGGACTTCCGTCCGCAAGGACCTGCGAGGAGTCCCCAACCGTTAGCTCCCGTCCGGCAACGACGGTGAGGTCGTCGAATGTCACATCCGCTGGTGCCTCGACGCTGAAGAACAGACGCTCCTGAGCGGAACACAGGGGATCCCCGTCGCACTCGTCACAAGGACACAACGCACTGCACCCTGCCGCGCCCTCGCAGACGAGCGTGGGGGCAAACGGCTCCAACACGAAATCCTGCGTCGCGTCCGCGTTGATCGCTTTGGCGAAGATACTCCCGTAGTGCGGCTCCACGGGGGGCAATACCGAGACCTTGGCCCAGGGGGCGACCAGGGCGAAGTTGAGGTACGCGTCGTTGGAGAGGGTGACGGTCGTCGTGCCGGCGACGCCGAACAGGACGTTCGCTTCGGGGGCGACGCGGGCGATGGGGCCCTGCAGCTCCAGGCCGTTGCGGGAGTAGATGTTGAC
>JBNKHV010000171.1:0-3758 GCA_050290545.1 Polyangiaceae bacterium | reverse complement strand
GACCGGCGTCCCGGTGCAACGTCGGGTGCGACGGGCATCGTGTGGGCCCGCTCGGCCGCGGGCGTTGGCGCCGGGGCGAGCGCTGCCATGCGGCGCCGCGGGGTTGGCGGGGAGCGCGGGTGGCGCCGCGCGAGGAAGCGGGTACGTCGTGGACTGCTTCGACCGGCGTCCCGGTGCAACGTCGGAGCGGTGTGAGCCTTTTTCTGTGCGTGTTTTCGACTTTCCCCGTCGAGTAGACAGGCGGGTGTGGACCAGCCACGGTCACTCGGCGGCGTGCACCGTTGCGCAAAAGCGCGCTTTGTAATGCCGCCAGAATCTCGGAAGTCGCTCGCTTTGGTGCATGGCACGAAGAGTGAGGACGCCGGTGAGTCCGTCTTGGCACCAACGTTGGCCACTCCGCTTGACGCGAGCAGCATAGAGGGACTTGCAAGCGCCTTCTGTCACACCGCTTCCGATGGGCAGTCGTTCGCGTTTTGACCGTGCGTATCGGAGGAAGCGTGAGTTGATGTGTACGTAGGTGCAGTGCTGCTCGAAGGCTTTTCGGTTGCACTTGGAGACGGACTTGGCATGTGCCATGAGCCAGTCGGCGATCGCGTCGATCGCGAGTTGCTTGGCATCGAGTTCCTTTTGCCAGCGTGCGTAGATCTGCGCGCGGATGCCGGGGTTGCGTTCAACCATCGAGAGAGCGTCGGCAAGGCGCTCGTTGAGGTGATAGCGATCGATCACCTGTCGCCACTTATGCACGCCGATGGCACGTAGCGCGTGTCCGACGAGGGTCCACAACTCCGGAGCGCCATCCTGAACGACGGTGACAACCAGCCCCGGTTCTTGGCTCAGTGCACGCGAGACGTCTGCCATCATTCGCTGCGCAAGTTCCTCTCCGCCCTCCTCGGGAGTTGCGGCGTACTGCCGCGCCACGAGGGAATCTCCGTTGTGGTCGATAAATGCGACAGTGCCGACGTACCCCATCCGATAGTTCACGTCGAAAGGGACTGGGGGTTTTCGCTGATACGGTCTCCGACGTGCTCGGCGCTCAGAGTTCGCTGGTTTGCCTGGGGGGCGTTCCTCGAGCATCGGTACGCTTGTGCGGTCCATGCCAACGCAGATTGCATGCGTTCCCGCGGGAACGCGCTCCGCCTGTCGCACACACGGCTCTATCTCGGGCACAGCCTGCTTGGCTCCGCCAGCGATCCTCTTGGCGATTCGTTCCGCTGTAGCCCTCGGCGGCACGCACCGGTGAGCAGCCTGCATCGACTCGGCATACGCCCGAACAGGGCCTTGCGCGTAGCCATGAGCGATGCTGTACGCCAAGGCTGGCGTTGCCCCTTCTATCAGGCCGCAGGCGAGCTCGACCGGTACGATGCTACGCGTCTGCCCCGCGTAGTTGGTATATCGCCGTTTCTTGATGCGTCCCACGCGGCGGTAGGTATGGCGACGGACGTCGAGCTTGCCGCAAAGACTGTAGTACTGCCCGCTCCCAATCTCGTGCTGGCGATACTCCACCCCCTCGATACGAACACGGTGCGCAAGCTCGTCCGCCGTTTGTTGTAGCTCTTGCTCGCAGGATTCGCGGGCAAGCTCTCGCGCGATCGACAACGCTGCCTCTTCGAACGCTTCGAACGAATCGCTCGAAGCATGCTGCTTCACGGCAGCGCGAAACGCTTCGGTCAGACTTCGGTCTACTTCGACGTTGATTCCTTCACTCGAAACGGCCACTCTCGACACGGGGAGGTCCTTCCTTCGGCTGTTTGTTTTCGACAACCAAACAATCCGATCGGAGGATCTCCCTCGCTAGTTTTCGGTGACCGTCGGTGATCCACACCCGAAAACCGATGCGATTGTATCAACCTGTAAATAGTGTAGCGTCTCAAGACGCTGGTGACGGCTCGGCCCTCGTCTTCGCTAGTAGCCTTTCGTACGGCGTTTGTCCATCCAGACCGCCGTGCGGGCGGTGGAAGTTGTAGTAGTCCTCCCACTCGCGCAGCTTCTCGTTGAACAGCTGGATGTCCGTGCTGATGCCG
Organism: Polyangiaceae bacterium; assembly: GCA_050290545.1. Classification (GTDB taxonomy): domain Bacteria; phylum Myxococcota_A; class Polyangia; order Polyangiales; family Polyangiaceae; genus SZUA-265. The sequence continues at coordinate 1,737 of JBNKHV010000171.1, read as the reverse complement.
TCTCGGTCGAGGAGCTGATAGAACTCCTGGTCGTCGATGCGGTGGGAGCGCTCCACCTTGCCGTTCAGCCGCGGCGTGCGCGGCCGTATGTACACGTGGCGGACGTCCTGGTCCTGGAGGTGCCAGTGGAACTTGGACTGGAACTCGGCGCCATTGTCGGTCTGCACGACCAGCACGCGGAACGGAAGCCGGCGGAAGACCTCGTCGATGAAGCGAATGGCGGTCTTCTGGTTACAGGCGTCGTAGATCTTGAGCACCCGGATGCGGGTGCAGTCGTCGATCGCCGTGAACTGGTACAGCCGCTTCCGTGAGCCCGGGATGCGCTCGAGGAACTTCACGTCCACCTGGAGCCGATGTCCCGGCTGCTGCTTCTCGTAGCGCTTCCAGCGCTTCTTGTGCGGCCGATGCTTCTGGTTGGCCGGCAGGCGGGCCATCCCGTGCCGCTGAAGCACAAGGTGGACGGTAGCGGTCGCCACGGACACCCGGTGGTAGCGGCCCAAGTAGTCCGAAATCCTCCCTGGGCCGAAGTGGTAGTGCTGCCGGAGGTACAGGATCTTGCTCACGACCTCCGACGGTGTGGCCCTGGGCGACCGATGCGGCGTCCTAGGCCGGTCGCACAAGCCCGCTGCACCGAGCTCGTCATAGCGGCGCTTCCACTTGTAGAACGTCTTGCGCGAGATTCCGAAGTATCGGCAGGTCTGGGCTACGTTGCCGGTGACCTCCACGGCGTGCTTCAAGATCTTCAGCCGCCAGTTCACCAGGCGCGCTTGCTCAGCCTTTGTCAATGTCTGGTCTCCTCAGTGGGTTTTCCCAAATCGGAGAGCCGAACTGTCACCCCTCTACTGGGATTTCACATCACCAATGTCGCAGGTTCTGACCTGGTTACAGGTTGATATGAGCGTGTCCGCTTGATAAAGTACTGCCCGAATCAAGAGGGGACGCCCGATGAAAAAGCCTCGACGACGCATCTCCCAGCGGCCCGCACAGCCGGCGAAACGCACACCGCGAAAACGCAGGCTGCGCCGGCTGTCGAACCAGCTCCCGATGACGTATCCGTGCACGTGGGGTGGCAAGCGGGAGGGGGCTGGTCGAAAGCGACGGCCGGGGCGGCGCAAGGTGGCGCATCGCAAACGCGAGCGGTTCGCTGCGCGGTATCCGCTGCACGTGACCTTACGCATGGCCGACGATGTCCCGCGCCTGCGCCGGTTTCGCATGATGCGGGTCCTGGCGGTGGCGTTCGTGAACGGCTGTCGCAGAACGAAGGACGGCAGCGACAAGACGACGTTTCGAATCTGCCAGTTCTCGATTCAGGGCAAGCACATCCACCTGTTGTGCGAGGCGTCGAACGCCTACGAGCTCGGGCGCGGCATGCAGGCCTTCAAGGTGCGGGTCACCAACGCGATCAATGCTCACGTCACCGCTCGTGGTGTCGAGCGCACGGGCACGGTGTTCGCGGATCGGTATCACGTGGAGGTGCTCCGCAACCCACGCCAGGTTCGCAACGCCCTGTGCTACGTGCTCCAAAACGCCCGGCGCCACGGCGCCCATCGCTACGAGCGACCGGGCTGGGTCGATCCCTACTCGTCGGCGCGCTACTTCGACGGATGGGAGGACGTCGACGCCGTTCGCGCAGCGATGGGGCCTCTCGCAGCCGGCGCCGACCCGCCGGTAACCCCAGCGACGACCTGGCTACTCACCGACGGCTGGCAGCAGTGGGGACTGATCGGCATCGACGAG
>JBNKHV010000170.1:0-4495 GCA_050290545.1 Polyangiaceae bacterium | reverse complement strand
GGTGCATGCTTCCTCGAGTGTCTCCGCTCTGCAAGCTCGCGACATGTCTCGGATAAACGCGTCTGATGCGCCGAAAACGCATCGGACTCTGTTTAAACGGGCAAGGAAGAGGACGTCGAGGTGGGGTTGGTGTACTTCGGGAAGAGGTACCTGAATACGGCGCTGCAGCGGTGGGTGAGTGCGGATCCGTTGCAGATTCACAAGGGCGGGACTGACCCGAATCTCTACGCATACGTGTCCGGGCGAGCGTTACGGAATATCGACCCTCTGGGACTTGAGGCAATTGCTAGTGCGGCAGACGAAGCAGGCAACCCCGTCGTTTTGCACGACGATGGGACGCAACAGAGCCCGTATCCAGAGGTGGTAGATGCTGCGGCTGAGGTTGGGGAATCCGATGCTGGTCGTACGGAGACGAAGACCATCGAGGAGGAGATCCATGAGCGCACCTTGGAGAGCGACAAGGTGGCGCATGCTGTTGTCGCAGAGATTTGGAACCGTACGATTGATGATGTTGGGCAGGCCGACAGCGGAGGCGTGACAGGAGGGCCGGCTGCCGCACACGCTGCAGCTGGAGGTCTCGTTCAGGGGCTGAAAGTTGACGTTCCCGATTGTGACGGCTGCGAGATAGCACCTGAGGTGGCTGGTTGGGCACTGCTCGGTGCTGCGGTGCTGTCCGTGCTGAGTCTTGATCCCAAGAAACTCGATGACGTATTGTCTGGGGGTAAGCAACGGAATGTTGCTTACCGCGCCCTGCGCGAGGGAGAGAATCCAGCGGAGGGACTTCGAGCTCGGGCACCTGGTGCTGGCACAGAGGTCGGCAGTCACGTCATGGGAAAGAAGGAGAGCAGCCAGATATCGTTGTCGAAGAGTGAGGAGATCGTTCGGGAAAAGTTCGATAGTGGCAATGGAATTGTTGAGGTGGATCTGGACCAGGTAGATCCCGCTCTCGTGCAGGATGTCTCATCAGGTACGGGCAAGGGAAGAGTGTTCACCCGAACTCGTGGGCACCAGGAGGTGCTGGTGAATGATCCGGGGGGGGCTGAGGCTCCTATCCCTCCCTCAGCAGTGAAATCTTTGGATTGAGCGATGCAGAAATACTTGCAGGTCATAGTAGACGAAGCCGTGAGAGACGGGGGCTTTATGGCGAAGCTGCGCGAGAACGAGGTTGACGAGGACGGCTTCGAACGGCTTGCTGCAGCGATTCGTCAGAGTGCGTCGGAGCTTGAAGGGGCCGAAAAGATAGACAGGTTACTCGTGGCGTGCCTCTACGAGCTCCCAGTTGAGATTGAAAACACCGTGGAGCACTACACAAGGAAGAGTCCGGATGTCGGTCGGAGAGTAAACAGAATGGCAGAGACCCTGAGAGAGCTAATCCAGGATCTTCTGTGGCAGGGGCTGGAGGAGTATTATCAGTGATGTTTGTGGCCACGATAGACGTGTCCCAGCCCAGCGAGTCCGAAAGCCCGAATAGAGACGAATTGGCCTTCCAAAATTAACCCGCGCAACTGAATCGAGATGCCGCGTTCCCCCGCTACCAGTCCCCCATTCGCTTCACGGCGCACGGGTGCGACGTCTCGGCGGCACTCCGAGACCCAGCAAGGCTACTACAGTTGGACGAGTGTGACGTCTCGGCTCTCACGCCGCGCGGCGAAGAGACGGCACGTGTCCCAGTCCAGCGACTCCGAAAGCCCGAATAGAGACGAATTGGTGTCCCAGTCCAGCGACTCCGAAAGCCCGAATAGAGACGAATTGGCCTTCCAGAATTAACCCACGCAGCTGAATCGAGATGCCGCGTTCCTGTCCTAGTTCAGCGATCCCGAAAGCCGAATACGCGAAGAAAAAGCCCCCGAAAAATTAACCCAAGCAACTGAATCCCAATGTCTCATTCACCCGTCAGCAGCCGCTCACGCGCCATCGGACGCACCGGTGCGACGCCTCGGGATGTCACCGAGGCAACGCTGTCGTGTTCAGTTGGGGTTAGAAGAGGAGCCGATCACGCGACGCGACGGAGCGTCGGGAGCGGCAGATGAGCCTGGTCTTCGAAGTGTCCGTTGACCAGCTCGAGTCGAACGCCCCGCCTGCCACGGACGGCCTTGGGCGCCGAGCGACTGGGCGCTCTGCGGAGCGGGTAGCACTTGCGCGGCTCGAAGCGCGGGGCTTCGGATGCTGCCGGCAACCCATCGAACACCTCGTCTGGCGTGCGACCGCCGAGCGCCGTGTGCGGCCGGTGGACGTTGTACCAACGGGCGTAGGCATCGACGAGGGCAGCCATCTGACGCACGCCGAAGGGCACGAGGACGCGCCGCAGGTGCTCCGTCTTCAGCGAGAGAATGAAGCGCTCGACGACGGCGATGGAGCCTTTCCTGCCCACAGCGCCGAAGCGCATGCGGATGCCACGCTGCTTGCACCAGAGCTGGTACTGAGTGTCCTCGTCGCGCCCGTGGAACTGACAGCCCTTGTCGGAGACGATGTGCCGGGGCAGCGCGCCAGCGTTGTCGACGGCACGCTGCATGAGCACGCACATCTGCGCCGAGGACGGCTCTCTGAAAAACACGCCAGTGGCGAGCACCTTCCTGGAGAAATGATCGAGCACGACGCCCACGTGCCACGACAGCGGCCAAACGTTGGGCAGGGAGAACGGAAACCACGGCACGGCAAAGCCCTGCGCGGTGGACACGACCGTGATGTCGATGTGCCACAAGGAATTGGGCGCGTCGGCCGTGACGGTGCGCTGCGCCTGGTCACTGGCGACCGGCTCGGCACCTACGGACGCTTCGCCAGGATGCGCTGCGCGTTGCTTTGGCGGAGGCCGTCCAAACAAGCGCTTCTTCAGCTGCCGGCCGACGTGCGAAGCGCTGACGTGCAGGCTCAGCCGAGCGATCATGTCGGCAATCTGCTTCTTGCCGAGGTGGGGAAAGCGGGCATTGAAATCCTGGATGACGTGGTTGACGTACTCGGGGAACTTGTTGACGGGGAAACGAGGTTTCAGAAACTCCGTTTGTCCGTCTTCTTCGAGACGGCGCATCCACTCGGCGATGGTGGACGGCGCAACGAGGAAGGCACGGGCGGTCTGCGAGTTGTTCCAGCAGCGGGCCGCCTTGTGTTGCAGGATGCGCAGCCGCTCGACAGGAGTGTAGTGGTTACGGCTGGCAGCTGGCATTTGCCCTTGTCGCGAACGGAGGAGGTCGTTTTCCTCTTTCAGCAGGGCGACGAGGGTGCGCAGCCGCTCGACCTCGCCCCGGAGCTGCACGCGATGCAGGGGGCTATCAGCGCACCAGCCGCGGACGGGGGTGAGCGTCAAATGGGCGAGTGCCATGGCAGCGACGAGGCCGTGGCCGACGTGTTCGGGCCACTCCTTGGGCAGTGGAACGGGTGGGAGTCTGGCAGTCACGGCGGCGCAGGGTCACCCGTCAGCCGCGGCGTGGCAAAGCGCTGTCTGCATCAAATGAACGGACGGCTACGCTGCCAGAAGAGAGTTTCAGCGGAGAAAATGGGGACGCCTGTGGTGTGCCCAACGCGTGGGAACCAACGCGGGGTAGACTCCCAAACCCAGAGCACCGGGCACGACCCCACGCGCCGGGAAGATGACGACGATGGCAGCACGCAAGCGCAAGCGGGTCCGAGGCAAGGGGAGGCGCCCCGCGTCGAAGGCGGACGAGCGTCCGTACGTGACGGGCGCACGTGTCCTCGGCGAGGAGGGCTGGGAAGTGATGCGGCTTGGCTCGTGGCAGGATGTCTCCGTGCTGCTCGACCGCCTCGCGTTGGATCCTGGCGGGCTGATGGTGCTGTACTGTCCGCACCAGTCTCCGGTGGTGGCGGTGGTGAGCCATCAGTTTTGGAGGCTACGGTGGTGGCGCGGACAGTGGTCGATGACGGTGTACCGACGCCGGTCGGGGTACGGCTTGCGGACGCCCAGGCGACGCTGGTGGGGTCGGAGCCCGTACCTGTCCCGCGAGCTCGTGGAGGAGGCGCTGGCAACGTTTTGGCGGACGGGTCGTCGCAAGGCGAGGCTATCGTGGCAGCGCGCCGAGCTCAGCGTCGCCGATGCGGCAACACGAGCGCGCGAGCAGATACCGGAAGAGTGGGAGGCGTTTTCGTGGCTGGAGGAGATGTTCGAGTGGGGGACAGAGGACGCGCAAGGGGAAGGCGAGGGCGACGGCGCGTGAGGTCACGCTCACCGAGCGGCGAGCGTTCTCCGAGCAGCCAGCCGCGCGGCGACGGCCACGCGCACCTGCTCCACAGCGGCCTCCGGCTGCGCGATGACGAGCTCATGCGAGAGCCTGACGACGTGATAACCTGCCCGCTGCAGCTTGCGCTCCCGGCGCGCATCCAGCTGCACCTGGGCGGCATGGTACCCGCCCTCCACTTCCACGATGACGCGGACCGACGAGGCGCAGAAATCCACGATGAAGTCCCCGACAATCACTTGCCGCCGAAACTGAACACCCAGGACCTGACGCGAGCGGAGCCTGACCCAGAGCGCCTGCTCGCTCAG
>JBNKHV010000169.1:0-4336 GCA_050290545.1 Polyangiaceae bacterium | reverse complement strand
CCTCGCTGTACGCCAAGGACACACGCTCTGGGTCCCGCGTGTTCCACGCGTCTTCCGCCATTCTGACTTTCTGGGTCGCGGTCGCCCAGGTAAACGGTGGCAACGGCGGCTTGCTCACGTGCGTTCACCAAGTCTTGTACGGCAGGAACTTGCCGTTCATCGTTATCACGACGCGGTCGCCCTTTGGATCGGCCTCCTTGCCGACGTCGATCTTGAAGTCGATGGCGCTCATGATCCCGTCGCCGAACTTCTCGTGCACGACGTCTTTGACGGCAGTGCCGTAGACCTGCATGATCTCGTAGAAGCGGTAGATGAGCGGGTCGGTCGGGATCGTCTGGCCGAGGGATTGGCCCTTCATCGGGTATTCCGTCAGCGCGGCGGCAACTTCGGGGCTCAGCTCGAGCGCCGAGCAGAGCTTGTCGGCCACGTCCTTCGTCATGGAGTTCTCGCCATAGACGCAGGAGGCGATGTACACCTCCGCCATTCCAACCGCTTCGCTGAGTGCCGTCCAGCTGACGCCTTTGGCTTTCTTGGCCTCCAAAATGGTGGTCTTCATTTCGCTCTTGTCCATCTTGCGCTTGCTCCTGTGGTTTGGTGGGTTGCTTGTCAGGTAGAAGAGATTGGGGGTATCCGACATTCACGCGTTGTCGCTGCCAGCGGCCCGACGTGTGATCAGTGGGGAGGGAGTCGTCATGCGATATCCCGAGTTGGTGTTGGCGCCTGCCGGCGAGTCTTCCGTGGCGGTTGTGGGGGCCTCCGTGGGTTTTCGTTGGGCCCGAGTGGTCAAGAAGTCGAGTAGGTTGGCGCGAAGCTCGTAGTACTCCGGCAGTTTCGACATCTGGCTTCGGCTGCGCGGTCGCTCGATGCCGACGTCGACCTGCTCTGCCACCCGAGCGTCGGGCCCGTTCGACATCAGCAAGATGCGATCCGAAAGGTAGATGGCTTCGTCCACGTCGTGGGTGATCATGAACACCGTCTGGCCAGTCTTGGCGCAGATGGCGACGAGCTCATCCTGGATGGCTCCTCGGGTGAGGGCGTCGAGCGCACCGAACGGCTCATCCATCAACAGGATCTGAGGTTCGATCGCAAACGCCCGCGCGATCCCGACGCGCTGGCGCATGCCGCCCGAGAGCTGCGCTGGCCGTCGGTGGGCGGCATCCCTGAGCCCGACCATGTCCAGGTACTTGTAGCTGTGGTCCCGGACCTCAGCTTTGGACCAAGCCGGGAACTTGGCTCGAACCGAGAACATGACGTTGGCCAGCGCCGTCTTCCACGGTAGCAAGCTGTGGTTCTGAAAGATGACACCACGCCCGAGACCAGGCTCGGTGACGCGGCGCCCATTGACGAAGACGTAGCCCGACGTTGGCGCGCTCAGCCCGGCAATGGCGTTGAGGATGGTGGACTTGCCGCAGCCCGAGTGGCCGATGATGGAGACGAACTCTCCCTTGGCTACGCCGAAGGTGACCTCGTCGAAGACAGTCAACTCCTCCGTCTTCTTGCCGGAAGGGAAGCGCATGCACAGGTTGTCGACGTATAGGTATGGTTGTGTGCTCATGACGTCCTTTGGAGTCGCATCTGCGGGTCAGTCCTGGTAGCTGACGGTGAGCGCTGCGCGAGCCAGGATCCAATCCAGCATCATTCCGACTGCACCAATCATCAGGATCGAAAAGATGACGGAGGCCAAGTCCAGATTGTTCCACTCGTTCCAGACGTAGTAACCTACGCCCGTGCCGCCGACGAGCATCTCGGCGGCGACGATGACGAGCCAAGAGATGCCGATGGAGATCCGCATGCCGGTCAAGATGGTGGGGGCTGCGGCTGGCAGAATCACGGTGAGCGCCGTCCGGATCGGGGATAGCTCGAGTGTCCGAGCCACGTTGATGAAGTCTTTGCGAACCGTCGAGACGCCGAATGCCGTGTTGATCAACACCGGCCACAGCGAGCAGATGAAGATCACGAAGATCGACGACGAGACGGAATCCTTGATCACGAATAGCGCGATCGGCATCCACGCCAGAGGCGAGATCGGCTTGAGCAGCTGAATGTAGGGGTTGAGCGCTCGCATCATGACGGGCGACATCCCGATCAAGAAGCCGGCGGGAATGGCCACGAACAGCGCGGCGAGGTAACCCGTGATGACGCGCCCCAGCGAGTAGAGTAGCTGCAGGCCGATGCCCTTGTCGTTCGGACCACGGTCGTAGAACGGGTCCGAGAGTTGCTCGACGGCGAGTGCGAACACTTGCGACGGAGGTGGGATGCGGGCGGCGTCCTCGGCGCCCGCGACCAGGGCGTCATACTCGCTTTCTGCGCCGCCGCCGACGATGGACATCGTGCTGCCTTCCCAGAGGCCCAGCGCGACGACGAGTACGACGACGGAGACGATGACCGACTTCTTCAGCGTGTCGTCCATCGACCTCAGCCTTTCTTGATCGGGAAGCTGGCGATGTACTCGTCGGGCTTGTCCGGATCGAACTCCTTGCCCATGATGGTGTATTTCTCATAGGTGTCGTTCGGAGGGGTGTAGCCCAAGTCCTTCATGATCTTGCCGCAATCGGTCGCGATGTAGACTTGCTCGGCAATCTTCTTGTAGTCGACGTCGCCTTCCACGTAGCCCCAGCGCTTCATCTGCGTCAGGATCCAGACCGCCATCGAGTGCCAGGGGAAGGGGTTGAAGTCGATTCGGTTCGGGACTTCTTTGACCTCACCGAGGCCGTCGGCGAACTTGCCGGTGAGAACTTGCTCCACGACCGTGACGGGCTGATTGAGATAGTTCTTCGGCGCGATCGCTGCCGCGATCTCCTTTCGGTTGTCCTGGTTGGAGGAATAGTGGGTCGCGTCGACGATCGACTTGAACAGAGCGCCGAAGGTGTTTGGCATCTTGGTGGCGAATTCCTGGCTGGCAGCGAAGGCGCAGCAGGGGTGTCCCTCCCAAATGTCCTTGGTCAAGAGGTGGAGATAGCCGACCTTCTCGTAGACGGCGCGCTGGTTGAACGGATCGGGGGCCAGGTAGCCATCGACGTTACCCGCTTTGAGATTGGCGACCATCTCCGGGGGAGGCAGCACGCGGATCTGGATGTCCTTGTCGGGATCGATGCCGTGTTCCGCCACGTAGTACCTGAGCAGGAAGTTGTGCATCGAGTAGTCGAAGGGCACGGCGAACTTGAAGCCCTTCCAATCCTTGGGGTCGCGCTTGTCTTTGTGCTTGATGTGCAACGTGATCGCCTGGCCGTTGATGTTCTCCACCGCTGGCATGAGGTATGGGGTGGGAGTCGAGCCAGCCCCCAGGGTGATGGCGAGGGGCATGGGCGTCAGCATGTGTGACGCGTCGTATTCCTTGCTCAGTGACTTGTCTCGCGCGACGGCCCAGCCTGCAGTTTTGATCACGTCGACGTCGAGCCCGTACTTCTTGTAGAAGCCGAGGGGGTGGGCCATGATGATCGGTGTTGCGCAGGTGATGGGAACGAAACCCACGCTGAGCTTGCTCTTCTCGAGCGGGTTTTTGGTGCTCTCGGCCTGAGCGCCCTTGGTGGTGGCTTCGACCTCTTCTTTCGTGTTGCTCTGGCAAGCGGCGAGTGGAAAGACGCTCGATAGCGCGGCGTAGAACGTGCTCTTTCCAACGGCGCGGATGAACGTGCGCCGAGCGACTTCGTTGCCTCCGAACATCGCGCGGACCACGGCGCCCTCCACGGCGCGGTCCATCAGGGCCTCGGTCGATGAGTAGGGATCTTGTCCGTGCTGGTCGTCTTCGTGCTGAGGCTCGGTATGCGAGTGGCCGACAGCTTCGGCCGCATGCGAGTGGTGCTGGCAGTGGTGACCGTGTTCACACTGGGTCGAGTGTTCACCGTCGAAGTGGCCGTGGGAGCCGTGACTGAGGTCGCTGTCGGGACTGAATGGGTCACTGAGGGGGCCGCGCTGTCTCATGAAGGCTTCCTTCCTTTCGAGCCTGAGAAGGGGCTCGAAGCGTTTCAGGGAGATGAGGGAGGGTAATGCTCGTTCACTAAAGCAACGGCCGTGCCATGCGGAACACACGCGGAAATCGCATGGTGTTCGTTCTGCGATGGTCAGTGCGCCGGGCGGATGCACCATATTTGGTGAATCGACTCACGCTTCGACACGTTCATGTGGACCCCACCGCGAAACACATCAGACGCATGTCCCTTGGCGCAGAAGGTGGCGCGAGTCACCGACGTCGACGCTGCAACGCAGCGAGCGTTGATCATCGTGCATTAGTGTCTTCGCGCTGATTGCCCGCGGGAAGCTGAGACCTGATCTCGAGAAGCTTTCTCCCGGACTGGTTCGTAGCGAAGCGCGGAGGAGCGGGAAGCGAGTCCGTGTT
>JBNKHV010000168.1:0-117212 GCA_050290545.1 Polyangiaceae bacterium | reverse complement strand
CGCGGCAGTCTGCTCGTCGCTTGTGCGGGCTCGGGGCGAGTGCTCGAATACGACGCCTGGGCGCGCGATCCGGCGCGCACCGAGTGGACGGCGTGGCGTGTGCCGGCGGGGCCGACGGCGCTGCATCTCGAGCAAAGCAGGCGTAGCTTGCTCGTCTGGTCCGAGTTCGAGCGCAGCTTGTCGCGTCTCGAGCTGCCCGCGGCGCCGGCTCCGCGCCGCAGCGAGCACAGTCCGGAAGCTTTACAGGCGCGCCAGGCCGAGACGCCCGCCGGCCCGCTGTTGGCGAGCGTGCCGGTCGAGCTTTCGGCGAGCGAGGCCGAGAAGCTCGCAGCCCTCGCCGGGCGGGCGCTCTTTCACCGCGCCTTGGATGCCGCCATCAGCAAAGACGGTCGCGCGTGTGCCAGCTGTCATCCCAGTGGTCGTGATGACGGCCTGAGTTGGCGCACCCCGGGACAGCTCGCGACGCGTCAGACCATGATGCTCGCCGGGCGCGTGCAGGATACCGCGCCCTACGGCTGGCGTGGTGAACACGCGACGCTGAGCGAGCACGTGACGCACACCATCGAGCAGCAGTTGCACGGCACGGGGCTCAGCGACGCGGAGCTCGCGACGCTGGTGAACTACCTGGAGCATCTGCCCGGCCCCCAGCGCGCTTCAGCGGCGAACAGCGACGAGGTGGCGCGCGGCGAGGCGCTGTTCTACGACGCGGAGGTGGGCTGCGCGGATTGCCACGACGCCGAGGGCACCGTCGACGGCGACCAGCACGAGCTCGAGGGCCAGGTCACTCGCGACACGCCCTCGCTGCGCTACATCGCCGGCACCGCGCCGTTCTTCCACGACGGCAGCTACGCCAGCCTCGACGACATGCTCGTTCACTCGCAGGGCAGCATGGGGCAGCAGCAGCCCCTCGACGCCCCCGACCGCCAAGCGCTCGTCGCCTACCTGCGCACGCTGTGAATCGCGCGTGAGCCCAACCGGCGCGGTTGCGTCGATGCGGTGAGCGCTGTTCGGTGCCGAGCGCACGTTGTGAATTGCGACGTGAGTTCAACGTGCGCGGTCGCATTCGAACGCGGCGATCGCTGTTCGGTGGCCAGCGCACGCGGTGAATTGCGCGCGAACCCAGCCGGCGCGGTGGCATCGATGTGGCGCTTGCTGTTCGGTGTTTCTGCGCGCGGTGAGTCGCGTGCGCGAGTCGCGTGCGGCAGAGTGAACAGCCGGGGAAGGGGATGTGTCGTGTGGTGGGTTGAGCCACGCGGCAGCGAGCGCGCTGTCGCTCGTGTTGCGTCGTTGGCCCGCACCGCGGCGCCAAGCCCGCAGAGGGAGCCGCGCAAGGGCCGCACCTCGACTCCCCAGGAAAAGGCTTCACGAGCCATTGTCGTCGTGGTCAGCGACGCGTCGCGACTCACCCCGAAGCAGCATCACGAGCCATTGTCGTCGTTGCCAGCGACGCGTCGCGACTCGCTCGGAGAAGCTTCATGCGCTACCCTTCGTCGTCAGCGACGCGTCGCACTCGGCGCGTTGTGACGCCTTCTTTTTCGAGTCCTGCGTGGTAGCGGAGCCTTCGACGCGATGCGGCATGGCGGGAGGGGAGCGTTGCGCATCGTCGCAGCCCGACGCCGGCGTATCGTCGCGGCCCGACGCGGGCGCAGCGTCGCCGTCCGAAGTGGGCTCCGGTCGGTAGTTCGCTCGCGTTGGGGCTTGAGCGAACGTGAGCCAGCGGGCGTTTGTCTTGCGTAAGGTCTTGGAAAGACTCGTGCGACGAGGAAATGTAGGAGCGATGCCTGGTCTTTGTCGCGAGCGCCAGGTCAACTTGTGCGGCAGATGTCCGTCTGGACTTCCGACCCCAAGGGAGATCGCATCTGGTGAAGGCAACCCGTTCCGCTCGATACACACAGGCTCGTGCAGCGAGTCCCCGTGACTCCCAACCCTCGCGAGCACCCGAAGTGATGCCGCCGTGCACCCCCCGCGGCTCCCAACCTCGGCGCGGAGACTGGCCGGCGGCGAGTGGCTCGGTAACGGCGAGCGACCAGCGCCGGCAAAAACAGCCCCTGCGAGGTGCCGCGCGCCATTCGGCCCTCATCAGCGCACTGCTGCTCGGGCTGTCGGCATGTGCCAAGTTGATCTCTCCGGGGCCCGAAGAGTCGGCTGCCGAACGCGGTGCTACCGGCTCGGACGTAGCAGCCGACTCCGCCGAAACGGAATCGCAGGAGACCGACTCCGCGCCATCCGACTCCGCCGAAAGCGATGCCGCTGGCTCGGACGCGACCGAAGCTGACTCCGCTGAGCCCAACGCCAGCGAATCCGACTCCAGCAACCCCGACTCGCCAGACCCCGACTCTGCCGATCCTGCCTCCGCAGATCCCGACACGAAACCCGACACGACGAACACCGACTCGGCAGAGTCCGATTCGCTGGATCCCGACGCGATGGATCCTGACTCGACGGAGCCCGACATGACGGACCCCGACGCAACTGGGCCCGACACGACCGAGCCTGGCGGGAGCGGTGTCTCCGACGCCCTCGGGGAAGTGACCGCCCGTCCCGTCTCCTGTGACGACAACGACGTGTGTTGTGGCACCGACGTGAGCTGTTACGCCCTGTCGGTGGCATGTCCGGAGATTGAGACGACCACGGCGCTGGTGAAGTTGATCCAGCCGAGCGATCCGGTCGCCACGGTCGTGTTCACCACGGGCGGATATGGGGATCTGATCTACGAGAGCGGTCTGACGTACTCGAACGTCGTCGTCTCCGAGCTCTACGACGACGGCTACGCCATGGCGCAGATCCAGTGGACCGGAACCGGTGGTTGGCTTCAAGGGCCCGGGGGGCCTCGCCAGCTCGCCTGCCGCCCGTCGACGGCCATGCGCTGGATCTACGACAACCATCACGATGGTGGGCAAGACACCGGCTTCTGTGCCGCAGGGGGAAGCGGCGGCGCCGGGCAGATCGCATACGCCTTGGCGCACTACGGGCTGCACGACGTGCTCGACTTCGTCGCCGTCAATGGAGGCCCACCCATGGCGCGGCCCGATCTCGGTTGCCTGTGCGACGATGCCGCGCCGCTCGCAATACCCAGTTGCGGCATCGACAGAACCATTTGCTACGACGAGCGCGTCGCTTCGGTGTTCGACACCATGTTCGACGATGACACCTGCAGCAGCGCCACCGAGGCCGATCGCGGCGCGCTGCTCGAGGCTGGTGTGCTCGCCCCGGATGCCACGCTGAACTACCCCACCACCAAGGCGATGGTCCTCTTCGGCGCCATCGATGACACGATCGGACTGAGCCATGGCCAGCTGTGGGGCGACGCCGTGACCAGCGAGCTTTCGTTCACCTGTGTACCCAACACCCCCCACGAGTTCGAAAATACCACGGAAGGTGCGCGGGCGACCTACGACGCGCTGGTGGAGAACTGCCGCCCTCAGTCGCGGCGGTAGCCTCGCCTAGCGACGCCACGCAAGCCAGGCGTGCCCAGGAGCGGGAGCAGGCGATCAGCGACGAGCAGCGCCAGGCGAGCTGCGCGCCGAGCCCAACCCCCATGCCCGGATGCCCAGCTTCAGCTCGCCACGAAGAGCTGGGACCCGCCGAGAAAGACCACCTCCAGTCCAGCAAAGACGGGGGCGGCTCGTTGGGGAGCTCCGAAAGAGGGCGCGCTCGGCGGGCCCCATCCGTTTCTCCCGCCGCGCACCCTCTACCGCCGCCTGCGCGCGCCGCTGCTCGCTTTTCGCACCCCCTTCCCGCGGGCTCGCCAAGCCCTTCCGGCGATTTCGCGCCCTCCTCCGAGTCCTTCGCGCCCTCTTCCGGACTCTTCGCGCCGCGTGCCGAAGTCGTCGCGCCTCCTCCGCGGCTGCTCGAGCCCTCACCCGGGCCGCGCTGTGGCGCGCCGTCGCGCTCCGAGTCGCCTGACCCCACTGACGATCCCATCGTGACTGCGCTTCCAGAAACGTTTCGACTCCGCAGCAGCCATCCTCTATCCCCGCGACATGCCCACGTGGACGGATGAAACCGCGAACTGGTACGCCAACAACTACGGTGAATACCCCACCAATCGCCTCGGTGTCGACGCCATCGACTTTACCAACGTTTCGACTGTCGTCGATGTCGGGTGCGGCACCGGCGCTGCCCTTCGCCACCTTTCCTCAACTCACCCAGACATCGAGCTCATCGGCATCGATCCCGTCCAGCGCATGGTCGACATCGCTCGGCAGCGTCTTCGCGAGCATCAACCTGCCGCACGCATCGAGTTCCGCGTCGGCTCTGCAGAGAACATCCCCGTCGAGGACCGCGTCGCAGACGTCGTCTTGGCTTTCGACTCTTTCGATCACTGGCAAGAGCCCGACCTCGCCCTCGCGGAGATACGCAGGATACTTCGCCCTGACGGCAGGCTCGTAGTTCTCGAGGACGCTGGCGCAACTGGGGGCGCTCCATCTCGGTCCCGCCTGCAGAAAACGACTGCCCAAGCTGGATTCGTACTTCTATCGCAAGCCGAACTGACCGAGGGCGACGTCGAGTGCGCCATCTCGGTCTTTTCCTGCACGGCTTCTGCTGAACCCGCATTGCTCGCCCCAAGCTAGCGTAGACTCGGCACGACACCTCGCGGCGGTCCAACCCGTCGCCCTCGCCGAACGCTCCTCGGGGCTGCTGACGTCCTCGACGACGCCTGGAACATGTCTGGGGTTCTCTCGCGCGTCTTCGATGGAGCGGCGTTCTTGCGCCAACGTAAATCAGCGGCGCGAAGTGTGTGCTGACATGGGAATGTTCTATTGCCGCGGCGCCTTGGAGCGGGCTCCTTTGGTGGCACGCGCGCGGCGCTGGGCTTTTCCTTTCCGCACTCCACACAGCGTATACGCGCGTTTGCCCTGTTCGGGCCGAGAGAGTACCGTTGCCGGTGGAGAAGGATATGAGACCAACGACTCACTTGACGAAAGCTTGTTTTGCTCTGGGGATGAGCGCCGTGACCGCCTTGACGGCGCAGGAAGCGAGCGCCTGTGGCGGCCTGTTCTGCAACGCCGCGCAACCCGTGAACCAGGCCGCGGAGCGCATCATTTTCGCGGACAACGGCGATGGCACCGTCACCGCCGTGATCGAGATCCAGTACGAGGGCCCGCCCGACGAGTTCGGCTGGGTGCTGCCCGTGCCCGCCGGTGAAACGGACGTCGGCGTCGGCTCCACCATCTCGCTCGACCGCATCGAGGCCCAGAGTAACCCCTTCTATCGCCTCAACGTCATCTTCGACGACAGCTGCTTCGACGGCGCGGACGCGGTGGCGCGCGACTCCTCGGGCGCCGTGGGCGGCGTGCCCGGCGCGACCCCGCCGGCAGCAGAAGGGGACTCCGGCGTCACCGTCGTTGCCTCGGGCACCGCGGGCCCCTATGACTACGAGCAGATCGCCGTCAATCCGGACCTCGACGACCCCGCTCAGGTGGCCATCGATTGGCTGCAGGACAACAACTACGAGGTGGGCGAGCTGGGGCCGGACGTGCTGCGCCCCTACCTCGAACAAGAGATGAACCTGCTCGCCTTCCGTCTGACGAAGAGCAGCGACAGTGGCTCGATCCGCCCCATCCGCCTGACCTACGAGAGCGATCAGCCCTTCATCCCCCTGCGGCCCACGGCGGTCGCGGCCAATCCGGACATGGGCATCAAGGTGTGGGTTTTGGGTGACTCGCGCGCCATCCCGCAGAACTACCTGCACTTGGAGCTGAACGAGGCGCGCATCGATTGGTTCAATCCCAACGGGACGTACAACGACGTGGTCACCGCCGCTGCCGACGAAGCCGGCGGCCAGGGGTTCGTCACCGAGCAAGCCGGGCCCGCAGCGGGATTTGCCGAAGCGGCCTACGCTCAGTGGGAAGAGTATTCTTGGGACAACCTGCGCACGGGGCAGTTTCAGTCGTTGGAGCAGTTCTTCCAGCAGGCCGTGTACTCCTTCGGCAGCTACGACGGCTTCATCGACGTCATCGCCGACGTGGACACCGTGCCCCTGCGTGAGGGCGCGACGGCGGCGCAGTTCATCGGCTGCGTCAGCTGCTACTTCCAAGAGAACGTGGCCGTGCGCAACGAGGCCTACCCGCCGACGGAGTTCGACCCCGAGACGGATCCGATCCTCGCCATCGACGTCCCGGGCTTTCTCGACGAGTTGGAGCGCTTGGTCATCTCGCCGCTGGCGGACACGCGCACCTTGTTCGAGGAAAACTCGAACGTCACGCGCTTCTACACCACGATGTCTGCCGACGAGATGACGGCCGACCCAGCCTTCGACTTCAACTCGGAGCTGGAAGACGTCGACAACAACCACGTCGCCGACCAGATCATGCAGTGCGACGGCGAGTCGGAATGGCGCATCGAGTTCGACAGCGGTATCACCGTCGAAGGCGACGGCCGCACCTGGCCCGTCGCTGCGGACAGCGAGATGCCGTACAACTTGCGTGTGCTGCAGCTCTCCACGAAGGGCGAGGGCGACGTCATCGACGACAATGTCGCTGCCGTGGGTGAGCTTTTGGCCGATCTCGGCATCGGCAGTATCGATGCCGCGGGTGAAGGCAGCAGTGGTGGCAGCGGCGCTGCGGACGAAACCGACGCGACCACGGACGCGGAGCCCGCGGCGACGGACGCAGAAGCCACGGACGAGGCCACCGACGACGAGGCCACCGACGAGGCCACCGACGACGAGGCCGGCGATGCGGGCGCGGATGACGAGCCCTCGGTCGATGGCGAGGCTGGCGGCGGCGACGATGGCTGCGGCTGTCGTGTGGTCGGTACCCCGAGCTCACGCGGCGCTTCGAGTGGGCTCTTGTTGCTGGCTCTGGCGGGGCTGCTGCGCCGACGGCGCCGGGCTTGATGGCAACGACTAGGACGGAGAAAGCACAAATGACTTTGAAGAGACTACTGACACTGATCGCTTCCATCTCGACCGGGCTGGCCGTCAGCCCGACGCCCGCTCACGCCTGTGGTGGTCTGTTCTGCAATGCGGCTCAGCCCGTCAATCAGGCCGCCGAGCGCATCATCTTCGCGGACAACGACGACGGCACCGTCACGGCCATCATCGAGATCCAGTACGAAGGCCCGTCGGAGGAGTTCGCCTGGGTGCTGCCCGTGCCGCCGGGAGAGACGCAGGTCGGCGTCGGTTCGACGACCTCTCTCGACCGTATCGAGGCGCAGACGAACCCCTCCTACTTCCTCAACGTCACGACCGATCCGAGCTGTTTCGACAACAACGCCCTCGACGATGCGCCGCAAGCTGCAGGCGATCCGACGGCGGGTCCGGGGGACTTCGCTTCGGACGACGGAGAGGCTGCGGTCGAGGTCATCGCGTCGGGAACCGCCGGCCCTTACGACTACGAGCAGATCGCCGTCAATCCGGATCTCGACGATCCGGCGCAGGTGGCCGTCGATTGGCTCGTGGATAACGGCTACGACGTCGGTGATCTCGGCCCGGACGTGCTGCGGCCCTACCTGGAGCAGGACATGACGCTGCTCGCCTTCCGCCTGACGAAGGGCAACGACGCCGGCTCGATCCGCCCCATCCGCCTCGACTACGAGAGCGAGCAGCCCTTCATCCCGCTGCGCCCGACGGCGGTGGCGGCCAATCCGGACATGGGCATCAAGGTGTGGGTTTTGGGTGACTCTCGGGCCATCCCGCAGAACTACCTGCACCTGGAGCTGAACGAGGCGCGCATCGATTGGTTCAACCCCAACGGGACGTACAACGACGTCGTGATCGCTGCGGCCGACGAGGCCGGTGGTCAGGGTTTCGTGACCGAGCAAGCGGGCCCGGCCGGCGTGCTCGCCGAGGCTGCCTACGCCACCTGGGAAGAGTACTCTTGGGACAATCTGCGCACGGGACAGTTTCAGTCGTTGGAGCAGTTCTTCCAGCAGGCCGTGTACAGCTTCGGCAGCTACGACGGCTTCGTCGACGTCATCCGTGACCCCGAGGTCGTGCCGCTGCGCGAAGGCGCCACGGCGGAGCAGTTCATCGGCTGTGTCAGCTGCTACTTCCAGGTCGACGTCCCGGTGCGTAACGAGTCTTACCCCTCCACCGACTACGATCCGGAGACCGATCCGTTGCTCGCCATCGACGTGCCCACTTTCCTCGCGGAGCTGGACCGTTTGGTGATCTCGCCGCTGGCCGACACTCGCACGCTGTTCGAGGAAAACTCGACGGTCACGCGCTTCTACACGACGATGTCCGCCGACGAGATGACCGCGGATCCGGCCTTCGACTTCAACTCCGATCTGCCCGACGTGGCCAACCAGCACACCGCGACGCAAGTCATGCAGTGCGACATGGACAACGAGTGGCGCATCGAGTTCGACAGCGGCATCGTGATTGAGGGCAATGGGCGTACGTGGCCGATCGGCGACGACAGCGAGCTGCCCTTCAACCTGCGCGTGTTGCAGTTGGGCACCAGCGGCGAAGGGGACGTGATCGACGACAACATCGCCGACGTGGGCCAGCAGCTGGCCGATCTCGGCATCGGTTCGGGACCGGAAGTGCCGGACGACACCCAGAGTGGCGACGATCCGGCGGACGAGCCCGCGGCAGACGATCCTACCGTCGACGAAGGCACGGACCAAGCCACTGCCACGGACGAGAGCGCCACCGACGGAGCCACCGAATCGACGGACGTCGACGAAGCGGCCAGCGACGAAGGCGGCGACACCAGCGGTGATGCGGGCGCCGATGAGGACGCCGACGACGACTCCGACGCGGGCGAACCCAGCGTGGGCTCCGGTGGCGGCGGCGGTGGTGGCTGCGGTTGCACCGTCGTGGGCCAGCAATCGAAGCCCGCGTCTGCCTGGCTGGGCCTCTTGGGTCTGGCTTGGCTGGTGCGTCGTCGGCGTCGCTGAGTGGCTGCGCTGAGCTAACGTTGAATTCGGGCGGGGTCCGAATTCGACGTGCAGCACGGCGATTCAGGGCGCACTGCGTCGTGAGCGTTGGCCATGTTGGCCAGCTGGTCGGGCGTTGGAGCGTTTCACATGCACTGACTGCGCTCGGCACCGTTGCCGCTGCCGAGTGGTAATCTCGCCCACGAAGTCCGCACCCCCTGCGGTATTGGCGCTGCATGACACGGCTGGGCAGTGGGGCTCGAATGCAGTCGCAGGCCATTTTCTCTGCTTTGCGTCGAGTCCTGCAACACAGGGGAACAGCTTTCGAAATCTTTCGACCAGCAGAGCAGGCGTTCCCGCAGCGGCAGAAACTCTGCACGACCGTTCGACGGAGATGAAGCCGTGATCACCTCGGGGGGCCGGTGGACCCCCACCGATCGGTCTGTTATCCCGGATCTCGTATCGAGCGGCGGGCTTCGTCGTGCGCCCTCACAGCGGATCGAGGTAGATAGTGTGCGGAATATGCGGCGAAGTGCGCTTCGACGGACAACCCACGGACGACGCAGCCGTTGACCGAATGATGCGGGTGATGGTTCCCCGCGGGCCAGATGGCAGCGGTAAGGTCGCTTACGACAGCGCGTCGTTCGGGCACCGTCGTCTGCGCATCATCGATCTGAGCGACCACGCCCAGCAGCCGATGCTCGATCCCGAGCTGGGATTGAGCGTCGTCTACAACGGCGCCATCTACAACTACCCACAGCTGCGACAAGAGCTGTCCGCGATGGGCTACCGCTTCTTCTCCACGGGGGACACGGAGGTCATCCTCAAGGCCTACCACGCGTGGGGGGAAAGCTTCGTCGAGCGCCTCAACGGTATGTTCGCCTTCGCCCTGTTCGAACGCGACAGCAAACGTTTGATCTTGGGGCGCGACCGCCTCGGCATCAAACCGCTGTACCTGAGCGAGAGCGGCAAGCGCTTGCGCTTCGCGTCCAGCTTGCCGGCGTTGGTGGCGGCAGGGGACGTCTCTCACGAGCTGGATCCGGTGGCGTTGCACCACTACCTGAGCTTCCACGCGGTGGTGCCCGCGCCCCACACCATCCTCAAAGACGTGCGCAAGCTGCCGCCGGCGACGCTGCTCGTGATCGAGGCGGACGGCACGCGCAAAGAGACGAACTACTGGGACTTCGAGTGCGGACCGCGCGACGATGAACGCGAGCTCGACTTCGAGGCGTGGAAGGAGCGCACGCTGGAGGTGATGCGGCGCTCCGTTCAGCGCCGACTGACGGCAGACGTGCCCGTGGGGGTGCTGCTCAGTGGGGGGTTGGATTCGAGTCTCGTCGTCGGTCTGCTCGCCGAGGCGGGGCACCAGCACATCGAGACGTTTTCGATCGGCTTCGAGACGGTGCGGCAGGAAAAGGGCGACGAGTTTCAGTACTCGGACATCATCGCCGACCGCTTCGAGACCAAGCACCACAAGATATTCATCGACTCCAGTCGCGCGCTCCCGTCCCTCGACCGCTGCATCGCCGCGATGAACGAACCCATGGTCAGCCACGACGCGATCGGCTTCTACCTGCTCAGCGAAGAGGTCAAAAAGCACGTCAAGGTCGTGCAGAGCGGGCAGGGGGCGGACGAAATCTTCGCCGGCTACCACTGGTACCCGCCGATGCTCGACAGTAAGAATCCCGTCGCCGACTACAAGAAGCACTTCTTCGACCGTGACCACGCCGAGATGGGCGAAGTGCTGCAATCGGCGTGGGTCAGCGAAGACTTCAGCCAGCGTTTCGTCGAGCGCCATTTCGCAGAGCCGGGGGCGAAGCTCCCCATCGACAAGGCGTTGCGTCTGGATACGAAGATCATGCTCGTCGATGATCCGGTCAAACGCGTCGACAACATGACCATGGCCTGGGGACTCGAAGCGCGGGTGCCGTTCCTCGACCACGAGGTGGTCGAATTCGCCGCGCGCGTGCCCGGGCAGCTCAAGGTGCAAGACGGCGGCAAGTACGTGCTCAAGGAGGCCGCGCGTGCGGTCGTTCCGGCGGCGGTCATCGACCGACCCAAGGGCTACTTTCCCGTGCCGGCGCTCAAGTACCTTAGAGGGGACTATCTGAGCCGGGTCAAAGAGGTGCTGCACTGTCGTGCCGCGAAGGAACGGGGCATCTTCCAGTCGAGCTACGTGGAGACGCTCTTGTCCGATCCGGAGTCACACATCACGCCGCTCCGCGGTTCGAAGTTGTGGCAAGTCGCGTTGCTCGAGTGGTGGCTCCAGACTCACTTGCAGGCGGCAGCATGAGCACTGGCGACGAGAACCGGCCCAAGGCGGAGCGGGTCTCGCCCAAGACGCAGCGGCGACTCGAGCAGCAGCATCGTTTCGACCGGGTGCAGTCGGCCACGCTGCAGCCGTGGAAGCACAAGTTGCGCGGCCAAGGCGAGGACGTGCCACGCAACGTGACGGTGGATTGCGGTTGGGGGCGTTTGCTCTTTGC
This sequence comes from Polyangiaceae bacterium, assembly GCA_050290545.1. Taxonomy (GTDB): domain Bacteria; phylum Myxococcota_A; class Polyangia; order Polyangiales; family Polyangiaceae; genus SZUA-265. The sequence goes on along the minus strand of JBNKHV010000168.1, from coordinate 105,897 downwards.
CCATACCTTCGATTCGTCGGAGCAGCTCGCCAAAGCCATCCGCGACGAAGGGGAAGACACGCGGGACATCGCGCTGTACGTGCCGGAGCCGCACATCGTGCTGTCGCTGGCGCCGCAGGAGCTCTTCCTCGATCCGTCCCACGGCTACCGCCTCAACTTCGAGAACTACCGTTCCAAGAGCGCCACCTCGCCGGCCTTCGTCGTGCGTAAACTGCAGACCGTCCAGGATGCGGAAGGGGCAAACAAGATTTACGCGCGCCGGCGTATGGTCACCTTGGATCCGAGCTTCATGTATCAGGGGCGCAATCGCCCGGAGCTCGTGTACTTGGTCGCGGAGGATGCGGAGACGAAACAGATCGTCGGCACCGTTACCGGCGTCGACCACGTCGAAGCCTTCAACGACCCCGAGCGGGGCAGCAGCCTGTGGGCACTCGCCGTCGACCCTCAAACCAGCCACCCCGGGATCGGTCGCGCGCTGGTCACCCACCTGATCGAGCACTTCATGACGCGGGGCCGCGCCTACATGGACCTGAGCGTCATGCACGACAACCGCCAGGCGATCCGCCTCTACGAATCGTTGGGCTTCGCGCGCGTGCCCGTGTTCGTCGTCAAGAACCGCAACAGGATCAACGAACCGCTCTTCCTCGGTCACGAGCCAGCGGAGGAGATGAACCCCTACGCTCAGCTGATCACTCGCGAGGCCCGGCGTCGTGGCATCAGTGTGGACGTCATCGATGCGGAGCTGGCGTTCTTCACCTTGTCCTTCGGCGGGCGCGCCATCACGTGTCGTGAGTCCTTGAGCGAGCTGACCTCCGCGATCGCGATGAGTCGCTGCGACGACAAGCGCGTGACACACCGCGCGTTGGCGAAGGTGGGGCTGCAGGTGCCCAATCAGGTGACCGCCGACGATCCTGAGGTCTGTCGCGAGTTCCTTCGTCGCCACGAGCGCATCGTCGTCAAGCCGGCTCGAGGCGAGCAGGGCTTCGGCGTTTGTGTGGGCATCACCAGTGAAGAAGAGATGTTCCGCGCCATCGAGTCCGCAGGGCAGGGCGGTAGCCCCGCGATTTTGGAGCAGATGGTTTCGGGTCAGGATCTGCGCATCATCGTGATCGACTTTCGAGTGGTGGCGGCGGCCATACGGCGCCCACCGAGCGTGGTCGGTGACGGCGAGCACTCCGTGCTGGAGCTGATCGAAAAGCAGAGTCGACGCCGCGAAGCCGCGACAGGCGGCGAGAGCAGAATCCCCGTCGATGCCGAGACCAAGCGTTGCGTCGCCGAGGCGGGTCATTCGCTCGACGACGTCTTGCGGCCGAAAGAAGCGCTGGAAGTGAGAAAAGCCGCGAACTTGCACACTGGTGGCACGATTCACGACGTGACCGACGGCTTGCATCCGCGCCTCGTGCAGGTCGCCAAGCGCGCGGCCGAAGTGCTCGACATACCCGTGGTGGGCCTCGATTTGATGGTTCCCTCGGTGCACCAACCGGAGTACTGGATCATCGAAGCCAACGAGCGTCCCGGGCTAGCGAACCACGAACCGCAGCCAACCGCGGAGCGCTTCATCGATCTGCTCTTCCCCCAGACCGTTACATCTACATGACGCAAGGCAAGTACACGGCGACGTCGGACGTCAAGCGCCTCCCCATCGACGTCGATTACCTCAAGCAGACACTCAACACGCTGCTCCACATCCCGAGCCCGAGTGGCTACACGGATCGTGTCGTTCATTGGACGGGTGAGGAACTGACGCGTCTGGAGATCCCCTTCGACCTGACCCGACGGGGCGCCATCCGCGCCCAAATCGGCGGCGAAGCCCGTCACCCCGCGCGGGCCGTGGTTTCCCACCTCGATACCCTGGGCGCCATGGTCAAGAACCTCAAGAGCAACGGCCGCCTGGAGATCGTGCCCATCGGCTATTGGTCGAGTCGTTTCGCCGAGGGCGGGCGGGTGACCATCTTCACGGATGCCCACGGGGCGCGTCGGGGAACCGTCCTGCCGCTCAAAGCGTCGGGTCACACCTTCAACGAAGAGATCGACTCGCAGCCGGTGAGCTGGGATCACGTGGAGGTCCGAACGGACGACTTCTGCACCACCGCGGACGAGCTCGCCGCGCACGGCTTCCACATCGGTGACTTCATCGCGTTCGACCCTCAAACGGAGTTCAACAACGGTTTCGTCAACTCGCGGCACTTGGACAACAAGGCCGGGGTTGCCTCCATGCTCGCGGCCGCCAAAGCGGTCAAGGACGCGGGCGTGCCGATCCCGGTCGATTGCCACCTGTTGTTCACCATCTCGGAAGAGGTGGGCACGGGGGCATCCGCAATTCTCCACGGTGACGTTGCGGAGATGGTCGCCGTCGACAACGCCACCCCTGCCGTGGGTCAGAACTCGCGGGAGCGTGGGGTGACGATCTCGATGAAGGACTCGACGGGGCCCTTCGACTACCACCTCACCCACAAGCTTCTGGACCTGTGCCAGCGCTTCGGCGTGGAGCACCAGCGGGACGTCTTCAAACACTATCGCTGCGATGCGGCGTCGGCGCTGGAGGCAGGCAACGACATGCGCGTGGCGCTGGTGTGCTTCGGGGCTGATGCGTCGCACGGCTACGAGCGCACCCATCAGGACGCCCTCGTGTCCTTGGCGGAGCTGTTGGCGCTGTACATTCAGAGCGATCCTACCTTCGAACGCGACAAGCGCGAACTGGGTCCGCTCGAAGGCTTCCCGCTGCAGCCCGTGTGAGGTGTTCGACGAGGTGGTCACGCGATGAGGCCCAGTCTGAGCTCGCCCACCGTTCCTCGTGCTCCGTTCGCGGATTGGCCGATTCAGTTGTACGATGCGCGCTTCGGGTTCGCGTGGTTCACCGAACCCTGCACCTTCATCAATCAGCTCGTTCACCCGACGGGAACGGTGGAAGTCGCGTCCTCCCTGCACGACGCGATCGATCACGTCATCGCGCGCGAGTGGGCCCGCATCGACAAATGTGGCGGCCTGACGATCATCCACGATTGGCGCAAGATGAGCGACTACACGAGCGAGGCGCGGGTGGAGTACCTGGCGCGCATGAAACGTCGTGACCGCAAGTACCTGCGGAACGTGGTGGCCATTCTTCCCGACCGTCCGCTGCTCAAGATGGCGGTGCAAACGGCCAACATCGTGATGGCACTCAGCACCGGAGGGCGACTCAAAGTGACGACCCAGGCGCTGCCAACCCTGACCGAGCAGGGGGTTCAGCGCCCAGCGCGGGGTGGCTGGACTTGAGCTCTCGAGCGAGCAGGCACGCCGCGGCACGGTCGTGAGCTGCCACCGGCGCGACTGCGGTCCGGCGGAGCGTGTGCCTCGCGCGGGCTTGGGTGGGCATGTCGAGGTAGGCCCAGGCACAGGGGCCTTCGCGTTCGCCGGGCGAGCGTGTGGTATGCTGCGCCCATGAGCTGGTGCCGGTTTGCGTCTTGCGTCGTGTTGGCGACTGCTTGCGGCGGCCCCGACGAAAGACGAGAACCATCGTCCCTGCCCGAGGACAACGGGTCGCCGTCATCTGCAGAGCCTTCGTCGAGCAGCGCGGGCAGTGAGACGAGTCCGTCGCTGTCGCCCGGAGCCGCTGAGCCGCCGTCGAGTACCGAGTCTGCCGTGCCATCGCGGCCGGCGAGTGCCGAGTCAGCGGAGTCGATGGGCGGCTCTGAGCCTAGCGCTTCGACCGGGCAAGGTGATGGGGGCTCTCCGAGCGCGGCGGCCAGTCCGACGGAGCCGGTCGGGACGTCTGCTGCGGGGGGAGTGCAGAACGCATCTGGCACGGGTGGGGCTGCGAGTACGCCGCCGATCAGTGCTGGCGCGGGCGGACAGGGCGGTGAAGGAGGTGCTCCGCCGGATACCGCCGTGGCGGGGGTTTCCGTCGATGGCCGTCAGCTGCTCGTCGATGGCGAGCCCTTTCACATCCAGGGGGTGTGCTGGAATCCGGTTCCGGTAGGTGGCACCCACCCGGCGGATCTGGACTTCGCGGGCTACGCCGGGCAGGACATCGCGCTGATGCAAGCTGCTGGCATCAATGCCGTTCGCACCTACGAGCCGCTGACCGACGCAGCCGTGCTCGACGAGTTCCACGCGGCGGGGATGTACGTGCTGAGCACGGTCTATCCGTACGGCGGTAACGAGCCCGACACGGTGTTGGCCAACGTCGAGCCCGTCAAGAACCACCCGGCCATCTTGATGTGGGTGCTGGGTAACGAGTGGAACTACAACGGCCTGTACGTCGACCTGTCTCACGAAGAGAGCGTGGCGCGCCTGAACGAAGTCGCGGCCCTCGTCAAGGCGACGGACACGACGCATCCGGTGATGACGATCTACGGTGGGGTTCCCGAAGCGGCCGTGGTCGAGCAGATGCCGGAGATCGACGTCTGGGGCGTCAACTACTACGGGGGGCTCTCCTTCGGGGATTCGTTCACCCAGTGGGCGTCGCGTAGTGACAAGCCGCTGGTGCTGACGGAGTACGGTGCTGATGCCTACGATGCGAGCACGGACTCCTACAATCCACAGGCGCAAGCCGAGGCGGCGCGCACGCTGACGCAGCTGCTCTTCGACAATTCCAGCGCCGCGGATGCCGACGCTGTTTGCGCCGGCGGTACGATCTTCGAGTGGGCAGACGAGTGGTGGAAGGACGCGGCGGGTTCAGCTGCGGAGCACGACGTCGGCGGCATCGCCCCCGGCGGAGGTCCCCACCCCGATCAAACCTTCAACGAGGAGTACTGGGGCATCGTCGACGTCGACCGCGTTCCCCGTCCGGCCTACGACGCGCTGATGGAGCTGTTCAGCGCGCGCTGAACGACGACGCGGCGGCTCAGCCGTCAGCGCCCGTTTGCGGCAGCGTGCCCTCGAGGATCGCGTCCCCTGTCGGCGCGACTTCGGTGAAGCGCGGCACAGGGCCGAGCATATTCCCGAGCGGTCGCAAGTCGTTCAACGTCAGCAGCACCATCTTCAGCATCACCGTCAAGAGCGCCGACAGAAGCGCGCCGATGGTGCCCAGCAGCCAGCCCCAGAAGAACACGGACAGCAGTGTCACGAGCGGCCATAGCCCCAACGCGCGTCCCATCACACGCGGCTCGAGAATGTTGCCGATACCGACGTTGATGCAGACGTAGCCCACCATCAGCATGACCGAATGCCCCAAGCCGCCGCTGAGGTAACCCAACACGATGGCCGGGATGGCGGCAATGATGCTGCCCAGGTTCGGAATGTAGTTCAGCAGGAAGGCGACCAGCCCGAAGAGCGCAGGCAGTTCCCCCCCGAGCAGCCAGATCCACCACCCCACGAGCAAGCCGGTGGCCATGCTCGTGGCCGTCTTGACGGCGATGTAGCGGTTGACCTCCTTGAAGGTGCGCGCCACGCGCTCGCTGCCGATGAAGCTCGCCGACTCCGACGTGCCCTGCAATCCGCCAAAGCGCAGCAACAGGAAGAACGCGACGATCAACGCGATGGTGAGCGTCCACACCACGTCCGCCAGGTTGCCGAGCAGCGAAGCGATCATGCCGACCGTCGCCCGCGCGTCGAACAACTCCGAGGCCTTGGTCGGCGCGCCGTGCTCGCTCAACCACAGCGCGACGTTGTCCGCGCGCGCCTGAAGCAGACTGACGTACTTCGGGAGCTCCTCGTACAGTTCCGAGGTGGACACCGCCAGCAGCGCGACGAAGCCTGCCAGGACCACGGTGTCGCCCACGAGCGCGACCAACACCGCGAGTGACAACGGGCAATGGTGTGTCTGCAGCCACTTGACCAGGGGGGTCGCGACGATGGCCAGATACACGCCGAAGACCACCGGCGTCAGGATCGGCTCGGCGGCTTTCACGCCTGCACAGATGACGACGAAGGCGGCGATGACGATCAGCCCCAGGGCACCGGGGTGAGACGATGCCCAGCTCGTGGTCTTGTCGCGGGGCAGGGGCGCAGTCATCGGAGGTTACCGTGCCATACTATCGCGTCTCGCAGCAGTCCGCATCGCAAGGCAGGAAACCGGCGCACGTCGAGTATCGGCCCTCCGGACCTGGACACGAGTCCGTCCACATGCGGCAACAGCTGCCTTCGTCAGTGCCGCACTCACGTGAGCATTCGCGACAGCGCGCGCTCGTCCGCCCACAAATGTGTGCCCCCGCGAGCCGCGCTCGCCATGCCTGCGCGCTCGCCTCGTCCGCCAGCGGCAGCACCCAGAGCGCCCGCGCCGTCACGGCCAGCTCCCGCGCAATGCAGACGCTCCGGAGATTTTGCGCCGTCGGTGCTTGGCGCTCGGCGCCCAGAAGGTAGTAGGGCGTTCTGGGCAAGAAGGAGTGGGAGAGGGGCACGCGGGCGTAGGCGAGCAGCTTGGCGTCGGGCGACTCGAAGGCGAGGTGCAAGTGACCGATCCCCGAGCAGTCAGCCTGGCGCAATGTCGTCTGTGCGACTCCAACCCACTCCGCTCCACGCAATCCGTCTTCGAGCTTGCCGGCTTCGCCCTGCGCGGGGCCAAGCAGCCATACCGGCTGCGCACAGAGCTCGTGCTCGGTGGTGTGCGTCTCCGCAGCGTCCGCTTCCGGGCGCGTCTCTGCGGCCTCCGTTGCCGGAGCAGATGCGGGCGGCTGGGCGTCTTCGGCCTCCGTTGCGGGCGTCTTCGACGCCAGTGCTGGTCGTCGCTTCGCTCCGCTAGCGCCGGAGTCCTCGACAGCGCCAGTGGGGGCCTCGTTGGCTCCGGTGACCGCCGGCGTGTGCCTGCAGCCGACTAGGGCCCACAGCAGGATCCCCACAAAGCGAAAACAGGTGGCTTCATCCATCACCGTGAGGTCTAGACTACAGGCTGACGTGGCAGAGCACGAGACGAACGACGAAGAGTGGAGTTTCCTGGGCAGCCTGGAGCCCGAAGCCGTCGAGGCCATCGTCGAGGCGATGTTCCTGGCGGCGGACGCCGATGGTGAGGTCAGTGCTGACGAGCAGAGTGAGATGTGTCGTGGCATCGCGGCCGTTACCCTCGGGGGCATTGATCAGGAGCGGGCTCACGAGCTGATGGCTTTGGCGAGGGAACGCTTCGAGACCGATGGGCGTGCGGCGCGATTGGCCGCGATTGCTCAGGTGATCCCTCCCCTCAGGACACGCAACGTCCTGGCTTTGGCCACGCAGGTGACCATCGTCGATAACGTCATCACGCGTGAGGAGGAGACGCTGCTCGTCGACTTGGGGCACGCCTTCGGTCTTTCTGAGAGTCACACCCTCGAGCTCGCGCGCGCCGTCATGGAAATGCCACGCGGCTGACCAGAGCCGCTATCGGTTGCTCTCGGAGGGGAGCCGCCATGGGACCTTCGCGCAGCCTGCTGCTTCAGTTGGGGGCTTGATCGAGCAGCTTTCGGACTCTGCTCAGCACGTCCCCGGGTCGAAAAGGCTTGGCGAGCCATTCCCGCCGCTCGTCGTCGAAGAAGTCTTCGGCAAAGGCGGTGGGCGTGTAGCCGCTGCAGAACAAGAAGGGCAGCTCGGGTCGGGAACTCGTGATGATTTCGTGCAGCGTCTTGCCGCCCAACTTCGGCATCACCGAGTCCGTCAGTACCAAGGAGATGTCGTTCTGTCGTTCTCGGTAGCGGGTGATCGCTTCGTCGCCGTCGGCGCAGGGGATGACGTCGTATCCTGCCAGTGTCAAGGTCTTGGTGAGCACACGGAGCACCCCCACATCGTCGTCGACGACCAGCAACGTCTCGTTCGTTGGTGCAGAAGGCACAGGCGTGACCTCAGGAGCAGCTGCATGGGCCGCTGCTGTCTCTGGGAGGTAGACGTCGAAGCGGGTGCCCCGGCCCAACTCGGAGTCCACCTCGATGAATCCGCCCTGACGCGCCACCGCTCCGTGCACGACACTGAGCCCGAGGCCCGTTCCTTTGCCGACTTCTTTGGTGGTGTAGAAGGGATCGAAGATCTTTTCGAGTTGTGCCGGGCTCATACCCGAGCCGTCATCTTCCACGCTCAGGCGCAGGAAGTCCGTGTCCGTGTCGGCATCGGGGGCGGGGCGGCGGACTCGAGCGGTGCGCACGGATATGCGCCCGCCTTTGGGCATCGCATCTCGCGCGTTGGCGCACAGATTGAGCAGGATCTGGTCGAGCACCGTCGGTGCTGCGGAGAATTCGGCGTCGCCCGCCGCCAGTCGTAGATCGAGCTCCACGTGTGCGGGCAGCAAGCGGCGCACCAATTTGAGGGCTGCCTGCGTAGCGGCATCCAGCTTCAGATGAACGAGCTCCTCGCGGGGTTGGCGACTGAAAGTGAGCAACTGCCGCACGAGATCGGCAGAGCGCTGTCCGGCCATTTCGATCTCTTCGAGCTCGCGATGTGCGGACCTCGGAGTGAGTTCCTTCAGGAAGGCCGCGTTGTTGATGATCACGACCAACAGATTGTTGAAGTCGTGAGCCACGCCACCTGCCAGCCGCCCCAAGGCCTCCAGCCGTTGGGCTTGTCGCAACTGAGCTTCGAGTCGCGTTTGCTCTTCCAGGGCGCTGATGCGTTCTTTGCTGCGTTGCTCGAGCTCGTTGAAGAGGCGGCTGCCCTGCTCCAGAGCGCGTTCCAGGCGGCGCGTGACGAAGGACACGGCGGCTACCGAAAAGGCACCGCAGATCGCGAAGATCAACGTCACCCGAAACCAGCTTCGGCCCAAGCGTGGGTCGAAGCGCAGATCAGCCCTTTCGCTCGCAGCCAGCAGCGTGCCCAGCTCTCCGACGGGAAGCGCGTCCGTCGTGACGTAGTAGGCTCCGACGCCGGTCATCGCCAATACGAGCGCAGCGAGGGTCGACCAGGCGACTCTGCTGGGCGCGATCACCACCAACACGCTCACGAGCATGATTTGCGCCACGAGGGCGTTGGGAGCCCAAAACGCGGTTTGGACCAGCACCGCGATGCAGGTGCCCCCGAGGCCGAAGGCGAGCGCAAACACGCGGGCTCGCTGGCTGACACGGGGAGCGAAACTGACCCAACCCAAGAGCAAGACGCTGGGCGCGATGAACGGTGAGAGCAGGGTCGCGCCCAGCGTCAGTTCCTCCCGCGCGACGGCCAAGCAAGCCACGAGCACGAGCACGAACGTGAAGCGTGTGATGCTGCGCGTGACGCGACCGCGCCACCGACGAACATCTTCGGCACCGAACCCCTCAGCTCCAGGCTCCGGTTGCCCCCCGGCCAACCTTTCATCCACTGCAGCGTAGTATCCCATACCCGCGCCGAAGCTCCAAGCTGCCGACCAGGAGAACGCTGCGGACGCAAATTTGCGTCCGCCGTCCCTCCGGGCGCATCAATTCAGGTTGGACGTTCGAGACGATGTGAGGTGTCCGTCGTTCGCCGCTGCGTCACTCGGTCTGCCGCAGCGAAACCAAGGAGCGACACAATTCGCTGAGCACGATGGCGGGTACCTCCTCGGTCGCCGTCGCTGCCCCATCGAGATCGGAGAACTCGACCGACAGCAGCCTCACAGCATCGTCGAAGTCGACGGTGCCGATGCCGTAGCCGGAGTGATGCAGGGTGATGACGAGCCCGCGGCCGAGTAGGTGCAGGCTGTCGGTGTACACGATGCCCGCGTCCATCGGTTCACCATGGAACCAGCGATTTCGGCGTCGGAAGCGCGAGAAGAGCTCAGCCGCGACGTCGTGTCCCCACAGTTCGTCGAGGGCCTCCAGATCGTACAGCTCGCGCTCGAGTTGGGCGATGGCGGCGGGCGCTTCGAGGCGCACGCTCCAGTGGTCGCGCTCCGCTTGCGTCAATTCCAGCGGGTGCGCCAGGGTGAAGCGCCCGAGCGGGTCGAGGGGCGCGTCCTGCTCGTCGAGTAGTTGGCCGTCTGCATCACTCTGTGAAGGCACGAGGCGGCACAGCCGTCCGGCTTCGCTGCGTAGCAGTAGGCGTTCACCCGTGAGGTACGGCTGCGTGCGAAACAAGCGCGTGAGAGCCGCACCCTGCCAACTGCGCCCCGAGAGCCACGAACGCTCGAGTTCGTCGAGTTGGCGCTGCTGCGGGTAGCCCGGGGCAGCCTCGCCGTCCAGAGCGCGCTCCGCGAGCTCTTCTCCCAGAAACGGGATCAGGCCGCGGCGGAGCTCCTGCACGCTGCAACGTCGTTTGAAAGCGACGCGTCCGAGGAGCTGACTCGCCGTTGAGCGCGCGCCGAGCGAAGCGAGGTTCTCCGCCCAATAGCCGAGCCACTGCACCGCCTCCTCCGAAGGGTGCCATTGCGCGGCTCGCAAGTGACAGTTGATGGCCGTGTGCTCGGCGCCGCGGAACGAGCCGATCTGCGAAAGGGCGGAGTGAAGCAGCTCCACATCTGCCAACAGACTGAGTTGCAGCACCGCCCACTTGTGTTTCGAGTTGCGTGCCCGCGCCCAACCTTCGTACACCCATCGCCCAAAGGCGTGCACGTCGTCCGCGTCGAGGAGCGGCAGCGTGCTGCGCAGAGCTCGGCCTTTGAGCGTGAGGTCGAGCATCATCAAGCGGGCCAGAAAGCCCTCTCTGGCCTGCACGCTCAGCTCTCTGCCGCTCGCGTAGCGTAGGCTCGGCAGTTGTTCTCGATGGATGAAGCCGGGCAGCTTCTTCGGCAGCTCCTGCAGCAGCAAGAAGCGTTCGATCGAGTCTTCGTCCAAGGTGGCGCCTTCGTCCAAGGTGAAGACGAGCGCGCTCTGGCCGCACGCGACCAGGGCGTCTTCGAGGTACGGTTTGACTTTGGAACTGCGCTCGTCGCGCCACGCAGCAGCGATGGCCGGAGCGACTTCGTTGCGACCCCAAACCGCGAGCAACTCGGCGGCCGCGATTCGAGTGCCGATCTCCGTGCCCGCGAGAAGGTTCGCGACCGCCGTCAACGGGCCGTCGCTCAGACGGCTGAGCCCGTCGACGGAGTGGGTTCGAACCGTCTTGCTCGGATCGCTCAGGCCCGCCAGAAAGATGTCGGCATCAGCCGAGTCGGCATGAGCTGCCAACAGGCCATAGAGCGTCTCGCGGTACTCCGTGTGCACGTTGTGCAGGCAGTGCACGATGGGCGCGCTCAGCAATGCCCCCGCGTGGCTCAGGGCGCGTCGTGGGCGTGCCCACAACGACGCGCTGAGCTTCGGCATGCGCGCGAAGCTGTCCACCGCCACCCAAACCGCTTCGGGATCCGACCGGAGTTCTTCCACGGCGTAGCACCACAAGCGAGTCTCGCCCTCTTCCAGCTTCTCGCTGAACCACTCCCGCAAAAGTTCGACGGACAGCGCGCCCAGGCGCTGCACTTCGGGGCGCAGCTTCGCTTGCCAGGTGGCCTCGCTCGAACCCGCTTCTCGCCACAGCGACAAGAACGCGTCGCGTTCCTCCGCTGACAGTTCGGCGGCTCGAGCTCGCACTCGATTCAACGGCGTGCGCTCGTCGCTTCCTTGGTTGCCGAGTTTGGCTAGTAGGCGTTCACAGTGGGCGCGCACTGCTTTCTTCGTGGCCTTCGTTCCCGTTTCGAGTTCCGCACGGGCGCATTCGCCCATTCGGGAAAGGCTGCGCGCGGCTGCTCCGTTCACCCTTTTCGATGAGTGCCCCAGTAGTCTCACGAGTGCTTCGGCTCGGGCCTCGTGCTCCGAGCGGCCCAAAACTTCGGCCGCGACGGCAGCCACGGACGCATTGACACTCTTCTTCGCACAAGCCGCCAGCAGCGGTTCGAGGGCGCGACCGCCCGAAGCCACCAGGGCATCGATCGCGACGTCACTGACGTGCCCCGTCTTTTCGATGCGCTCCAACAAATCGGCGATGACTCGGTCATCCTTGACCGCGGGGATCAGCGCCAGAGCGCGCTCTTCCCGCAGACAATCGCGCAGCAGTTCGCCGGCGAAGCGCTCCGGCATTTGTGCGTAAGCTTGCAGCGAGATGGTCGCCTCCACGTCGTTGCCACAGCGCAGGTCCCAGAGCAGTGCCTGACGCACTTTCGGTGGGATCTCCTCCGTCCAGCTGCTGCCCTGGGCGCGCGTCAACAGGAGAGCTGCCGAAATCGCTCCCGAAAACGAGAGCTGCCGCTCATCCAGAGCCGTGGCGAGTTGCTCGATGAGCGCTGGTGAGGACGCGTCGGCGAGCTCGAAGGCCTTGGAGCGAAAGTCTTGGGCGCAGTAGTTGAGAATGAACAGGCAACGGAGCTCGTCGTCCGCCTGGCTCAACATCGGCGCGAGCCGCGACCATTGCAGTAGCGGAACTGCCTCTTGTCTCAACAGCGAGCGCGCCGCCTCCGACAACACCGGCGTGGGGATCCTTCCCTCGTAGGTGAACGTGTTGGGCGGGCAGTTCAAGTAGCGTCGCGCGACGGCCACCATCGTGGCTTCGGGCCAGGCAGCATGGCCCCACAATGCGCGCGCGAAGTCGATCTGCTCGAGGGCGTGACCCGAGAAGGCGTCGCGATGCTCTTGCAACAGCGCTGGCGCTCGTTGCGCGAGGGCGTCGAAGAGCGCGCGGAGATCCGAATCCCAGCCCGGCACGATGTCCGAAGCTAGGAATTGCTTCGAGGCCGTCTTGGCTGCCCAGGCGAGCGCGCCTCGGGCTCGCGGGGCGGAGAAGCTCTCGCCCTCCGACGCCACCACGTACTCGATCAAAAGCGACAATCGTTCGCGCGTCGGGCCTGACGTGTACCTCTCCAGTGCCGCTTCGAGTTGGGAAGCGAGATCCCCCGCGGTCAGCTCGCTCCCGGCTGCGTCGTCGAGAAGGACACGGCGTGCCCGATCTGGCCAGTCGAGGGAAAGGGGCATCTAGTCGGGAAAAGAGACACAGGGGTGCGGCATGCGCTGGACTTTTCGGGGTAGGAGTAATCGCCCGATAAATCCAGCGCAAAGTCGCGCCCTGCTGACCCGTCCGCCAGACGCAGCTACCGCCGCTGCAACGCTGGCTCGTTCCGCTCAGAAGCCGGCGACGTATTCGGCGATCATCGTGATCTCTGCGTCGGAAAGGGCGTCGGCCGTCCATGCCGGCATGTAGCCGTTGCGATTGCCGAACTCGCCAGCGTGGTGTCCACCGCGCACGTTTCTGATGTACTCGTCGGCGTTGGCCCGCATTCCGGTGATGCCGTGGTTAGGCACGGCGTTGCCGTCGTCCCCGTGACAGTTGCGACAGAAGTCCGCGTACAGCCCCGCGCCATCGGTCGGGCGCGGCTGCGAGTCCAGGAAGTCCCAAATCTCGGCCAGGACTTCATCGCTGACCGCCTCTGCACCGATGGCGGGCATCGGGTCCTGGTATTGCGGGCGCTCCGAACCGTTGCGCACGAGGTAGTCCCCGAATTCGCGCACCGGGTGTTGGATCTCTGGCCCCAGGCCCTCGACGCCTTCGCCACTTTCGCCGTGACACTCCACACACAGCCCCGCGTAGAGCTGCATCGCAAGACTCAGCTCTTCCGGCATCTCTTCCGGCGGCATTTCGTCTCCGGCGCCCATGTCACCCATGTTGTCCATGCCGGTCGGATCCGGGGCCATGATGGGGTCGGTGTTCTCGTCGACGGGTGGCTCCATCACCGGATCGACAGGCATCATGCCATCGGCGGGGTTCGGGGGCAGCATTGCCGTGTCGTCGGGAGTCTCGAGCGCGGGTGTCGGGTCTGGCGTCACTGGCGCTGGCGGGACCGGCGCGGCGGCCATCGTCGGCGCGGGCATCGGGTCAACCGCAGGAGCTGCCGGTGCTTGCGGCGCCGGTGGGGTCGCCACACCCGCGGAGGGTTGGGGTTGCGCACCACTTCCGGCGGCCGGGGGCAGAGCGCCTCCACCGGGAGCGCTTGCGGCGCCGGTGGGCGTCATGGACCCAGCCGTACCAGCGAGAGCGTTCATGTCGTCGCCGCTCGCTTCTTCGCCGCAAGCGGCAAGCGCCAACGAGGCGAGGAGCGCAGCAATGGACCAGTGTGAGTGTTCACGCATCATGTTTCGGATCTCTCTCCTTGGGGGTTGTCGAGGCGCTGAATCGGCCTACGCCCGCGGGTTACCCTAGACCCGGCAAGGTAGCTGCACGCGCCCGCGGATGTCATCGGCGGCTGTCGTTTCTCGATTTTCCGGTGAACATTTCCGCGCCAGCCTTGGCTGAGAGCTGCGCCATCGCACCTGGATGTGCAGCCAGTGTTCGGTCTGAGCGGCAATTTGCGGCGCACTCAGTTTTTCACGGTCGAGCAGGTGATACTTGCCGACCCTTCGCGCGTCGAGTCGGCACGGTGTTGCGCTACGCCACACGACACGTCAGCGCGGCCCTCGCGCACCGAAGAGGGGCTGCTGCGGTTGCGTTTCTCGCTTGGACGTCAAGTCTGGCTTCCCGCTATGGGCCGTGTATCATCGACCATCGTGCAGCCGTTCCTTTCTCCACGCGGCCACGCCTCGGGTGATGCCGCGCGGCGTGCTTGCAAACAGGTTGCGGCTCGACCGTCACGCTGCTTCCGGGCGAGTGGTGCTGCGTTTGCGCTGTCTGTGCTGCTCCCGTCTTGCTCGGCCGAGCAAGACGGGGCGCCCGCGAGCCTCGAACCAGCAGCGACGAGCACGTCGTCCACTGGTGCTCAGACGACTGGCGCTGCGATGTCGCCTTCCGTCGGTGCGTCGAACTTGGAGTCGGGGGCCATGCCTGGCTCAATGGCGGGCACAGCATCCGGGGGGCCTGCGCCCGTAGCCTCGACACCACCCGGTAACTCATCTCCAGCAACCGATGTCGAACCGACCGCCGACCCTACCGGGGGTGATGGCGGCTCGGTGGGAGCTCCGGGCGAAAACACCGGAACGTCCGCAGGTGGTGCGGGAGGTGCGTCGACAGTCCCGGCGATGCCTGGCGCTGCGGCAGGAGCGGGCGGCATGGGTGCTGCGCCTGGCTCGGACGAAGGGGCAGGGGGCGACAGCTCCAGCTCGGACCCCGGCGCGGGAGGCTCGCCGCCAGACGAGCCCGCACCAGACCCCCCGATTGAAACCGCTTCGCCGGTCGACCCCGAACTTGCGGGCTCATCGACTCGTCCGCAATTGACGGGCGCCAGCGAGAACGCGTTCACCATTGCCCAGTACTTGCGACGCGCCGGTGATTTGGAGGTGGGCCTTACGGAGGATCCCTGGGACCCGACGGCAGGTGTGGGAGACGTCAGTTCGTTCACGCCGGTGTATCGCGTGGCCACGAGTGGCGGGACGCACACGAGTGTGCAGGGGGCGATCGACGCTGCAGTAGCGAACGCCGGCGACGCACGTGTCTACATCGAGGTCGCGGCGGGCACCTACCGCGAGGTCGTGTGTGTGCCGTCGTCCGCGCCGCCGATCACGCTCTACGGGGCGGGTGTAGATGCGTCCGCCACGACGATCGTCTTCAACAACTACTCGGGCAAATCGAAGGCTGCTGGAACGAGCGCCAACCCGTGCAATCCGAGTACCGATTCGACGACCTATGGGACCTCGGGTAGCGCGACTTTTGCGGCCTACGCCGACGAGTTTCAGGCGACCAACTTGACCTTTGCCAACGACACGGATGAGTCGACGGCGAGCGGTGGGGTGCAGGCGGTCGCGTTGCTGACTCAGGCTGACCGCATCGTCTTCGATGGGGTGCGCGTCGTCGGCAACCAGGACAGCCTCAGCGTGAAGACGTCGAGTGTCTCCCGTGTCGAGCGTGCCTACTTCAAAGATTGTTACGTGGAAGGGGACACGGACTTCATCTTCGGGCGGGGAACCTTCGTGCTGGACAACTGCACGATCCACAGCGTCACCAATCGTGTCGACAGCGGCGTGGTGGCAGCGCCCAGCACCGACGCGCGCAACCCTTACGGCATCCTATTCGTCAACACCACGTTTACGGCCGATGCGGGTGCAGGCGCTGGGGCCATTCATCTGGCGCGCGCATGGGACGAAAGTCAGGGTGACGTGGATACGTACAAGGTGAACGTGGCCAGTGGCGTGTATCCGAACGGGCAAGTCACCTTTCGTGGCTGTGTGATCGGCGCCCACATCGCGAAAGCCGCGCCCTACCGAGACGCGGCAACGACGGGTCGCCCCTACAGCTCCGTCGCAACGGATGTGCCGGCGAATCGCTTCTACGAGTTCGAGAACACCGGCGCGGGTGCCGCGAACTAGCTCGGTTCGTCTTGTCGCACTGCGGTGTGTGAGCGTGATGTAGGTGCGTTGGGTTTGCTCCTCGAGCGGAAGCCCCTCCGCGCTCGAGCTTGCCCGCGCACATGCGACGTCGTCCGTTCGACGCACAGCATCAATCCAACGAACATACGGTGGCGGTTCAAGCCGTTGTGCCTACGGAGAAATAGTGTGGCCAGAATAATGTGCCTTCGAACAACAGGTGGTTTTGCAAGACGTGGTCACGCACAATGCGGCCTTCAGGAAGGCAACGATGACAGACTCACGCTTTTCACTGCTGTTATCCGCAAGCCTCCTCTTTGGTTGCAGCGGGAGTGTCGGTTCCGACGGAACTGTCGGTCCCGGCTTTCAACCTGGTGGAGGGGAGGGGGCTAACGGGAACGTTTCCACTGCGCCGGGGGTGCAACCAGGCTCCTCCGGCTCGACACCTGGCGTGACGCCACCGGCGTCTACGGCTCCGGGGGAAGCGGTTCCGCCCGACGGGTCGCAAGCCGCGACCGGAGATTTCAGCGCCGCCGCCTTCGACCTTCGGGGTGAGCCGATCTACTCTCGCGCCATACAGCTGACGAACGCTCAGTGGACGCGCACGGTGCAAGACATCCTCCGGCTTCCCGAACCGCCGTCGCAGTCCCAGTCCTTCCTCAATCCGGCTGGCGGTTTCACGTTGTTCCCGAACAACGAGCGTGTGCTCGAAGTCTCCAACTCTCTGAGGGACTCGTATCAGGCAGCTGCGGCGGAAATTGCGAGTGAGCTCGCTGCGACCCCCAACGGTATCGAGCGCATCGGAGCTGGCACCGATGCCGACTCCTTCATCCGCACGCTGGGGCGGCGCGCCTTCCGCCGCCCGCTGACGGACGACGAGTTCTCCAGGTACCGAGCCGCCTTCGACGTCGGCGCCGGATTGTCCGGAGACGGCAGTGAGTTTGTCAAAGGCGCTAGCCTGGTTATCGAAGCTCTGCTGCAGAGCCCGCACTTCATCTACCGTACCGAGCTCGAGCCGACTGGCGCTGCGCTGACGAGCTACGAAGTCGCGGCCAAGCTGTCGTTTTGGATTCTGAACACCGCACCCACGGACGAGCTCTTGGATCGGGCTGGACGTGGCGAGTTGGACACCCCCGAGGGTACTGCCACCGTTGCAACGGAGATGCTGGACGACCCGGCGGCATCCGAGATGGCCGTGGACATGTTTGCTGAGATGTTCAAGTTCATCCGCTACCGCACCATCGTCAAGAGCGTGCCCGAGTACACGGAGGCAATGGGTCTCGAGGCAGAACAGGTTTCGCGCCAGTTCTTCCAGCGGATCTACGAAGAAGGTCAAGGCCTGCGTGAGATCTTGACGAGTACCGAAGGTTTCGTCGGACCAGAATTGGCGTCGCTGTATGGGGTGAACGCTCCCGCCCTCGGAGCCCCCGTGGACTTCGGGCCAGAGCGGGTCGGTTTCTTCTCGCAAGCGCCGTACCTCATGTTGTTCGGCAACGACGCAAAGTCGGATGCGATTCATCGCGGTCTGTTCATCAACTATCAGGTTTTGTGCGCGCAACTGCCCGAACCGAACTTTGCCTTGCCGGAGCCCGAGCCGGCGAAACCCGGGCAGACCGATCGTGAGTACATCGAGGACCTGACGGGTTTCGGCACTTGTGGGCAGGCCTGTCACGGCGCCTACATCAACCCGCTGGGATACGCCTTCGAGAACTTCGATGGCATGGGCCGCCACCGCGACGAAGACCAGGGCAAGCCGGTGGACGCGCAGGCTGCCTACCCCTTCTCGAGCGGAATGCTTTCATTCGCCGGGGCAGGTGAGCTGATGGATATTCTCGTGTCGAGCACGGAGGCACATTCCTGCTTCGCCAAGAACATCGCCAGCTACGGCTTGCAACGCGACATCGTGAGTGACGACCAAGCGCTCTTGGACGAGCTCGCTACGGTCAGTATGTCCACGCAAGGGTCGATGAAGAATCTCGTGCTGGAGCTGGTCAAGGCTCCTGCGTTCCGCATGCGTGAGAGAGGTGCATTATGAGACAGTGGCGTCCAACCAGAAAGCGAATCAATCGACGGGCGTTCCTGCGTGGAACCGGAACGGTAGCCATTGGCTTGCCTTTCCTCGAGGGCATGCCGGGTCGCTCGGCTTGGGCTCAAGATGCTCCGCCGGTGTTCAGCTTCTTCATCGTCGGCGCCAATGGCGTGGTGGGCGACAAGTTCTGGCCCGGTAGTGGCGCGTTGACCGCGCAGAGCATGGCGGGCACGACCGTCGAGCCGATGGCCGACTACGCCGAGCACCTGCTGTTCGTCAAAGGCCTGCGCTATCCCGGTGGTTCACCCGCCAACTGCGGTCACGCCCAGGGCTACGTTCAGGCCATTACGGGTGTGTCTCCCGGAAGCGGCGGAAACTCGTCGACCAGCGGCGGTCCTTCGGCGGACATGGTCATCTCGGAGGCCCTCAATCCAGCAGGGACGGACCCGCTCACGCTCTACTCAGGTACGCACCAGGGTGCCTTCATCGCCGAACGCGTCAGCTTTTCGTCAGGCATGACGGCTGCGCGCCCTGCGCAGCTCAACCCCTACGAGACGTACAAGAAGCTGGTTGGGTTGTCCGGAGGTGTCGTCGCAACGAGTCCGGATGGGTCGAACCCCGTCACGGCTCCGAGTGCTGCGGATGATCTCCTGGTTCGAAAACAGAGCGTCAACGACTTGGTTTTGGAAGACTTCAACTCCCTGCTCGCCAACACGTCGCTCAGCACGGAAGACAAACGTCGGCTGAACAATCATCTGGAGGGCATCCGTCAGCTCGAAACCAACATGATGGAGACGGGCAGCGCCATCAACGAGATGAACGACGGGATGATGCCGGCTGACCCGGTTGCGGGTGCCACGGGTTGTGGGGCGACAGTTCCCAGCCAGACGGCGCTGGACGCTTTCCAAAGCGGCGTGAAGTTCAACCGCGAGTCTCACATGATCGAGGACTTGGTGAAGTTGCACGGTGAGACAGTCGCGCTGGCCTTCGCCTGCGATGCGAACCGTACTGCGACGTTGCAGTGGGGGGACGGCACCGACGGCACGGTGTACGACACACAGGCGACGGGTGGCTACAACACGTTCCACAAGATCAGCCATCGTACCAACAGTGACTCCGCTGCCGGCAACGACGCTTGGGCGAAGGAGGCACACACGGAGATCGATGTGATTCGTGCCACCAGCATCGCTCACATTCTGAGCGTGTGGGACCAGTACGGACTGTGGGACAACTCGTTCATCTACTGGACGAACTCGATTGCCGATGGGCCCTCTCACGGGTTCAACGGTCTGCCCATCGTCATCGCTGGTAGCGGTGGCAACTTCTTCAAGCAAGGGCAGGTCGTCGAGGGCAACGGCAACAACGCTCCCATTCTGACGTCGGCCATCAACGCCGCCGGTGTGCCCACCGACAACTTCGGAGCCGGTGGTGGGCAATTCACCGCCGCCCACGCCTGAGTTCGAGCACGAATCCCAGAAAGAGAGGCCCACGCGAACCAACTCGCGTGGGCCTTTTCTGATCGTGTCTCGCTCTCAGGGGAGCGTGAGATGACGTAACATGTGGGGCCGGGTGACAGTGCGGCTCCGAGCCTCTCCATCAGTGGCCGCGTCCCGTCACCAAGTCGTATCTTCGGGTAGGCAATAGCCGCCGGCGAGGTTCTGCGAGTTGGGACCGAGGTCGGCGATGACGTCATCCACGCAGACGGTTCCCGTCGGGCATTCGCACAACGGCTCGTCGCCCGGGCCGGAGCAGCGACAGGTGCACACCACGGCCAGCTCCGCGGGGCGCGATTCCAATTGGGGCTCCACGTCGGTGTCGACCGCGACGCCATCGGGGGTCAGGCAAGGCTGCTTGGAGTTACCTTCTGGGCACCCGACGCGGCCTTGGAAGCCGTAGGACATGCACATCGCGCTCTCGCAGCCGCCGTGTTCCGTGTCCAAGTCGATCTCTTCGGCACTGGCGCCCGGGTAACCCGGGGATAGTTCCGCGACCGGCACGCAAGGCTCCCCCACCGGGGAGTTGCGGGTCAGTAACGGTGGCAAGGATTCGCCGCTCAGATCGTACTCGGTCGGAGGCTCGAATTCACAGTACTGAGAGGCCGCGTCGAACTCTTGTGCGCAAGGGGTGTCTTCTTCGACGTCGTCTGGGTGTGCGCGCAGGAACGCCAGCGCGTCGTCGCAGGATAGCTCTGCCATGCAGCCGAACCACTGCCGACGAGCCGTGGCGCACTCGGGGCCTTCGTTGCCTTCGACGTTCGTGTTCGCGCACTCTCGTCGGCGCTCAGGACGCGAGCACGGCAGGAACGTTTCTTCCGTCATACACCCGGGAATGCACTCGGCCTCCATTGCGCAGTAGCTTCCGATGAGGCTCTCTTCGCTGTCCTCCGGTGCCGTGTCCTCCGGTACCGCGTCCTCGGCGGAATCGTCAGCATCTTCGCTATCCGTAGTGTTGACTTCCTGAACGCTGTTCGGGTTTGCGTCAGCGGCGTCTGTTGCGCCCGTTTGCTCGGACATCGCTTCGTTGGTTGCGTCGGCGGTGTCTTCTTCGTCTCGGGTAGCGCTGTCGTCTTCGGTACGGTCGGCGCTGGCACTCACTCCGTCGCCCACGTCACGTGTGCCCAGTGAGTGATCGCTATTGGCGCATGAAAGAAGCGCGCCGCAGAGTAGTGCGCTTGCCGATACTGCTCGATGTCTCTTCATTCTGTTCACCTCTACTCATCCATGTTCGTGGGAGCGGAGGTTGATTTGGGTTTCTGCAGCAGGCCTGAGCGAGTGAGCCGTCGGAGGTGGGGGCTATCTGGCGCGCGCGCTGCCAAGCGTTCCGCCTGCGTGCGTGCTTCGTCGGTCCTACCCAGAGTTGCGAGTGCATCGATCTCGAGCACCTCGGCTTCGGCAGCGAGCGCGCCGGTCGGAAAATTGGCGCGGTAGCCCTTCAGCAGCTTCAAGCAGCGAGTCGCGTCGCCAGCGCGTAGCGCCGCTCGACTGGCTGCCAGCTGTGCCAATTCCAGCTCCAGTTGCGGAGAGACTAGCTCCGTCTCACCCGCGGAGCGGGCTGAGGCGGACGTTGCTGGTTTGGATGCCGTGTGTCGGCTCCCTCTTTCGATGAGCGATGGCGGTTCGGGTCTGGGTTTGAGCTCGGGCGGAGCTTCGTCCGACACTAACGACGGCGCCGAGTCCTCCGCTTGCCGAGTCCCGTGGGGTGACGGCAGCGTCAGTGACGCTTGCGGCGTGGCAGGCGCCGCTGCCGTTGTCGGCGACGCAGGGGCGTCGGGCGCATGCACCAAGGTGTCTGCGACGTGCAGCGTCGTCACGGTGGCACCGCCCCAGAGTGCCAGGCCGGCGACGGCTTTCGTCACCAGGGCTATCTTGGTCGTCACCCCCGCCGTTAGCACGCTGCCAGTACCTGCGCCGAGCGCTGCAACCTTGGCGCCGGCGCCGCCCACGACTGCGCTCGAGCTAGCCGTTGCACTCGCCCCGGTGGTCGTTGCTTGCAGTGCAGTCAGCTGCGCGGCATGTGAGCTCGCTGCTGCCGCCGTGGAATGGGTCGCGATACCCGTCAGCGCCGCCATGGGCACGCCCAGAGCGGCGGCGGTGCGACGCAAAGCGAGTGGCGATGGCCCGTCGCTCGCTGCCGCTTGGAGCAAGCGTGACGCGTCCTTCGACCAGAGTTGCGGGTCTTCCCAGTCGCGGCCATCGTTCATTCGTCGCCTCGTCTTTCGTGAGTCTGCATCAAGCGGCGCACGTCGCGTTCGAACCTTTGTCGGGCCTTTCTCACGCGGGTCGCCACCGTGCCTTCCGGCAATTCGAGAAGTTCTGCGATCTCCGAGCGAGTCAGCCCCTCCAATGCCATCAAGACGAAGGGGGCACGGAGCTCGAGCGGCAGCTGTGCAAGAGCGACGTCGAGCAGGTGACGTTCCCGGCGCTGTTGCAGTAGAGTTTCTGGCGTTGGTTGCGCATCCTGCCGAGCGGAGCATTCGGATTCGATGGCCTCGAGTTCGCAATTGTCTGGGCGCCGACCCACACCGCGTCGGTAGTTCTGCGCCAGTCGCAGCGCGGTTCCCGTCAAGAACGCCCGCCCCTTGTCGGGTTCGATCTGTTCGAGCTTGCGACTCGCCACGATGAACGTCTCCTGCACCAGATCATCCACGTGTAGTTCCGGGATGCCGAAGCGCCGCAGACAGCGCCACACGAAGGCGTAGTGGTCCCGCAACAACTCTTCCAGCGTCAGGGAGCGCGGTGGCTCTCGCACGGCGGTGGCGCGACGATGCATCATGCTTACGAATCAAGAGTCCTTGCGACTCCCAAAAGCGCTATGTCCGAGCTTCACGGTTCTGATTCGAGAATCGGCGCTTCGATGGTTAGTGACGTGATTACCGATAGTTGAGAGACACGAAAAAGGCGCTCTGGGGCCTCTCCGGCGTTGTCGACATAGCTGAAACCAGGGCGGGTGGCGTTGAGGCGCGCGCCCAGCGACAGTGCGGCTTCGAACCCGCTCAGCGTCGTGACCAAACTCAGCGTCAGTCCTCCCGCCGCCCAGGTCGCGTGTGTCGTCTGCGGCCGATCGAAGTCGTCCGGTTCGTAGGAGAGCGACCCGAGCTCTCCGACCAGACACGGGTCGAGGCGCAGCGCGCGGGACAACACGAGCCACAAAGGGCAGACTTCGACGTCGAGAGCCGTCTTCTCTCCCCGTGCCGTGATCTCTCCGGTTCCGATGTGCGGCCAGCTGGCCGTCACTCCGAGCGCAACTCCAGGTGATAGCAGTGCGGGCTGTTCGCTCGGACCCCGCAGCCAACGCGCTCTGGCGTGGATTCGCAGCCCGGGAGCCAGCTGTGTGCCCAGACCGCTCTCGATGCGGCCCGCGACGCCGAGCGATGCACGCCCGACATCGCTCGCCAGGGGTGAGAGCTGGCGCGGCGAGTCGCTGGCGGGCGGGTGGCCTCGGGCCGCGTTTCGGGTCGGGCCTTCGGCGGGCGCCGAGGTTGGTGACGTTGCAGTGTTGGACTGGGCAGCGCTGGGCGTTGGAGCGCCAGCGAGCGCCGACGGTTCTGCATCCAGCAACAGGGCGTCGGTCGTCGAACGGCTGGATGCACCGTCGTCTCCGTGCGCACTGCTTTCGCCGTTCTCAGGCTTCTTCGAGCTGTTTTCCGCGCTCGCTTCGGGTTCCGCCGTGGTGGCTGGGTCTCCTGGCGTCTCGGTTGCTGGTTCACGCACCAGCGCGGAGAGATCGACGTGGGGATCCACCGCAACGGCCAACACGAAAGCGAGGCCTCGGACGAGTTCGTCACAGTGCGTGCCCTCGACCACTCGATTCGAAGCTGGAGCGTCGTTCGCCGCGATACTCAGGCGGCCCCATCCCCGTGCCGGTGAGAGTGTGACGTAAACGTGCGCCGCGCCATCGGTGTCTCTCCAGGCGACGCTCTGTGTCCAGCGAGTTACCTCGCTACGAAATACCTCGGCAGATGGGCAAGCCGGCTCGGCGTCGTAATCCAAGCTCATGGGGATGAGGTTGGGGGTCGGCTCGCTCGTCGCGGCTTGGGCTGCCGCGGTCGGCGTGCCACCATACGCCGCGCACGCGATCGAAAGCGCGATGGTGAGTCGTATCGACTTGGGGTGGCATCGAGGCACGGCGGCACTTTGACCCAAATCTGGGACCTTGCGCAAACGTGAGTCATGCAGGTGTCCGTGAGGCAAGCAGGATGACCGGCTGAGCCCGCTGCGGCAAAGGGTTGGTGCGCTGGAGCGGAGCATGTACGCTCGCTCGAACGTGTCACCGCGGAAGGAGCCGAACAAGAGCCTCCGGAGGGACTTCATCGTATCCGCCGGCGAGGTGACCGCGGCACTCGTCGGAGGGGTCCGGTGCGCAGAGGGCCGCTCGAGCCGCAGACCGTCTGGTGGCACTTGGTCGAACGCCGCAGCTGCCACCCAGTTCCGTCCCACTACCCGATGGAGTTGGTGACGCCAGACATTCGGGGTCAGGGCCACTGGCAGACGGTTTCTACAACTACCCGAAGACCGACTTTCCGCGAGTCATCAACGACAGACCGGTTGGGGAGGCGGGAAATCACGACGATGTCCCCGCATGGGGGCCTGGACCACCTGGTCTCGGCAACAACGCGTTTGTCGATGCCGTCAACGCCGAACTCGGCGGGCGCGTCGACCCAGCGTGCAGGCTGGCATGACGTTCAGCCACAAGCTGAGTAGGCGCTCGCGACGTGCCAGACATGCTGTCGACTTCCAGCGCTCCTCGTGTCGGGCAGGACCTTGATGACGCAGGCGGGGTTGGGCATGTGGCTCCCCATGCAGAGGGAGCAACAGAAGAGCGCGCCCGACTTCGACTTGCAGCCGCTTTCGATATTCTCTGCGGTTGGTGGCGAGTTGTTTGCTTGGGCGGGACGACATTTCATCCGCGCCAGCGACAACAGCCCCGCGCAGACGGACTTGGGCCGTCGAGAGCTCACGGAACAGTTCCGCATGATCAGCGGTCGCGTGCCGGTGACCGTCGGGACCTCGGAGGTTCCGAATTACGTGCGCGATTCCCTCGCGTACGCCAACGAGACGGTCGAGTATTTCGAGCCCGATCTGGTTCGAGATATCGAGCTAGAACCGCCGCCGAACCACACGAAGCTCGTTGTCACCACCGAAGCGAAGCTCGAAGACGTCGTACGCGGTCGCCGACCTCTGAGTGACGACGACCGCATCGTGGACGATTGGCGGCGTGCAGGTGGGGACGATGGGCGCACTTCTTTCGAAAAGGTGCCTTTGGCGAACGGGCGATGAGTCGGCGCTCGCCATGCCGGGGGAGGCTCCTCTAGGTTCACACTGGCTCCGGTTGGACTGCGTAGTCGAACCAGTCGAAGTCCGCCGGTTGCTTGCAGAGTGCGCCATTGCCGCTCGCGTACATCCCGAAGTACACACCCGTGAACCCGCCCGCGACTTCGGTCGAGAGGTATCGGGTTTCGCCCCGGCCCAGAGGGGATCGCCGCTCCAAAGACGGGCCCACGGAGAACGTGTACTCCATCCGCGAGGCCTCGATCGCCAACACGATGCGCGACGTCTCGTCGGGTGCTAACGCACGTGTTGCCACTTCCGCCTGGAGACTCCCGATGCGGCGTCGCAGGACGACGCTGCGGCGTCCTGCGCGCAGGGTCACGAAGATTTCGTAGTGGTGCTGCTCGTTCATGCGGACGACGAGCCCTGCCTCCTCGTTTTCGCTCTCTGGGCCGAACTCCAAACACGTTGCCACCAGAACCTCGAAGTGGCACTGACGCCTTCCTACCCACGCGACGGCACCCACTTCGTCGAGGCTGCCCGCGCCGTTCAGGCGCAAGTACCCCGGTCGTTTGCTGAGGGAGTGGGGGCTCGGTTGCCGCAGATGATTCCAACACAGGGCTAGCTCTGCCGAGTCGAAGTCGTCGTGTGAGGGCGGCTCCGGTGTCGGATGTAGCGGAAGGCTCGTCTCCATTTGGGGCAAGACCCGCCCCTGCTCGCCGATCAGGGGGAAGCCGTCGGCTGTCCAGCTCATCGGGCTGAGCATCGTCTCGCGGCCGAGGTGATAGCACGGGGGATAACCACTGGGGCGCACGCCGTGAAAGAGGGTGAACCATCGTCCGTCCGCCGCTTGCACCAAGTCGGCGTGCCCGACGGCTTGGATTGGACTCCGCCTGCTGCGGTGTGTGAGCAGAGGGTTGCGGGCGCATGGCTCGAAGGGCCCCCATGGGCTTTTGCTGCGCGCCATGGTCACCATGTGACCGTACTCAGTGCCGCCCTCGGCGAGCAGCAGATAGTACCACCCATCGCGGAAGTAGAGGTGTGGGGCTTCCGGGTATTGGCCTCCAGTTCCCTTCCACACGACCTTGGGCTCCGACAACAGCTTGCCGCTCGTGACGTCGATGCGACTCTGCAGGGCGCCTTCGCTAGACGTCGTGTAGTACACGCTGCCGTCCTCATCAAAGAAGAGCGATGGATCGATACCCGGTTGCTCCACGGGGATCGGGTCGGTCCACGGGCCCTCGGGTGCAGGCGACGATACAATGAAGTTGCCACCTGCCGAGACGTTGGTCGTCGTCATGTAGAACGTGCCGTCGTGATATCTCAGTGTCGGCGCGAAGATACCACCTGAGGCGTGTGCCCCGGCGAGTGGCAGCTGGCTCGGTCGATTCAGACAATGCCCCACCTGCTGCCAGTGCACGAGATCGCGACTGTGAAGAATCGGAACGCCAGGGAAATACTCGAAGCTACTCGTCACCAAGTAGTAGTCGCTACCGACGCGGCACACGCTGGGGTCGGGATAGAAGCCGGGCAGTACTGGGTTGTGATAGGTGTCGGGCATGCGTCGAGCGTTGCAAGGGGGGAAGTCGACATCCGAGCGGAAGCAGCTGGAGCTATGAGCTCCCATACTCCGAGGCAAGGGGCGTTTCCATTACTATGGCCCAGCCCGCTGCATGTCGTGACGAGCGTCGCGCAGCTCGAGAAAGGTGCGCCCTTTTGGCCACCAGAAGCATCTACTCGATTGCTTGCTCACTCCTGAGGACCGCACCCCGATGAAATCTCTCCGCTGCTCACTTTTCTTGCTTCTTGCTGCCGTCATTCCCGGCTGCTTGGTGCCTCCGCCGTCGCCGTCCAGTTCACCGGACCAGGTTGGTGTGACGACTTCTCGAGCCACCCCAAGTTCGGACTCGACGATGCGACGAGGTGAACCGTCTTCAGGGACGAACTCGCTCGCTGTGCTCGCGAGCGCCGAGACCATGGAGCTCGACGCTTGGGACGCAGCGGTGTTGATGGCCCCCGGTATCAACATCGGCAACACGTTGGAGAACACGACCCAATGGGAGACGGGATGGGGAAATCCACGGATCACCAGGGAGTACGTCCAGCGTCTGAAAGGGCTCGGCTTCAAGACCATTCGACTGCCTGTGGCGTGGGATACGTATGCCGTCAACGGGAAGATCCAGCAGGACAAATTGCAGCGCGTCGCGGAAGTCGTGGATTGGATCATCGAGGAGGAACTGTTCTGCGTCGTGAACGTACACTGGGATGGCGGCTGGATCGATTCGAGCCAGAAGGAGCGCTACCCGGAGACGTTTGCGACCTTCAGCGATCTGGCGGAGAAGAAGTACAGTGCCTACTGGCAGCAGATTGCCTCGTTCTTCTCAGACCGCAATGGGCGCTTGATCTTCGAGGCGCTCAACGAAGAGACCAACTTCAAGAACGAAGGCTACCCCGAGCAGGCGTTTGCAACTCTGACTCGAGTGCAGCAGTTGTTCATCGACACCGTTCGTGGCACGGGGGGCAACAACGCCAAGCGATTGCTATTGGTGGCGGGGTATCATACCGATATTGCGAAGACGACCGGGCCGCACTACCGGTTGCCGAAGGATAGCGTCGACGATCGGTTGTTCATTTCCGTTCACTACTACACCCCGTGGCAGTTCTGCGGTCTCGAGGAGGATGCCGACTGGGGCAAGATGATGCACACCTGGGGCACGGAAAAAGACGTCGCCGAGCTGAATACGCTCTTCGACGAGATGGCTGCCTTCACTAAGCGCCATGATATTCCGGCGTTCATCGGAGAGTATGGGGTTTCGGGCTCGAAGGATCCAGCCTCGCGGGTTCGTTGGATGCTGGCCGTAACCCAGGCCGCGATGTCTCGGAAGATGGTACCTGCATTGTGGGAGACCGGGCAGGAGGTGTCGCGTCACCCTCCCTTCGAACCAAGTGACGCGCTTCGTCAGGTGCTGACGGCCATCGGAGCGGGGGATGACTCGGGTTGAGTCGGGCGCTGGGGTCGACCCATTGCTGTCGGCGTGACGGACTCGCTCGATGGAGCGCTTGGGGCGCCCGGGGCGACGTGCGCCGCCGGGTGCCCCAAGGCCCAATCGCGAGCTTCAGCCCCCGCAGACAGGGTTCGGCTCCCCGGGGCTGCCGAGATCGGTGCTGTATGGCGAAGCGGCGTCGCACCAGTTTGCGGGGTCGTCATTGCTCACCTCGTCGCTCGCATTGGACGATAAACTCACGGCGATGCCTGCGCCGCCAGGCCAGGTCGAAGGGTCGACGACCACGGAATCGAGTAGCTCATCGCTGCACCGTAGGTTCAGAGTGAATACGGCGGAGTTCGGGAGCGTGACTCCGGAGTAGACGTAGTCGGGAGTGAAGCCGGGGGCGTCGGAGTTGGCGAGTGTCAGGCTCTGGCCGGATTCGATCGTCAGTGGCTCTGCGATTTCGAAGCTGGTCGAATCGCGCTCGACGAAGCAACCTTCGAGATCCACTGGGTCATCGCCCGAGTTGTACAGTTCGAGCCATTCCCCCGACGAATCCGCGAGTTCGGCGGGGTTGCTCATCAGCTCACTGAAGATCACCGACCGTACGGTCGCCTCCGCGACGTCGATGGTGATCGATACGAAGCCCGTGCCGAGCTCCAGTTCCTCGCCATCGAACTCGAAGCGATAGCTGACACTCGTCGTCTCTCCATCGGCAATGGTGAATGGTTGTGGATTCGCGGATACGAGCGTTGCGGTCAGAGGCTCCGCTCCGTCAGCGGAAAGCCGCAAGAGTTGCCAGCCCTCCTGCAGTTCGAGGGAGTACTCCCCAACCGGCAGTTCGCTTTCGAGGGTCTCTCCCTCGTTCGTTTCGTCCGTTTGCAGCGCCACGTCGGCGGTTCCGGTGATGAGGAAGCTGGCGTTGCTCAGCTCGTAAGCTTCGCCCTGCACCGTCGTACGAAGTGCCAAAGATAGCTCGCCGAAGTCCGTCTGCGGGTCCGTTGCCGGAGCGGAGCAGGCGAATGCCAGAAGGCTTGCGATCAGTGTTTGTCCCGTAATGATGGTCTTGAAAGTGCTGCTGTTCATGTTTTCTCCTTCGCGAGCGTCTGGTGCTCACGCGCAGCCCTTCTTCCAAGTCCCGTGCCGGTGGGTTTGGCGAATGCTTTCAACGACTTGTCCCTGGCTTTCCGCGGAGGCGGCCGGCACATGCCAGGGTCGCCACTCGGCGCGCTTGGCGAAGAACGCGACGTGTCGGGTGGTCTTCGTCGCGCGGCGCCGCTGGACGCACGTGCTTAGAGGCCAAGCGCAAACCCGTGTGGCCCGCCGCAAAGGCGCTGCTGCGGCCTGTGTCTTGACCGGTCTAGGGCTAGACCCCGAAGCGCAACACGTACTCCGTACCCTGGCTCGCCTCGACGTCCAATTGCGCGCCAATCTGCGTGCAGAGTGAACGTACGTACCCGGACGACACCGAGCCCGTGCGCAGTCTGGCGCGTTCGTCGGTCGCCTCGGCGCAGTGGATTCGCAGTTCGAACGTCTGCCGCCCAATCAATTCGCCGCGGATGCTGATGGTCGCGTTAGCCTCTGCACTCAGAAAGGCGAGCAGTGCGCCCAGTAGCTCGTTGAGTAGCAAGCCGAGTGGGGCGGCCAAGTCCAGCATCACGACCGCGTCGTCCAGGCGGGACTCGATCCGGATCCCTGAGTTTGGTGCGGTGTCCCGGCGCAGATTGTTGACGACTTCGTTGGTGTACGCCGTCAGGCTGATGCCATCCTGCATCCTGGGTCGCAGCAGCTTGTACACTGACGCCATCGTATGAACGCGATCGATGGCCTGCTCCAACGCTCGGCTTGCCTCTGGTGCCGAGCTTCGCTTGGAGTGCAGACTCAATACGCTGGCCAAGAGCTGAAAGTCGTTTCCCATGCGATGGTAGAGCTCCCGAAGCGTCCGCTCGCGCGACGCGATGGACTGCTCCGCGTCTGTTGCGGGCTGAGCGGCGTGCCTGGCTCCGTTCTGTTGGGGCAGCTCTTTCGAGGTGCCCCAGATCCGTACGAGTCTTCCGTTTTCGAACACGCCGTACCCATCACTGCGAAAATGACGCGCGATCCCGTCGAGGCCACGAACGACGTCCGGTGCGTCGTCGAGGCGATAACCCCCCTCGACGAATGTGGATAGATGTGTTGGTAGCTGCGCCTCTTGGCGCTTCAGATTGTGAAGCCATGTCTTGCCGAGTACCTCGTCTCTCGATCTGGCACGGTAGTACCGGGCACATGCATCGTTGCACTCCACCAACACACCATGACCGACGGCGCGCATGAGCTCCGACTTCGGCGCGTCCTTCGGGATGGCAGGAGTGAACTCGTAGCACCATATGGCATCGCCACAGGCACTCAACCAAGAGCGAAAGCGCAGCAACTCGTGCATGAGTGCGTCAGCCTCAGTGTTTCGTGGGGTTGACCCCGGTATGGACGCGTGTTGAGCCACCTCGTCGAGCCCCGAATCGGTGCCCATCCCTCCTTCTACCCTTAGCCTAAACGGTCGACCGCGGCGGGTGCACAAGCCCACTGGTGGATTTCCCAAGTCCTCGATGGCCGTTGAGCCGCCCACACGAAGTTCGACGACGAAGCTCTTATGCGCCGCGGGAGCCGTGTCGTCGTAACACATCGGGGCAAGTGCCCGCGTCAGGAAGGGATATTTTGACCAAAGCAGACGCAGAGCGACCAAGTCAAGCCACGCTGAACGACTTGTTGAGCCTCGTGCAACGCGAAGCACGTGCGTTCGGCCGCCGCAGCAACTGGCGAGCAGACGTCGAAGAGCTGTCCGCGGTCGGGGCCCTGGGCCTCGCACAGGCGCTGGACCGTTCGAGCCCCAAAGCAGAGGGGTTTCGCAGCTATGCACTTCAGCGCATCCGCGGTGCGATGCTCGACTACCTTCGCCAAACGGATCCCCTCGGGCGTGGCGAGCGCAAAGCCCAACGTCGTGCCAACGAGGCAACCGACCGCCTGCGAGTGCGCCTCGGGCGCGAGCCGGAAGCGCACGAAGTGGCGCATGAGGCAGGGCTTCAGGAGGGCGACTATGAACGTCTGCGCCAATGTGACGAAAGGCGGCAGCGGGTGGCTGTCGTCAACACACTGCGCCCGCCGTCGTCGGGTGAGGGTGACGGTGTGTGGCTGGCTCGTGACGGGTCACCTGATCCAGAGCAAGCGGTGATGCGCCACATGGAGATCGAAACGATGGAGCGTCTGACTCGCTTGCTCGACGATCGGGTCCGTTTGGTGCTGGAGCGACGGTACTACGACAACACCGCGCTGGTCGAGATATCTCAGGAGCTCGGTGTTTCCCCGTCGCGGGCATCTCAGCTCCTGAGGCGTGGTCTGCGGACGTTGCGCGAATTGGCTGACAACGATGGACCGGCAGGCTAGGCACATGCCGCAAGGTCCTGACGTTGACAGTCCAGGGCAGAAGATAGACGTTCGTCGCTATGCGGAGGTCAGCGCGGCGGTCGCCTGCGGACTCTGCTTGCTGGCGCTCGTCGGCTGGTTGCTGCAGATACGCTGGCTCACCTGCTTCGGCTTTCCTTGGGCGACGATGAAGGTGAACACCGCGATCGGCCTTGGTTCAGTCGCCGCAGGCTTGTGGTTCGTCCATCGAAAGCGACGAGCCGAGACGCAATGGGCGCGGTATTTGTCATTGGTTGCGATTTGTATCGGTGCCGTGAGCTTGCTGCAATATGGCGGGCTGACGCTGCTGCCTTTCGACCAATGGCTCGTCGTGGATCACTGGAGTGAACGTCTGCCTGGGCGCCCGTCACCTGTGACGGCGCTGGGCATCTTGCTGCTAGGCGTCGCGGTTGGGATCCACCGGACGCGAACGTGGCGCTTGGCCTTTCATGCGTGCTGTTGGCTCGTGATAGCGGTCGGTTGGCTCGCGCTGGTTGGCTTTTCGTACGCACCGCACAGCGTTTCTCAATTGCCGTGGTTCGAGACCCTGTCATTGCCTACGGCCGGGAGCTTGCTGCTGCTCGGACTCGCGGCCCTGCAGCTGCGGCCTGATGAAGGATTGCTGCGGCTGCTGCGCGGAACCGGTGCGCACGCGATGATCGCCCGAGTCTACCTTCCCCTGGGGATTGTGGGTCCGGTCTTGTTGGGTTGGGTGTTGTTGCGGTCCGAATTCAGTTGGCTGCGACCGGGTACCGAACTGGCGCTGTTCTGCACGCTGACGATGCTCTTTCTGGTGGGAAAGGCGTTCTTCGCCGCCCGCCGTCTGGAGGTGCTCGAGGTGCGTCAGGCCGAGGCAACGCATCAGCTCCGTCTGACCCTCCAGAGCACGAAGGCGGCGTTAGAGCGGGCCAACGCGTACATGGCCGCTGCGCCAGGCGCGATGTTGGTGGTTGCAGAAGATGGTGGCATCGAACTCGCTAACCGGCAAGCCGAGCAGCTCTTCGGCTACGAGCAGGATGAGCTCGTCGGGCGCTCGGTACACGATTTGGTTCCAGAGCGCTTTCGAGGCCACCACCCCAAGCTGTTCGGCTCCGCAGTCACTGAGGGTGTGTCGCGCGACTTGGCGAAAGGACGCGGCTTGGTAGCACGGCGCAAGGATGGAACGGAGTCTTCGGTTCAGATCGCCATCAACCCGTTCATGGCGGAAGGTAGGTGCCTCGTCGCCTGCGGACTGGAGGATGTGACCCGGCGTCTCGACGCCGAAGTGTCACGAGACCGGGCCCGTGCTCGACTGGAGCTCGCGACCTCTGCTGCTCGGATTGGTATCTGGGAGTGGGTGGTGAACGATGACAATCTGATTTGGAACGCTCAGATGTTCGAAATTTACGGGCACGCCCAAGACACCTTCGACGGGAAGGTGAGCGCCTGGCAAGCGGCCTTGGTGCCAGAAGAACGAGAGCAAGTCGAACAGACGTTGCAGCTGGTGCTCGAGGGGGCCCACCCGCCGAGCTTCGACTTCAAGATCCGGAAGCCTTCGGGTGAAGTGCGTATCATCGAGATGTCCTGTTGGGTGGAGAGAGACGCGGCGGGGCAACCGGTGCGTGTTACCGGTACGAACAAGGACGTCACGGAAGCACGTCTGGCAGCGGAGCGGATCCAGCTGGAACGCCGCCGCTTCGAGGGCATCTTCAACAGCATGTTTCAGATGACGTGGATCCTCTCGCCCGACGGGCGCGTTCTGGAGGCGAATCGAACGGCGCTCGAGCTCAACGGTAGCTCCATGGAAGAGGTCAAGAACAAGCCGTTCGTGGAGACGCCGTGGTGTCCTGCTGATGCCTCTGCGAAGGAACTGACCCGAGCCATCGAGCGGGCGGCGAAGGGTCACTTCAACCGATTCTGGACGCGCTTGGGGCCGAGTTTGCACAAGACGATCCCCGTCGACCTGTCAATCAAGCCGGTCCTGGCCGCGTCGGGGGAGGTGGAGATGTTGGTTACCGAGGCTCGGGACATCAGCGAATCCGAGGCAGCGCGCACGGCGTTGATCGAGAGTGAAACCAAGTTCAAGAACGCATTGGACCACTCGGCAATCGGGCTGACGCTGGTGGACCTGTCTGGGCGCTTCACGCGCGTCAATCCGGCTCTGTGCCGCATCCTCGGGCGCACACCAGAGGAGCTGTTGTCCTTGAGCTTTCAGGACATCACGCACCCAGAGGACCTAGCCGCAGACATGGCCTTGCTCCATGAGACTCTCGAAGGGAAGCGCTCACACTATCATTTGGAGAAGCGGTACCTGAAGAAGAATGGTCAACAAGTCTGGTGCTTGCTGACGGTATCCCTCGCGCGCAGTGCGACTGGCGAACCGTTATACTTCGTCTCACAGATCCAAGACTTCACGGAGCGCAAGCGTGCCCAAGAACGCGTGTGGAAGTCGCTCCGCGAAAAGGAAGTGTTGCTGCGTGAGATCCACCACCGGGTGAAGAACAATCTTCAGGTGGTTTCGAGCATTCTTCGACTGGCTCGAAAGAGCGTTGAGCATCCGCAACTGCGCTCGGTCTTCGACGAAACGAGCGCGCGGGTTCTCACGATGGCACTGGTGCACGAGCAGCTATGCAGAACGGAGGACTTGGGCTCGGTGGACTTTGCGGCTCAATTGCGTGAACTCTGTGGTCTGGCGCAGCGTTCCTCTAGGGTCGAGAGCGATCGCGTACGCGTGGTACTCAGAGCGGAGTCCTTGATACTGGAGATGGACCAGGCGATCCCGTTGGGCTTGATCGCGAACGAGCTTCTGACGAACGCATTCAAGCATGCTTTCTCCGGCGGACGTTCCGGCAGTGTACAAGTCAGCTTGACGAGGCACGGCAGTGAGCTCGAACTGTCCATCAAGGACGACGGAAAGGGGCTGCCGAAGGACTTCGACCTCAGCACCACGTCATCGTTGGGGATGCGAATCGTGACCCGGTTGGGGAAACAGTTGCGAGGACGCATCTCCACGAGGCGCGACGGCGGATCCGAATTCGTGGTCCGTGCTCCCGTCGTGCGTGATTCGTCGGAGCTCCGACTGGGGGCGGCTTGAGATGGCGAAGATACTGATTGTCGAAGATGAAGCATTGGTGGCTGCGGACATGGAGGATTGTCTACTCGCTCGTGGGCACGACGTGGTGGGAGTGGCCGACTGCGCGGAGGATGCGCTGGATATCTGTCGAACTCGGAGTCCCGACCTCGCGATCTTGGATGTGCGGATTCGTGGCGCGATGGATGGCATCCAGCTGAGCGCGCAGCTGGGCGTTCCGTTCCTGTTTCTCACCGCGCACGCTGACACGGCGACGGTGGAGCGTGCGCTGGAGAACGCGCCCTATGGCTACGTCGTCAAACCGTTCAGGGAGCAGGAGCTGGAGGCGAGCGTCGAGACGGCGCTCACTCGGGTGGCGCGGGACCGGCGCGTGCGAGAGGTCCAGCAAATCCTGGCGACGACCCTCGGGTCCTTGGGCGAGGGGGTGATCGCCTGCGACGAGCAACTGCGGATCAGCTATATCAACTCGGCGGGTTGTGAGTTGACGGGTTGGGAGGAGGCAGATGCCATTCAGCGTCCCTTGGGCGAGGTGCTGAGGCTGGAGTTCGAGGACGGCGCACAACCCGAGGCGGCCCGGTTTGCGGAGCGTGCCCTCCGGGAGCAGACGAGCATTCGTCTCGACGACGACGCGTACTTGATGCGGCGTGGGGTGAGCATCGGGCTTCCCTTGGCGTGCTGTGCATCACCGCTCACTCTCGAGGCGGGCGATGCCAAGCTCGGAGTGGTCGTCGTCTTCCGGGACCGGAGTCCTGAGGTGCAGGTGGTGCGCCAGAAGCTGGAACTCGAAAACCGCTTGATGCAGGCCCAACGCTTGGAGGGACTCGGCGTACTGGCTGGTGGCATGGCCCATCGGTTCAACAACCTGCTAGCGAGCATGATGGCCAACGTCACCCTGTGCAAAGTGGAGCCTGAGCAAGCCGTGGCCGAGGGCTGGCTGGACGAAGTGTTGGAGCTCGGAGAGCGTGGAGCGTCGCTGTGTCGGCAGATGCTTGCCTACGGTGGGCGTGCACCGGCCTCTACCTCATCGGTCAACATCAACCACTTCCTGATGGAGGCGATGGAGCTACTCACCGCTTCCATCCCCAAGTCCGTTCGATTGACTCTGGAGCTCGACGATGAGGTGTCCGAGGTGGAAATCGACAGCTCACAGCTGCAGCAAGTGCTCACCAACTTGGTGATCAATGCCGCGGAGGCGCTCGGTCAGCAGCACGGAAGCGTGGTGTTGCGCACCCGGGTGAAGAAGCTCTCAGCGCGTCAATTGCGACAGCTTGCCCGCCCCCATGCAGAGAAGGCTGGGCGATTCCTCGTGCTGGAGGTGGCAGATACTGGGGGGGGCATGCCGCCAGAGGTGACGCGTCGCGCATTTGAGCCGTTTTTCAGCACCCGCCATGATGGTTCGGGTTTGGGGTTAGCGGCGGTTGAGGGCATCGTCAGGACCTATTCCGGTTGCGTCGACATCACGAGCACACCGGGGGAGGGGACGGTCATCCGCGTCTACCTGCCGATTCCCGCGGGCGAGCCGTTGCATTCGACTCGACCGGCGCCGGTGTCGGAGCGGCGGCCCTGTGTACTTCTCGTGTGTGACAACCCTTCAGTTCGTTCGGCTCTCACGGTCATCGTTTCCGACATGGGCTGTGCCGTAGAGAGCGTCGGTAGCTTGGAGGAGGCCCGCGAAGCCCTCGTAGCGCGGCACGGGTTGTTCTCGGTGGTGTTGGTGGACACGAGCGCAAAACAGCTCGGAGAAGCCAACGCTTTGGCGGATTTGCGGGGGACGGCTCCGGAAGCCCAGCTGGGCGTCCTGAGTGGATACCAAGAGGCCTTCGCGCGGCATCACTTCGGCAATGCGGGCGTGAGCTTCTACATTCGAAAACCGTTCAGCCGCGACATTGTGCGGGAGCGTTTGGGCGCAGTTATTCCGGTGGCTTCCGCTGATGGTGCATACTCCTAGTTCACGTGCCCCGGTCGGCGTGGGAATGCAGTTGCATTTCGACCCCCTCCGTTCATGGTTAGACGATACGCGTTTGCAGGCCCAACAGGGCTTCGCATCCGGGGGCGGCATGAAAAAACCAACACCAGCCGCGCAGGGAGCAAAGGCGGTCCATTTGGAGGCCCTGCACCAACCTGTCCTGCTCCTAGATAGAGGAGGGACGGTCGTGGGCGCGAACCGCTCTGCGTGCTGCCTCCTCAACATTGAGGAAGGCACGGCCATCACCTTGCGGGACTGTGCACCGGTACAGGGCGTCGAGCGCTTGCTGGAGGCTGCCGCAAGCGCGACGAGTCGGGTAGCCGTACCCGGGCCCGTGCTCCTGTTCGACGCCGTAGGACCTTGCGCCACGTGGCTGGCGGCGCTCGAAGACGACAGCGTCATCGTCTCCCTCGAGCCCACGGTGGCTCAGGCTCGGCCAGCAGCAGGCCGTGCCGAAAGCCAGGCCAGCCTGGATGCGCGCCTCTTCCGAGCCAACCCGACGCCGGTGGCTCTGTGTGACCTCAGGTCGCGGCGTCTGTTGGATGCGAGTGTCAGCTACTTCGAGGTGCTCGGCCTCGACATCGACGCGTCGATCGGTGAACCGCTTTGGCAGCATGGCAACTGGCTGTCGAAAGATGACTTCGAACGACTGTTCGCCGCGCTGGAGAGCAACGGTACCGTTCGACAGCTGGAGACCCGCTTGCTGACGCGTCACCGCGAACAGATCGAGTGCGTCGTCAGTGGTGAACGGTGTGTCGTGAGCGGGCGAGACGTTGCAGTGCTGGCTGTGACCGACGTCTCTGCGCGCAAGCGCGCGGAGCGTGCCAGCGCGCTGTTGGAGACCCAGATTCGGCAGACGCAGAAGCTCGAGGCCATTGGCACGCTCGCGGGGGGTATTGCGCACGACTTCAACAACATCCTCGGCTCAATCGTCGCACGCTCCGCCCTCGCGGTGGCGGACGCCGACGAACCGGAGTTGGTGAAACAGCACATCGCCGAAATCAATGTCGCGACAGATCGAGCCAAAGCATTGGTTCGGCGTATCCTGACGTTCAGCCGTCAGAAGGCTCAGGACCGCGTGCC
Source organism: Polyangiaceae bacterium (assembly GCA_050290545.1). GTDB lineage: Bacteria > Myxococcota_A > Polyangia > Polyangiales > Polyangiaceae > SZUA-265. Next base: position 68,541 of record JBNKHV010000168.1, on the reverse strand, counting down.
CGTATCTCTCGACGCGGTGCTACGAGAGGCTCTGGACCTGGTCCGTCCCACTCTTCCCGCGACGGCCAACATCGAGCTAGACGTTCAGGGCGGTCTACCGGAGGTCCTCGCGGACGCGACCCAGATCCATCAGGTGATCATCAACCTGTGCAACAACGCTGCGTACGCCCTCGAAGGAAAAGTGGGCACCATCTCGATTTCGCTGAGGCCGGTGATCGTGGATCAGACGATGGTGATCCAGGTTCCCGAGTTGCGCTGCGGCAACTACGCGTGTCTCTCCGTCACGGACACTGGGCATGGGATGGACGGCGGCACGCTCGAACGCGTGTTCGACCCGTTCTTCACGACCAAAGAGCCTGGGCAAGGAACGGGCTTGGGTCTGGCCGTCGTGCACGGGGTCGTGCGCGAGCATGAAGGGGCGATCATCGTCGATAGTGCACCGGATATCGGGACCAGCTTCCAGCTCTACTTTCCCGAAACGGTGGAGCGTTCGCTGCCTGATTCGGATATCTCTCCTGCCGTGCTCCGAGGTCACGGTGAGCACATCCTGCTGGTGGACGATGAACGCTCGTTGTGCGGTTCGGTGGCGGCCTTGTTGACCAAGATCGGCTACCAAGTGACGGCATTCACCGACCCTCACGAGGCGCTGGAGTGCCTGAAGCAAGATCCCTTCGCGGTCGATATCCTGCTGACGGATTTGACGATGCCTGGCCTGACGGGGCTGGATCTGTCCAGGGCCGCGGTGGCTCTGCGCCCCGACCTTCCGGTCGTTGTCACCAGCGGCTACACAGCGAGTTGGGACCATCGACAAGGCGAAGAGGCAGGTGTCCTCGAGTTCCGACAGAAGCCGGTGGGTTTTGCCGAACTGAGTCAGTCCATCAGGCAGGCGATCAGCAGCAGGCAGCAGGCAGCTTGTTGAGGGCGGCATGGTCAATTCGACGACCAAAAACAGGCTGCTTCTCGTCGACGATGATGGGCAACTGCTCCATACGCTTGCCGTTCTACTCTCCCGGCGTGGGTTCGAGCTGGAAACCTACCTCACCGCCGCCGAAGCGATGGGGGCTGTCGTCACGAATCGTTTCGACGTGATTCTCAGCGACATCTCGATGCCCGGGTTGGATGGTTTGAACCTCATCCGTATGGTCAGGCGGGTGGACTTGGACGTTCCGATCGTACTGATGACGGGCGTACCTTCCTTGGAATCTGCCATCCAGGCGGTGGAGTTCGGCGCGTTCAGATATCTGGAGAAGCCAGTCGATCCAGAGAGCCTGGTCAAGGTCTTGGGGCAGGCGTGTTCGGTGCACAATCTCTCGCGTCTACGCCGCGAGGCCACTGGTATGCCCGGGGCCACGTCACTCCAGTTGGGTCAGCGGAGTTCATTGGAGGTGCGCTTCTCCCAAGCAATGGGCCGCCTGTGGCTCGCTCTGCAGCCCATCATGGACACCCAGAGCGGCGCGCCCATCGGCTATGAAACCTTCGTCCGGTCGGATGAGTCCACACTACCGATGCCAAACGACTTGCTCGACGCGGCTGCGCGGTTGGGGCGGAGCTACGACCTCGGCCGTCGCGTTCGCGCGATGGCAGCGGAAGTTGCCCACGGCTTGCCCGAGGGGCGGCAGCTATTCGTCAACGTGAGCGCAGCGGAACTGAACGACAACGAGATGCTATCGCAGACGGCGCCGTTGAGCAGCGTTGCCCGCAAGGTCGTGCTCGAAATCACGGAGCGCGAGTCGTTGGATGGGGTAAGCGGACTGGGAACCCGGCTCGGTCGATTGCGCGCTCGTGGTTTTCGTTTGGCTCTCGACGGTCTTGGCTCGGGCTACGCCGATCTGGCAGGCTTTTCGCGAGTGGAACCAGAGTTCGTCAAACTCGGCGGGGAAATGATCCGTGAGCTGGGCTCTTCGGGACGGCGGCAAAGTCTGGTACGAGGCATGAGTCGAATCCTCTCGCGCGACTTGGGGGTGTCGGTCGTCGGCACCTCTGTAGAAACCTTGGAGGAGCGCGTGGCGCTCGAGGATTGCGGCGTGCACTTGCTTCAAGGGCAGGTTTTCGGAGAGGAGCTCGACGCCAGAAAGGGTGGCGCCTGACGTTGCTCGCTCAGAATTCGACGGAGGCGAACCCTGCTTGGGGGCGCGCGAACAGGTAGCCTTGCAGTAGCGTAGCGCCCAACCCCATTAGGGTCGTGCATTCGTCGACAGTCTCCACACCCTCGGCAATCATGTCGATCCCCATGCCGGTGCACAACATGCCCACGGCGGCGACGAGGCGCTGCTTCATTTCATCCTGTTCGATGCCTCGCACCAGCGACATATCCAGTTTGACGACCTCGGGTCTCAGTTGGGCCATGGACGAAAGAGCTGCGTAGCCCTCGCCCAGATCGTCGACGGCGATGGCATAGCCCCGCTCACGAAGGCGTGCGATGCGAACCTCGACGTCTGGCAACTTCGACAGGGAAACGCGCTCAGTGATTTCGAACACGACGCGTTCCGCGTAGTCAGACAAAGGGTCGTTTTGCTGATACAAGGTTTCGTCGCGCAAGTCCAATGGATGAAGGTTGACGAATATCTTGCAATCTTTGGGGGCTGATGGGACTTCCGCTGCAATGAGCTGACGGATCTTCTGGCCAAGTTCGTGCACGCGGTCGAGGGTTTCAGCCGCTTGAAACAACAAGTCGGGTCGCCCGAGAGTGGGGTCTTTCGAGCGCACCAGAGCTTCATACGCAAATACGCGGTGGCACTGCTTGTCGACGACCGGTTGAAACGCCATCCACAGCTGCTCCAGCGCCGAGTCAAACGACTTCGAAAGGTCAGAACGCGCTCTAGACTCCGGCGTATGACTTGTGGTGGCCGAGCGGGTGATGTGCCCAGCACGAGCACCAATCGCCTTCTTCACGGCATCGAGAAGCTGTGGCGGGTCCACCGGTTTGGTTAGGAACTTGAAAGCGCCAGCCTCGAGTGCTTCGACGGCGGTTTCGACGGAGGGTACACCCGTCATCAGCAACACGGGCATGGATGGGTCCAATCGATGCGCGAATCGCATCACGTCCAAGCCCGTCCCATTGGCCATGGAAACGTCGGAAATCACGGCGTCGATCTTGTCGCTCATGGAGTCCAAGAGACGACAGGCAGCATGACCATTGCTCGCTTCATAGACTTCGTAGCCTGCGCGTTCCATGAGCAGCGAAAGCGCCTTCAACAGCGTCTCGTCGTCATCGACCATGATGACGGCTCCCGCGGCGATGGGCCGTCGCGGGAGAGGCGGGACTTCTGGCACGCCACTAGTTGATTGTCGAGAAGAGTGCATTCACCACCCCCGAGTTGCAGCCACGCAGTCTTGCGGCGGCAACCAGTGTAAAACATGACGTCCTCTTTGGCGTGCGCATAAGCTGTGGGGTGGGTAACCACACGTCCGAGACTCTCTCGTGGGAGGCACCTCCGCCCGCAGCTGTTTCAAGCTGGCACCGATCGCCAGGCAACGGTGTCGAGTGGCCGGACCACGACGGTGCCCACGCCATGTAGTCTCACTGCGGACAGGTGCGGTCTTGGATGATCCGGTGTTGCTCTTCGTAGGGACCGCGATCGAACCTTGGCGGACCACCATTGTCCACGATGCGATTCTGGAGGTAGATGTGGTCTCTAGTGTCGGTGAGTTCGGCTTCGCCACCCTCGTTGGGATCACCCCAGGGCTTGCCGGCGATGTCGAGATCACCGTCGCAGTCAACATCTCCCACGCGAGCCTCGTGCATGCGCACGTCCCCTGCGATCTGGTGGTCCTCGAAGTTGCCCATCCCGTCGTTCTCGAAAATGTAGGAGGGACCGACGTTTTGTCCAACGAAGATGTCGAGGTCCGCATCGTTGTCGAAGTCGGCAGCGACGATGGCGTGGAGGTACTCTTTGTCGGTCGCTAGCTCGTGGAAAGAGAAGTCGGTGCCCGCCCCGTCTTCGTTGCGTGCCCACGCGACGCTGCCGCCGAAGTGCGAACAGAAGGCGAAGTCGTTGTCACCATCGCCATCGAGATCGCCGATGTATGTCAGCGGTGCATCGTACGGGTTGTCGTGTTCGTCGTCGAAGACCTCCACCGTTTCCCATTCGCTCCCATCGCCGTTGACGTTTCGATACCACCAACGATAGCCGACCAAGATGTCGTTGTCGCCGTCACCGTCGATGTCCCCGATCGCGCCGCCCTGCTGCTGACGGTTGTTGGACAGTTCCGTGGGCGACCAGGCCTGCGTCGGGTCGTCTCCGCGGGTCCAGTACTGCGGCGCAATCTGCCGCCACACATACAGCACTTCCAGAATGCCGTCGCCGGTGACGTCGCCAACGATGAGCTCCTCAGCCTCTGGGCCAGCAATGAAGAAGCGCTCCCACTCGCTCTGTCGCGGGGTCTGCGGGTTGCGGTACCAGGAGTCTCCCGCGAGGAGATCGACCCAGCCGTCTTGGTCGACGTCGGCAGCGTTTCCCCCGGCGACGGAATTGTGCCCCGTGCCCACGTAGTGACGCACCCAATGATCAGCCGAGCAATGTTCCCACCACACCATGCCACCGCCGCCGCCGTTGTTGCTACGTTGGCCAGAAGCGAAGTCCAAGTCGCCATCGTTGTCGATGTCCGTCAAGGACGTCATCGAGATGTAGCGCGGGTCCTCGTTGAAAGTGCCCATCCAGTGCACGCTGAAGGGAAACTCTGGCGAGTACGGCTCCGCCTGGAAGCGCTCTTTCCCAGCAGGGGGGCCAGTACGCAGCTCGGTCTCACTGCAGGTGGCCATGCTGGGTCCTGTCGCTGCGTCCGCTGCTGGAGTCGTGCTCGCGTCTGGCGAGGGAATGCCCAGCGGAGGGTCGCCCTCGCTTCCGTCGTCTGCAGGCAGTTCGTGCGTCGTTGGAGCGTCCGCCGGCTCCCCTGTCGTGGGCTCCGTGCTATCGGTTGGCTGCGAATCGGCATCGCCTGGCGACGGCGCTGAGGTGGCAGCGACTGGTTCGTCCAAAGCTCCAGCTTCGCGAACGACATCCGTCGCCGAATCTTCGGTCGCGGGCGCTGTCCCAGTGACACTCGAAGCTTCGGAGGTATCTGTGAGCGCCGATGCCGAACCGTCGCCAGACGCAGATTTCGACGACCCGCAGGCGAAGAGGCAGGCCCAGGCAATCGTGCAAGGAGCGGCGATTCGTGCGGTGCCATTGGTAGTTCTAGGTGCACTTCGTCCCGTCATGTGCCGACGATAGCCGCAGGCTGAGCGCGTTTGCTAGTGCAAACGTGCGCAGTTCCGTCAGTGCGTTCACTCGATCCACGCACCGCGTCGAAGCAGGTGGACATTTCGCAGACGCCTCGAATCGAACGTACCGCAAGATTTGTTCAGACCCATTTCGGCAACGACGGCTTGCGATGCACCCCTGGGCACGCTCGAAACCGAAGTCCCGCGGCGTTTCGCAAGCCGGGATGCACCATTGTGAGTTCACCAGAACCTGTGAGCTCACCTGTCTAGAACCCAGTCCTCGTCGTGCCCGTGCCCGCACGGCGCTGTTACAGCCACCCTGCGAAGGGCAGTGGGGCGTTGTAGGTGACGGGGCGCCACAAACGGATCCCATGGCGGGGGCGGTCTCGGAGATGCGGAGCGTTCTCTGCTAGGCTGGCCGCCAATGAGGCCCATCGTGAAGAAGATACTTTTCGGTCTTGGGGGGGTAGTTGGTGTGGTCGTCTTGGGAGGAGGAGCCTTCGTTTGGTCTCGAGTAGCCGCCTTCGACGCAAGCTTGGAGCGTGTCTACGACGTGCCCATTCCGGAGGTGCAGGCCTCGAAAGATGCAGCCGTCGTCGCCCGTGGCGAGCACCTAGCGATGTCGCTCGCTGGTTGTGCCCATGCGGACTGTCACGGCAAAGACCTGGCCGGAGGCGCGACGATCGAGGCCGGGCCGCTGGGGCATACGACCGGTCCGAACATCACGGGTGTGGGTCTCGGCGCAGCGTATTCGGATGGTGAACTCATGCGACTCATCGAACACGGCTTGAGAAAAGACGGGCGCAGCGTGCGCTTCATGCCGTCTCACGAGATCAACTGGTTGCCCGAGGACGACATCCTCGCCGTGATCTCTTACGTTCGTTCGGTACCCGACGTGCAGCAAGCGGCCGGGACGACGGAGGTGGGGTTGCTCGGCAAGATCCTCGACCGCCAAGACAAGTTCGTCTGGGATGTGGCTCGACACATCGACCACGACAACATCGAAAAGGCGCCCCCGCCGGCTCCAACGGCGGAGTATGGGCGCCACATCGGCAAGCTGTGCCAAGGATGTCACGGTGCGACGTTCGGCGGCGGTCCCATACCAGGCGCGCCGCCCGACATGCCGGTTCCTGCGAATGTCACGCCCCACGAAACGGGGCTCGCGGGATGGACGTACGAAGAATACACCAAGTTCTGCGACACGGGTATCAAGCGCAATGGCGAGCAGGTCGACCCGTTCATGCCGCTGCAGGCACTGGCCAACCTCGACGACGCGGAGCGCAAGGCGCTGTTCGCCTACATGACGTCACTGCCACCCAAACCGTTCGGCAGTCGCTGATGATCGACTCCCGTAGGACTCAACGTCGCTCGTTCTTGCTGGGGCTGCCGGTATTGGGAGCGGTAGCGTGCGCCAAGGACGAGGAGTTCACCTGCACTGACGCGAGCGGGCTGACCCCCCAGCAGATGCTGGCTCGTGAAAAGCTCGTCTACGCGGACCGCACGAGCAATGTGGCCAGACTCTGCGTGGAGTGTCGCTTCTACGTGGCCCCGCCACAGAGTGGCTGCGGCACCTGCACGGTGGTGCCTGGTCCGGTCCATGCCCAGGGAACCTGCAACATCTTTCAAGCCAAGACGTGACGTTCCCCACCCACTGGGCGCGCGGAGCTACTGTTTGCTTGGGAGCGGCAAGAAACAGACTCGAACAGGAGAACGAAAGAATGATGCGACAACGACTAGTACTCGCGGCAGCGGCTCTTGCCGTGGTGTTCGTCACGGCTTTCGTGGCGACGGTATTGGCCCAGCAGCGGGCGCCAGCTGCTCCTCCTAAGGTGGCGGGTGGCGCTGTCGTGTCGCCCAGTGCTCGCATCGCCAAACTCGAGCAGGCAGTCGCAGTGCTGCAGCAGGAAAACGCCCAACTCAAGGCCGTACTGCAGATTGGCAGCAACGACGTGACTCTCACGCCGCCGAACAAGAGCGGGAAGGTCGTCGTGCGGGGCAAGGACGTCGAGGTCAAGGCGGACGCGAACGTCAAGCTCGACGCTGCCATGAAGGTTGACGTCAAGGGCAACATGGGAGCCAAGTTCGAGAGTAGCGCGATCACGACTCTGAAAGGTGGTGCCCAGACCATCGTCCAGGGTGGCATCGTGAGGATCAACTGATGCGCCGCCCGAGGAAGCGCCGAACCCCCGACGGCCAACGGACTCCGCGTGGGTTACGTCGAGCTATCGTGCTGGCGATTACCGCCTATGCCTTGCCAGGTCAGAGCTCGATGCCGGCGGCGCGTATTGGGGACATGCACGTCTGTCCGATGGTGACCGGCTTCGTGCCTCACGTAGGCGGTCCAATACAGACCGGCAACGCGACAGTCTTGATCTGCAACAAACCCGCGGCAACCGCGGGCTCCATGGCAGCGTGTTCGGGCCCGCCCGACATGGTAGTGACCGGTTCGAAAACCGTGTTCATCGGCGGCAAGCCCGCGGCACGTCAGGGGGACCCGACGGTCCACGGGGGCACCGTCACGATGGCCTGCGGTACGGTCTTGATCGGTGACTGAAGCGGAGGCTGGGCGCGACCTCAGTCGAGGGCACGGGCGACGACGAAAGTGCTCGTTGCTGCATGGGAGTAGTCACGCCGTGCGTCCAGCTGACGAATGGGTTCGAGAGCGTGCTCCACGCGCTGGAGCAGCGGGGCTCCGAGGAGCTCTTGCCCGAAGTGGGTGACGTCTCCTGCGTAGCCAGCGCGCTGGGCTGCGAGGTGCAGCCCCCGCGTCAACGCGTAGCCAGCCGTGTAGGCTTGGTGCCACAACGGGTGATTGGGCAGATATTCGACGAGCTCGAAACCGCTGGCCTTCAGCACAGCGTTCACGCTCTGTCGATCGTAGTGGCGGTAGTGGCCCATCAACGCCAAATACGACTTCCAGTAAAAGGTGTAGGGTACCGAAAGGATGACAACCCCATTCGACTCCAGAACCCGCCGCACCTCGTTGAGTGCTCGGACCTCGTGCTCGAGATGCTCCAGCACCTCGAGGCAGATCACGGCGCCGAACTCAGCGTCGCCAAAGGGGAGTTCGTAGGCACTCGCCCGTTCGATCCGGGCACGGTCGCCGAGGCGCGCCGCGGCGCGTTCCACGTTGTTGCGCGAGTAGTCGACTCCGTGCAGTTCGTAGCCGTCGGGTAGCGACTGCAGCACATCCCCAACTCCACAACCCAGGTCCAGCACTCTCGCCGTGACCGGCACGTACCGAGCTAGAGCTTGCGCTACCGTTTTGGAACGCAGGGCCATGCGCGGGTCGACGCGGTAGAGCGCATCGTCTTCTTCCGTGAAGAACTCTTCGTAGAACTCCTCGTGGGATCCGCTCAACGGCTTTCGTCCGCGCAGAGTCTTGGCGGCCCACAACATCGTGAGCTGGGCCACGGCGCTGGGCGGCGGGAGCTTCATATCGCTTCTGCCTTGGGCGCGCGTGCGCTCTTGGGTTCCCCGTAGTGGCCGTAGACCTGTTCACTCAATGCAAGAACTGCACGGTAGAACGGAGCGACTTGCTCGATCGAGTAGCCTTCACCGTTGGCGGCTGCCGCGATGACCAGATCGTGGGAGTGGTCGGAGTCCCTCCCCCGCAGCTTGTCTGTGACCTTGCGCGCCGTCTCTCTTGCTTGCCGGGCGCCGCGGGCGAAGCTAGTGGAGAAGTCATCGCCGCTCATCTCCACATTGAAGACATCCGGGAAGAAGGAGAGCAGCACGCGGTAGTTCTGGAAGACGAACTCCACCCGCGCGACGCGGGGGCCGAAGCTCTGGCGCAGGTTGAAGGCGACGTCGTAGACGTCGCCGCTCATGACACCGCCGATGAAATCCGTTTCACTCGAGTGGTTCAGAGTGAAGCGGATGTTCTTCGGAGACCACTGCCCCTGTCCGAACATCATCGCCACATCCATGAAGTGGATAGCGTAGTCGGTCAGCAACGTGCGCGCTCGACGCTCGTTCTTTCGCCAGCTCGAGTCGTGGGCCACTGGCGGGCTGTGAAAGGTGACGCTGGCGGAGAGAATGCGCCCAGGGTTGTAGGTGTTGAGGAACAGCAGTAGCTGCTGCACGTTCGCTTTTGCCCGATAGTTATGTACGACACCCGTGAAACCGGTGCGCGTCGCGGCGAAGTCACACCATTGGTCCAGTTCGTCCTCGTCGAGGCACAACGGCTTTTCCACGAGGATCGACTGGTTGCCCTCGGGCAAGAGGTCCAGCGCTTCGATGTGGGCTGGACCCGGGGATGCGACGATCATCAGCGGCGCCGGGTCGACTGTGACAGGCAACCTTTCGACTTTGAGACCATCGAGACTGCGCGGTGTGACGTCATAGGCAGAGACGTTGGTGTCGAGGCCAAGGCGTCGCAGTGCCGGCAGATGGCGACTCGCGACGATGCCTCCACAGCCGATGAGGGTGACGGCTCTGGGGGGCAGAGTGCCCAGGTTCTGTAGCGGCTTGGGGATGTCGAAGTTGGGGAACTGCCCGGGCAGCGAGTGTTGCAGTTCCTTCTTCCAATTGACCTTGATCGGAACGCCCAGCAACGTTTCGGTCACCGTGCCGTCGTAGGTTCTGACTCGTGTCAACGAGCGGGCGATGCGCCATGGATCCAGATCCATCTTGGTGGCTTTGGCCACGGCGCGCCCCCCGGCGCCCATCGATAGCCATGCGGCAGAGCCGAGGCGGATGATGCGACGCCCGGCACCCACTCCTCGCGTACAATGGCGGAGGTATTCGGCCCGCGTCGGGGAATCCCGGTCGGCGAGTAGCAGCACTTGCGTCTGCTCCCCTGGTCCGCGGTTCAAGCTCGCCCACAACGCCTCGTGCACTTGTTCTCTCGTGACGATCGGTAGGATCGCGTTCGAGGCGCCGAGCACGAGCACGTTGTTGCCTGGAATTCGGGCGCCCGTGCCGACGATCGGATCGCCGAGCCCACTACCCAAGACGAAGCCGGGGCGCACCAGTGTCAACCCGGGCCGGTTCTGGAAAAGCTCCGTCAAGCGAACGTCCGTGGCGACTTTGAGGCGCCCGTACGAGCCCTTCTTCGACCAGTCGTCTTCCGTGCGGCTGTACTCGGTGACGAGAGAGAGCTCATCCGCATAGGAGCTGATCGACGAGAGGTGGATCAGATGAGGGACTTGGTTGGCGTCGACGTACTTCGCCACTTCTTCGACGAAGGCGACGTTCTCCTCCACCGAGCGGTCCTTGAGCAGCACGAAGTTGATCACGGCATCGAAGCGGCCGGCGGGAAGCGCGAGGTGTGTCAGACGCGTTGGATCACCGACGAAGACGGTCGGATCTTCCCCCGCCTCGAGATTGCGTTGAACGGCGACCACCGAGGCACCGCGGCTTTGCAGCAATTGTCGGAGCCCCGTGGCTACGAAGCTCGTGTCGCCCAGAAGTAGCACTCTCATCGATTACTCCCGTTTCGAGCACGCACGATATCAGAGATCGGCGCGCTTTCCGTCTCTGCGATCTGCAGTTCCACCATCTTCAACTCGATCAGCAGTTCGTACGCGCTCATGAACAGGCAGAACCGAAGGCCGTTGAGCCCGTCGAGGAAGCCGAGTCGGGCGATGTACATGAAAGCGAAGCGAAAAGCCCACTTCGCCGGCAGCCGGGGATAGACCTTGGCTTTGAGCCAACGTCGGCGTTCCATTTGCGTACCGAAGAGAGAAGCGGGCAGAGCATCGACGGCGCGTTTCGCCTGCTCGACGATGGCGCGTGCCTCCAGCGTCGAGTAGCGATTGTGTTTTTCCATGTAAGCCTCGAGACCACGGCGATCGTAGTGCTCGAGGTGTCCGCGGAGGGTGCCCGTAGGGCCGTCAACCAGCATGTGCTCATGCACGGGGCGCTCTTCGTAGCGAGCTTTGCCGCGCTTGAAGAGGCGCAAGTTGTAGCTCGGATAGTAGCCACAATGGCGAATGCGTTGCCCCAAGAAGATGAAGTAGCGATTGACGAGAAAGCCGGCTTCGCGCACCTCGTCGAGGGGCCGCTTCGTGAGTTCTTGGATTTCGAGGCGCAGCTCCGGAAGCATCGCCTCGTCGGCGTCGAGAATCAGTGTCCAGCTGGCGGTTAGCGGTAGATTGTCCAGTGCCCAATTCTTCTGCTGCGCGTAGCCTGGCCAGTCGTGGTGCACCACCTCGGCGCCAAGTCGTTTCGCAAGCTCCACAGTGTCGTCGCTGGAGCCCGAATCCACGACGAAGACGTTTTTGGCCCAACCCACGACGGTAGGCAGGCTGAACGGGAGGTTCGCGGCTTCGTCTTTGGTGATCATCACCACATCGACATCAACCATCGCGCCTCCTTTGCAGGCTGTCCCGGTAGGCCGACTCCAAGTCTCGAGCGCAGCGCCCCCATGAGAAGCGTTCAGCCATGGTCGCGCAGCCAGAGCGGTAGCTCTCTCGTCCGCGGTCCAAGACCTCCGCCAAATCGAGGGAAAAGGCGTTCGCCTCAGCTGTGCTCACCAGGCCCGCACCGAAGTGCGCTACCTGCGTGCACAGGGCGACTCGAGGTGAGACAACGACGGGCACGCCCGCTCCAACCGCTTCGACGACGACGACGCCGAAGTTCTCGTCGTGTGAAGGCAGCACGAACCCCACCGCGTCCCTGTACCACGTCCACTTGTCTTCGCCAACGACGGTACCGACGAAGCGGACGCGTCGGCTCACACCGAGGTCCGATGCCAGACGCTCCAGCTTGTCTCGCTCTCCGGCCTCATCGCCGCCGGCGATGACGAGCTTGACGTCGCGATGACGCTCGGGTAGCTGCGCCACCGCGCGCACCGCGACGCTCAGGTTCTTCTTCTCAGCGATTCGTCCAACGGACAGCACGTATCGACTCTGCTCCAGACGTGGGCCAGTGGGGCGCTCGGGGATTTCAACCCCCTGGGGCAGTACTCGGATGGGAGAGTGCACGCCGAGGCGGCCTATCTCGTCGGCTTCTTGTGGAGTGGACGCTTGAATGAAAGCTGCGTGCTGCAGGTTCTCACGCTCGATTGCTGCCATGAACAGGGACTTGGCGATACGTCTGCGCTGTCCCATACCGTAACGATTCAGGGCCCCGCACGGCCGCACGACGTAGCAGGCTCCACGCCAGCGCGCGGCCAGGGTCGACAAGCTCGTGACCGCCGAGAACACGCCGTGGAAGTGGGCGATGTCGTAGTTGGGCAACAGGCGCCACACAGCCCAGTTGACCTCGGGGGCTGGGTGCGGAGCTTGAGGCCAGGGGCAGGGGTAGTGCGCGATGCGCGCTTTGCCGAGGGGTTCGAAACGCCGTAGGGGGACGTCGAGTCGCTGCCCGAAGTCCGCATCACTGGTGACCAGATCGACATGATGGCCGCGCTCTGCCAGAGCGCGGCTCATCTCGCTGGCAACTTGCGAAGGCCCACCGTAGCGGATGCCGATCGCGCCTACGACTTGCAGGATCCGCAGGGCACGGTCAGGTTGTTCAGACCCGTCGGGCATCGTGCGCCCAAGCTAGTCGGAGTTTCCGACAAATGCCACGCAGAGCCCCATTGGAGCCTGGTGGACGCGCCGTCAGTTGACGACCTATCCCTGGTCGTACGGTCGAGTAGGCGACGCACCCGAAGGGGTAGGCGGAAGTCGTTCTTCCGACCCTGAGTTGGTGAGCGTTGCCCGTGCGGGGGCAAGCGCGAGACTAGCTGGCCAGGCATGCCAGACGGGAACAGCTACGAGATCATCGATGGGAGGCTGCTAGAAATTAACGTGGCCAGGGGCTACAGGACCGTGGCCGACGTCACTCAAATGACTGAGCGGATTCGTGTCGTCGTCGCGTCGGTGCCGGAGCCCGCCAAACTCGTCATTGCCGCCGATTGGAGACAATGCCCACTGTTTGCGGCTGAGGTTGCTGCAAGCGTGACCACGATGCTGATGGCGACGGCTTCACGTATCGAGCGAAGCGCCATCTTGCACCGCAGGGACCAGCCCACCTCGGTGCTTCAAGTCTTCCGCTTGATCAAAGAAGCACAGCAGGAGCACCGGCGGGTATTCCACCATGCTCAGGAGTTGCAGACCTGGCTCGGGGAGCTCTTGAACCCAGCGGAACGTCGACGCCGCGCCGCATTCTTGCTGCAGTGAGGGCCTGGGCTGGCGGGGCAGAACAGAATCTCGGGTCCGGCCCAAGGACCGCCACCAGATCCACCCGCTTCGTGCTCTAGCAATGCCGCCCAGCACGCGCTCACCGGAACGCGGCCGTCTCATCCGTGGATGAGACGGCGCCGTGCAGGCCCGCCCCGAGTCTTCGACGAACGTCAGGGACTCGATTGCAGCTCGATGACGGGCACGCCGGCGATTCGTATCGAGTGCCAACCGGGCTGAGGTTCGGGGACTTGAATCGAGTAGCCGTCGATGTGCGCGACTTCCGTCCGGTATACCGTGACCTGTTCGACGAAGTTCCCCAACACGTCGAGGATGTCGGCCTGCTCAGGGCTACCCGTCGCGACGGCAGGACCGTCGAGCGGCAGACCCCAGCGCGCGCCGAACATCGGATCGACGAGCAACACGTGCCACGTTCCGATACGTTCGTCGGGCACGGAGGCCGTGAACTGGAACTGGCTCAGCGAGAGCACCTCGTCCAGAAGGCCGTTGTACGTGTAGTCGCTGAACCACTGGTTTTCGCAGTAGCCCATGATGTCCGTGTTGTTGTTCGGCGTCGTGATCGTGTCCGTTCGTCGGTCGTAGCCGAAGACACCGACGGACCCACCGGCGTGGGGATAGTTGCCGTCGACGCCTTCGATACCTCCAGGCGAACAGGGGGCGTGGGCGCGACCGTGGTTGTGCCCGACTTCGTGCAACATCGTCAGCACGGAGGCCTCATTGCCGTAGGCTAACCCGAGCGAAGCGCGTGCCTGCTCGGCACCAAATTGACCTTGCGGGACGAATCCGACACCTGCCACGCAACCTCTGCCGCAGTACTCCTGGAAGGTCTCGGTGGGTTGCAGCATGCCGTAGTAGTAGACGTCTGCGCCCGGATCTTCCTGGAATCGCGTGTTGGCGACGGAATCGAGCATGCCGTTCCAATCCTGGTCGTTGGGCGCTTCGACGGGCTCGCCAACGCTGATCTCGATGCCGTTGACGGGGTACGAGGCAAGGAAGCCGTCGATGTACGGTTGCAGTGCGGCCTCGTCCGTTGGCGGCACGCGACCGTTCGCACGGAGAGGGATCACGTGGACGAGGAGATTGCGTGTCTCACGTGCCCCGAGGTTCAACCCGCCCTCGGAGGGATAGCGGGGATTCGACTCGTCTCCCTCACCGCCTCCGCACTCCACCAGTTCGATGCCGTAGACCGTGTCCGGCGTGACTTGCTCGGGCTCCAGATTGAACTCGAAGGTGCTGTCTCGTTGCTCTTCTTCCGAGGCTCCTCGAACCATGAGCGTCGAGGTGGAGTAGACGACTTGCATCTCCGAGTCCGGGTTCTGTAGGAACAAGCGCGCCGAAAGTTCGCGTGGTGTCCAATTGGCGCCAGGCGTCACGAACGCGCGCACCAGCGTCGCTCGACCGGAGATGATGTCGGAGATCCGTTCTTGGGCAACGACCTCTTCTCCGTTGCTCATGATGGGGATCTTGACGGTTTGATAGACCGCGATCTCGTTCAGGTCGATGTTCAGCGCCATTCCGGCGCAGCCGTCCTCGCCTTCGGCGCCGCCTCGGCACTCACCCATCGAGCAACCCTCGCCGAACGCACACTCGTTTCCACAGGCGCCGCAGTTGAGGTCGTCGGTCAGCGTGTCGATACACGCGTCATCGCACAGGCTTTGGCCGTCTGGGCAAACGCACTCACCTTCCGCACAGATCTGGACTTCCGGGCAAGTGTTACCGCACATGCCACAGTTCGCCGTGTCCGTGGCGGTGTCGACACACGTATCGCCGCACTCGGTTTCTTCCGCTGGGCACTCACACGCGCCATCGACGCAGAGTTGGCGCTCCAGACACGCCGCGCCGCACGTTCCGCAATTCGAGACGTCTGCCGCCAGGTCGACGCAAGTATCCGTGCACAAGGTCTGCGCCTCCGGGCAGGCGCACGTACCCTGGTCGCAGATCTGCGTGGCGGCGCAGGCCGTGCCGCACATGCCACAGTTGGCCGTGTCCACCAACGTATCGGCGCAGACGTCGCCGCATAGGATTTCCGAAGCGGGACAGGTACAGGACCCCTGGTCGCAGATCTGAGTCGGCGAGCAAGCCGTGCCGCACGCACCGCAGTTCGATGTGTCGCTGCGCATGTCGACGCAGGTGTCGCCGCACAGGGTTTGCGACACCGGGCAAGCGCACGTGCCGAGATTACAGACCTGAGTGGGTGCGCAGGCTGTTCCGCAGACCCCGCAGTGAGCGGTGCTGGTCATCGGATCGACGCAGTCGCCGAAACAGTCGGTCAGCCCCGCGGTGCACGTGCACACCCCCTGCGTGCAGATTTCGCCCTCCGAGCATGCGTTGGAACACGACCCGCAGTTGAACTGGTCGGAGAGGAGGTCGACGCAGGAGTCTGTGGCACATTGAGTCAAGCCACCGTCGCAGCTGCACGCCCCGGCTTGGCAGACGCCGTGGGCGACGTCGCAAGAGTTACCACAAATGCCGCAATTGCGGGCGTCTGCGCTGGGGTCCACACAAGACTGCCCGCACAGCAACAGGTTGGGGGCACAGCCCTCGGTGATGGGGCGACAGCTGCCTTGGTTGCAGACCTGGTCAGCTGAGCAGAACATCCCGCAGCCGCCACAGTTGCCCGGGCTACTGCTCGTGTTGACGCACACCCCGTTGCAGACGGTTTCGCCCGCCGCACAGGGCACGCCGCCTGCTCCCACCGCAAGGCTCGACTCTGGTCCGGCGTCGTTCGAGCAGGACGCGAGTGCCAACGTCGCGAACCAGCAGATCGCTACGCGCAGTGCAAGCGCAAGTGTCCCACACCCCGGTGAACAGTGAATCATTCCTTACGCTATATCTCAGGACATGTCCGACGCTTAGTGGAATGCTCGAACACACGCGCGGAGGGGCGACGGTGGGTGATTTACTGCAACACAGCCGGATCCTGAACGCCGCGTCATGAAACATGGACTGTAGCCTTCCAGGCAGCCTGGCACTGCCGACCATTCAGTCAGCACCACAACCACGGATGCTGTTTCACTCCCATGGCCCCGCGCCGTCTTCCCTGGCATCTACGGGCACTGCTCCAGGCCCCTCTGGCCGAGGACTTCCCACACCGATAGGATCGGTGCAAATCGAACAGTCCGAGCCAAAAGACCGGTTCGCCTGCTCCCCGTCATGCATCAAGTACAGGCGCATCCGGCCCGTGACGGCGATCACGAACGTCGGGATCCGCTGGCTATCCGTCGTTTCCGGCGGCGTCCGGACGTTCGCTGACTTGGCCGTGGCCGGGAGAGCCCTCGGCGGGCGGATCTCCGGTGGTCGTCGACGCGCCGCTCGGGGGGTTGCCGCCCGGGAATGCGTCAGCGGGGACCCGAGCGCCGGAATCCCTCGATGCGCTCGACTGGGCATCGCCCCCGACTCTGGCTGACTGGACGACTGCGCTGCCGTCGCCCAGTGCTGCCGGGGTACCAGCGGGGAGTCGAAGTGTTCGTCGTCGCGGCGTTGCTGCTCGGGCTGTGTTCTTTTTCCCCGCAGCTCGACGGAAGGGATTGCGAAAGCAACGTCAGAGTGGTCGGCGAAAGGAAACACGTGTGGGGGGTGGGCATCTTGGAGCCTCGTCTCGGCGAACCCATTTTGTCATGGCGTCGGCCGAAGTCCGGCGTTGCGTGTTGGTCGGCGCCGTTTCAGGTGTTTCACAGGTTTGCGCTACCGCGCGGTACGGCCAAGCGCTCGCTGCACGGGAACACTTGCCTTCGGGCAGCTTGACGAGGAAGGCGCTCGAGCGGAGACTCGCACGATGATCTCCGCGTTGTGGCGAAAGCACCGTCGGGTTGCATTTGGTGGTTCCCTTTGGTTAGCGGTCTTCGTTTCTGGATGCACCGAGGACTCGTCCAGCGCTGACGGGCCGAGCGCGACGAGCCTCGCCACCAGTCCCACCGCGGGCGGTTCGACCGCGAGCACGCCCGGTGGTGTCAGCACGCCACCCCCAGCGAGCTCGCCGACGACGTCGGGCAGTGGCGGGCCCGGGGCTGGGCCATCCAGCGGTGCGGCGGCGAGCGTGGGCGATGTGCCAGAACCTGGTGCTGGCGGCATGCCGGGCGTAGCGACTGAGGTGCGGCCCAGCTCCAACGGCGGCACTGCGAATGGCGGCAGTAGTGGTGCGGAGTCCGCGGGCACGGCGCCGGACGCGACCGGCGGCAGCGGTGGGGTGAACGCTGGTGGGGGGGGCGGGACCAACGGCGGTGGCGGCACGGCTGGCGGCGGCGAAGCGGGAAGTGGTGAGGGGGGCGGCGGTGCTGGTGGCAGCGGTGGGCAGGCGGCTGGTGGTGCGGGGGGCAGTGCCGATGCCGGCGACGCGTTCGCTCCATGTCCCGACGATGGCTCGCCCTGCAAGATCATGCCGCTCGGCGACTCCATCACTGATGGTGTCGGCTCGAGCGGCGGAGGCTATCGCGTCGATCTCTTTCGCCGCGCGTTGACGGATGGTCTATCAGTCACCTTCGTAGGGTCAGGCATGAATGGCCCGAACATGGTCGAAGGGCAGCCCTTTCCTCGCAATCACGAAGGCCACTCTGGGTTCACGATCGAAGATGGCGGCGGGCGTTCGGGCATCGCACCGCTGCTGGGCGGGGCACTCGGGAGCTTCCAGCCGCACATCATCACGTTGATGATCGGCACCAACGACGTCGACATCAACCTCGACCTTCAGAACGCGCCCACGCGGCTTGGGCGCTTGCTCGATTCGATTTGGGAGGGCAGCCCCGACGCGCTCGTCGTGGTCGCTCAGATCGTTCCGAGCACTGACGACAACCTGAACAACCGCATCCAGACGTACAATGCGGCCATTCCCGAGTTGGTTCAGAGCCGTGCCGATGCCGGTATGCACGTGGTCCTCGTGGACATGTACTCCGCATACACCGCCGAGCCGAACTACAAGCAGGGTTACATGAACGATCGGCTACACCCCAACGATGCTGGCTACGTGGTGATGGCCGGTGTTTGGTACGAAGCCATCTCGGAGTACTTGCCGCTCGCACCCTGATTGCGTCCCTACGGATCGGATTCACCTCCGATGCAAAAGTCCGATGCGGTGAGGGTGTGCCTGCACAGCCAGACTGTCATCCGGCACCGGCAAGTGGACTGGCGTGTCGAGTGGTCTTGGCCGAAAAATGGCGTAGTCTCCGCGAGTTCTCTCACCGTGCCCTAAGGTGACACCATCGGTTTCGTTCCGTGTGCCCTCAGCGGCCAGGTAGTGGAAGTCTTCAGCAAGGGCACCGATCGGTGAGGACGTTCCTTTCCTGGCTCGCGAGTTGCCGCATGACAGCGCCTGTGGCAATCACAATCCACTCGTCAATCAGCTTCCGGATCTGATCCCCAACGCTCACGTCGTTTCCGCCGAGGGGCTCAACTTGGCTCCAGCGGACACTGCTTGGTACATGCACTTCGGGCGCGACGACCAAGTCGAGTTCGGCAAGCGCTACGAGGCAAAGTTCCTCGAAGTCATGGGACCGTGACGCGTTTGTCTCGCCAGAGCGCGTCACCGCGCCGCTGGTAGAACCGCGGGGGTGTGGTTTAGGGTGAACGCTTGGTCCGGCGAGTCGACGATGTGCCGACGTGTCACCCTCCGACGTCTCACTTGTAGAAGTCGATTGCTCGATTGTCGAAGAAGTCCTCGCGAGTGCACACCTCATCTTGGAGGAAGGTGGCACGCACCAGGGCCGGCCGGTCGTGTCCTCATGTTCCTTGTTCCCTCAGCCCGTTGCGCGCTTGCAGTACCCGTCCAAATGGGCGGTGCGGCGATGGCGCCCGATGACCGCGCTGAGCAACGGCTCCGGTGCTTGACGCGCTCCCTGGTAGCACCCTCGTACTGCCGTTTACACGCAGCATGTGCCCCAGCAAGGTCGGACCGCGCTCGTCGCTCTGGCAATGAGACATGGCATTGCGCTAGGCTGCGCCCAGTCGACGCCTGTTGCAGGCGGGAGGGGGCGCCGCCGGCAGGCTCAGATGCGCTCTCGAGATACAGCCATGGCTCACACAAACGATTCGGATACCAGGACAGAGAACACTCGAACTCATCGTGCTCTGCGAGTGCTGAGTGACGTGCAACGCGTCCTCATACGAGCGGAAGACGAAGAGCTACTGCCTGCCGAGGTCTGCCGGATTGTCGTTGAAAGCGGAGGCTATCGTGTGGCGGGGTTGGGCTTCACACCCGACGGCAAGTTGGGGAGCTACGCCGCCGTGGCTCACAGCGGCGACGATGACGACGACATGGCGCGCGGTGCGCTGCCGAACGATGCATCACCGATCGCATTGGCGCTCGAGACTGGGGCCGTGCATGTGGCACGCGAGCTATCGTCGCTGCCGGCGAACGCACGTGACCGAGCTCGGTCTTCGAGCGGGTATGGCGCGCTGGCCGCGGTGCCGTTGGTGGATGGGACGCAAACGATCGGTGTGTTGCAAGTGCGTGCTGTCGAGCCAGATGCCTTTGGTCGCGACGAAGTGGCCATTCTCGGTGACTTGGGACGCGATGTGGCAGTCGGGCTTGGCCTCGCTCGCAGGCGACGGGAGCGCGAGCGCCGGCTCGCCGAGTTCGACGCGTCCAACCGCGAGCTTCGGCTGCGGAGCTACGCCCTCGACAAAGTTTCAGACGCTGTCTACTTGATGAGTGGGGATTCGCCAGTCTTTCGCTACGTGAACGACGCAGCTGCTCAGTCGCTTGGCTACACGCGCGAGGAACTTCTGTCTGGCATGAGCGTGCTCGACATCGATTCCAACCTGGACGAGTCGAACTGGGACGGGCTGGTGCAGGCGATGAAGGCGTTGGGCCACGGGCGCGTGGAGTCGGCGCACATCAGGAAGGATGGGAGCACTTTTCCGATCGAGGTGACGGGCAACATCTTCGAGTTCGAGGGAGAGCTTCAGAACCTGGCCATCGCCCGCGACATCAGCGAGCGAAAAGAGGCAGAGGCCGCCCGGCAAACCCTCGAGGCTCAACTCCGTCAAGCGCAGAAGATGGAAGCCGTTGGACAACTCGCCGGTGGCGTCGCCCACGATTTCAACAACGTGTTGCTGGTGATTCAGATGGTTGCGGGCGTTCTGAGGGAGAGCGATCCGAGAGAGACGACGCGTAGAGCCGTGGATGAGATCGTTGCTGCTACGGAGCGGGCGGCTAACCTCACGCGGCAATTGCTCGTGTTCAGCCAGCGCCAGGTCGTCGATCCAGTCAACATCGATCTGGCGGAGAGCGCGCGTGACATGTCGAAGCTTCTCGCTCGCGTGCTCGAAGAGCAGATCACGTTGGAGGTACAGATCGAGGAGGGGCTTCCGTTGGTGCGCGCCGATCGTGGCATGATTGGGCAAGTTCTGATGAACCTGGCCATCAACGCGCGCGACGCGATGCCTGATGGTGGAAAGCTCTTGATCGCGGTCGAATCCACTCGTCATTCGCATCCAAAGGCGGGCGCAGAAGCCGCAGGCAAAGCAGCTCTGTACGTTTGCTTGAAGGTGTCCGATACCGGCACGGGGATCGCTGCGGAGGACTTGGGCCGGATTTTCGACCCGTTCTTCACGACCAAGGCGACCGGGAAGGGGACTGGGTTGGGGCTCGCGACGGTGTTCGGGATCGTCGAGACCCACGGTGGCTGGATCGACGTCGAGAGCGCCGTGGGGAAGGGCACAACGTTCAAGGTCTTCCTCCCTGCCGTCGAGGGCACGCGAGCGCCGTCCGTCGTTCCAGAAGGATCGCTCACCTCACGCGAGGGGTCCGACACGATTCTGTTGGTGGAAGATGACGCCGCGGTGAGGGCGGCGACCTGCATTGCCCTGCGACGCTATGGCTACCGCGTGTTGGAGGCCGCATCGGGCGAGGCCGCGCTGGCACTCTTCGAAGCCCGCGGCAACGAGGTGGATTTGCTGGTCACCGATCTGGTCATGCCGGGCAAGCTCTCCGGTCGCCAACTCGCCGAACAGATAGCTGAAAGAGCTCCAGCACTCAGGGTGCTGTTCACGAGTGGCTACAGTCCAGACTTCAACTTCTCCCTTCGGCTGCCTAGGGGACAACTGTTGCTGCAGAAGCCCTACTCGCCTTCCACCTTGGCCGGAGCTGTGCGACGCTGCTTGGACGCGCCTGACGCCGAGTTGGACGGTTGACGTCGGATCACGTGCCTGCGGGCCGACACGCGAGCGTGGTGGAACGTCGAGTCGGTATTTCACCCAGCGCGATGAACCCCGGCTGCTACGTTGTTCGCATGAAGTCGCTCGTCGGGCCCGGAGGATTGGCGTTCGCTTGCGCGGGCACCCTGTCACTGATTGGCAGCCACGCTTGGGGGCACGTGGCCTTCGAAAATATCGCGACCGGCGATACTTTGGAGGCGGGTTCGGTGGTTGAGCTCACCTGGGTCGACGTCATTCCGCACGATACCATCGCTTACCACCTGGAGTTCACGGCAGGCGAAGATGCCGAGCCGGCGCGTGTGGTGTCGGACATGCCGTCCTCGCAGCACAGCTACTCGTGGCAGGTGCCCGCAGTGGCCTGCACGGATTGTCCACTGACCGTGATCCAGGACAACCGGAACTCCTCGAACTACACGGGGACGGCGCGCATCAACATCGTCACCGATCCGGCCGACACGCCCGGCGTCGAAGGCGCGGCGGACTCCACGGGTGGTGCGCCAGGATCTACAGGAGCGTCAGAGCCAGGGACAGCGGCGGGAACTTCCCAGATGAGCGAAGCGTCCAGTGACGAGGGCTGCTCGTTGGTTCCTGGGCGCCCCACGTCCCATGCTGCAGGTTCTTGGGCGGTCTTGCTCATCGCGTGGGGAGTGCTGTACCGACGGGGCCTGCGTCGTTCCTAGGCAGCGCAGGCGAGCCGCCGCTCGCGGGGCGCGAGCAAAGCTTGGTCGCGTCGTGCCTTCCTCGGCCTACAGGAATGACGCGTTGCGGCCAGCGTCGTAGCTGTACTGGATGGTGCTTGCGTCCAGCGCTTTCGAGTAGATACGAAACTCGTGAATGAGGCCGACGAAGTCGGGATCCGAGGCGTATTGCGAGTGACCGATCCAGTTGTTCACCGCGTTGATCTCCGACAGCGCTCCCGTCCAGGCCAAAGTTCCACCCCAGGCCCCGTCTCGGTACACCCGGATCTCGTCTCCCACGGCATCGGCGACGACCACCACGTGCTCGATCGTGTCCAGTGGGGACTGGGCTCCGGTCTTTGCCATGATCTCGCTGCCCCCGAGTGGACGAAAGCCAATTCGTGATTCCAGCCCGATCTGGACGGTGTAGAACAGGCCGCTCGTTCCTATTCCCTGCTGCCCTTCGCCTCCGCCGTCGTTGCTGCCGAAGTCGAACAGGCGCATCCAAGTGCCGTCTGCCGTGCGGGTGCTCCAGGTTTCGATGGTCGTGCTCGTCAGGCCGGAGATGACGTCGTTGGGCAGATCGACGTAGACGCCTGCTGATAGCGCCGCGGTGCCGTTGTTGGGCAGTGTGCCGCCAACGAGTGTGCCGTGCGCCGTTCCGTACGAATCGGTCACCGTGGAGCCGGAGCCGTTGAACTGGTAGCGATGGATCAGGTTGTCGGTCAGGTTCTCGCACTCCGCGACGTCGTTGCTCCCCAGTGTGTCTGGGTTCCCGCAGCCGCATGTTCCGACGGCTTGTTTCAGCGGGTCGTCGACACAGAGGTCCACGCAGTCGAGCGTGCCGTCGCCATCCGTGTCGTCCGACTCGGGGACGCCGCAGCCGCAGATCCCTGGGGCGGACTTGTCCGGATCGTCGGGGCAGCCATCGTCGGGGTCGCAGGTGCCGTCACCGTCACTATCCAGTTCGGCCTGGCCACAGCCGCAAAGACCGGGTTCCGTCTTGTCCGGATCGTCTGGGCATTCGTCCGCGTAGTTGCAGGTTCCGTCACTGTCCGTGTCTTCGTCGAGGTTGCCACAGCCACACAGACCGGGTTCCGTCTTGTCCGGGTCGTTCGGGCACTCGTCGTCGGGGTCACAGGTGCCATCCCCGTCGGCATCCGCGTCAGGTTGACCGCAGCCACAGAGACCGGGCTCTGTCTTGTCAGGGTCCTCCGGGCACTCGTCGAGGCAGTCGGGTGTCGAGTCCGCGTCCGTGTCAGTCTCTGGCGATCCGCAATCGCACAACCCAGGGTTCACCTTATCCGGGTCGTCGGGACACTCGTCTGCGCAATCCGCGACGCCGTCTTCGTCGCTGTCCTCGTTCGTGGCACTGCAACCGCACAAGCTGGGATCGGTGTTGGCGTCTTGCCCGATGCATTCGTCGATGCAGTCGGGCACGTCGTCAGCGTCTTCGTCGGTGTCCGCCACCTCGCACCCACACACGCCTTCTTCCGTCTTGTTCGGATCGTCGGGGCACCCGTCGTCACAGTCGAGCGTCCCGTCCTCGTCGGAGTCCTCATCGGCTTGGCCACAGCCGCAGCTCCCGCGTTCGGTCTTGTTCGGGTCTTCAGGGCACTCGTCGTTGCAGTCGGGTGTGCCGTCCCCGTCGCCGTCCGCGTCGGCCTCGCCACAGCCGCACGCACCTGCCTCGGTCTTGTTTGGGTCGCTCGGGCATTCGTCTTCGCAGTCGAGGCTTCCGTCATCGTCCGAGTCGGCGTCTTCGACGTCGCAGCCACAAACGCCGGCTTCGTCTTTGAGAGAACCTGCCGGACACGAGCCAGCGCTGCCGCCGTCACAATCCGTCGCCCCACCGCACCCCGTGCTCGGTTCGGTGTCGGTTTCCGCAGCATCGTCGGTCACGTCGGAGCTGCCGTCGTCCGAGCCCGCGGGCGCGGACACCCGGTCGAAATCTTCGGCTAAGGTCGAGTGGCACGCAACCAACAGCGTCACGCTCAACACCATCGCAACGTGTCTGTAGGCGCCAAACATCACGTGGTGCAGCCTAGCACCGTTGCGGCGCGGTTGCCGTGGCTCACGCGGGCGAAAACTTCACTGAGACCGGCTTTTTACGAGAGGGAGGCTGTCACAAACTGGCCGCTCCAGGATTCCGAGTATCCTGGTGTGGTTTGCAGGTTTCCTACTGGATGGCGGTGAACGTTGTCGGCGTACACTGTGGCTCATGTCGGTGTTTGCTAGTGGCGTGGGCCCGAGGCGCGGTGACACGAGTTCCCTTCGCCGCGGATGGGCGCGCACGACGCTTCAACAATTCGGCTCGCCGGGCTTCAGTGGGAACTCCAGAGACACGCGGTGGCTATTTTCGTCGTTTTCGATCAGCGTCCCACCCAGCTGTCGGGCAAGGGCACGAACCAGGTTCAGGCCAGAGCCGTCGGTGCTACGCCGGCTGTCCAGGCCGACGCCGTCATCTTCCACGCACAGTGCGACTCTGTCTTCATTGCGCTTCAGGTGAACATAAACACGTCCTCGGCTACCGTCGGGAAATGCGTGCCGGAACGCGTTGCAGATGAGCTCGTTGGCGATCAGACCACAAGGGATGGCTCGCTCCACCTCGATGTAGACGACATCCAGTTGCGACGATAGCTCGATCTCGCCGGCGCTTTCTGCGCGCAGCTCGGCAACGAGGCGTGCCAGGTAGTCGTCCAGTCGCACTGCGCCTGCACACAAGAGATCTTCCGGCCCATCCAAGGCTAGGGCCATGGCGTGAACCTGTCCCCTGGTGTCTTGGAGGATACTCGCGACGGCGCTAGGGACGGAGTCTTCACGCATCGCGATCAGGCTGCACACCACTTGCAGTGAGTTGCGAACGCGATGATGCACCTCGCGCAGCAGCACTTCTTTCTGCTGTAGGGCGTGGCGGAGCTTTCGCTCGGTGTCCTTCTGGCGCGTGATGTCGATGGCTGCTCCAGCCAGCGCCGCCTTCCCGTCAAAGGTAATCGGTTGGGCCGTCACCGAACACGTGCGGTCTTTGCCCTCCGCTGAGACGAGGACGACCTCACGCCCATCGACGTAGCCGTGGTTCTGCAGTTCTTCGATGAGCTTGCGACGTTCCGCCGGGTCGCGATAGTGCCATTCGGCTTTCGAGCCCTCGAGTTGTTGCTTCGTCTTACCAAAGAAGCGTTCAGTCGCCGCGTTGCAGTAGAGCAACCGGCCATCTTCCAGATTGGTGATGACGATGGGAAAGGGGACGGTCTCGCTGACGGCGCGAAGCCGCTGCTCGGTTTCTCGGCAGAACTCGATTTGGTTCCGCTGGGTCTGGTTGGCGGTTTGGAGCGCCAGATCCGTGAGCACACTCTCGGTGATGTCCTGCACCGTCCCGAGTACCGTGTCTGAATCGAGCCAAGTTCCGGACATCTTGACCCATCGCACGTCTCCCGCGGTTCTGATGATGCGATGTCGGAACCCCTCGGGAATCGGGTTCCCCGACTTGACGCTCTTCTCCGCGCTGAGCAGCACCTCGCGGTCTTCGGGGTGCACGAGCTCATGGAAGAGGTCGACACTCGGCGTTCGCCTCGGAGACACTCCGTAAATGCGGTAGAGTTCGTCGGACCAACGGACCTCTCCAGCCCCAGGTTTCCACAGCCACACGCCCACGTGGGTGAGCTCTTGTGCAATTCTCAGGGCCCAGCCGGAATCCACTCGGGGTAGCGGTTCCGACGTACTCGTTTGATGTTCATCTTGCGCCACGCTGGCGTACCTCCGTCGGCTATTGAGTGTGCTGTGCGCAGGCCGATGCGCCCAGGCACAGTTTGCCTGTCGAAGTGCGCAACGGATTCGCAATATCTGCGCGGCCAGAGTTTGCTGGTCAATTCTGCTCAGTGTTGCAGGGTCACGGCTGCTCAGGTCGACGAAGGTTGGGTGTCCCTTCAGAACGCGAACTGGATGCCGCTGTTTGTGAGTATGCCTCTGCCGCAATACCCCCCGTTCTGCCTGCTGCTCACCGCAGCCAGCGTGCTCTGCCTCTTCGTCGCGGAGGTGAGTGTGCTGAGCGTGGGTGCCGTTCTGGCGGGGCTCAGCGCGATCGTGTTGGCGCACGTACATGGGGACGAGGAGACGACCGCTTCGTGCACTCGGCGGAACTCGCACGCTGAGTCGCTCGTGCCTCCGAGCTGATGGGCAAGCGATTGGTAGCCGCCAGGGCGGCGGCCCGACTTCAGCCCTTCGCGCGGGCGCCACTGAGCTTGGCCAGGAGCGCGACTTGGGAATTGACCCGAAGCTTGACGAAGACGGAACGAATGTGATTTCGGACAGTGCTGATGGATAGCGAAAGCGAGTCGGCGATTTGCTGTGCTTGGTTTCCTTGGGCCAGTGCCGTCAGTACTTCCCGCTCTCGCCTGGAAAGTTGCCGTCGTTCGTTTTCGCTGAGGTTGGCGAGGGGATCGGCCATCAGATCTGGCCCGCCGGTTACCATTTGGCGCAACGAAGTCGAGTTTGAGGCCAGTGTTCCTCGGACCTTGTCGAGCCATTCCGCGAGCAACGCGACACGCTGCTCAGCGTCGTCCAAGAGGCGAATGGCACGGCCTCGCTGGATGGCCCTCAGCAATCGGGTGCGCAGCTCATCTAGGTCAGGTGGCTTGGTGATGTAGTCGACCGCGCCGAAACGCAACGCTTCCATGGCAGATTCGAACGACGGGAACCCGGTCATGATCACCACCGGAACGAAGCCTGCAACTTGCGACAACTGACGCACCAGTTCGAGACGTTCGTTGCCCGGCATGTTGATGTCGAGGAGCAGAGCGTCGTGGGTCGTCGTGTAGAGCGCTTGCAGCGCCTCCTGGGCAGTGCACGCCGTGTCGACGTCGAAGCCCATCGATCTCAGCAGGGTTGCGGTCGGGTGCAACACGGCCTCATCGTCGTCGGCAAACAGCACACTACCCAGTGAGCTAGGCACGTCGGCCCTCCTGTTCAGAGCTTCTCAATCCCATCGCGTCCGGCAGCGCGACTCGAAATACCGTCCCACCCGCGTCGGGGCTTTCGAACCAGACGTCTCCACCGAGTCTGCGCACTATCTGGCGGACCGTGGAAAGCCCGAGGCCTGTCCCCAGCCCTGCGGGCTTGGTCGTGAAGAACGGCTCGAACACCTTGTCACGAATGTCGGGCGGGATGCCAGCGCCGGAGTCGGTCACCTCAATCAATGCGTACGCTCCTCGGGGTAGGTCCGCGTTAGATTGCCCCAAAGCTGCCCGAGCTGTGTTCACGTTGTACGTCTTGACTCCAACAATGCCTCCCAGGGGCATCGCATCCCGGGCATTCAACACCAGGTTCATCACTACCTGCTCGAAGAAGTACTCGTCGACGTACACGTAGCCTGCATCGGCGTGGAGATCGAGATGTAGCTTGATCTTGCCTGGCAGAAGACGTTGTAGCAGAGGTTCAACACGCTCCACCACGCGGTTGATTTCCACGATGCGCGTGACTCGCTTCTCGTCCTGAGAGCGTGTGAATGCCAACAAGTGGCGTGTGAGCGCCATTCCGCGATGAACGATGCCGAAGACTTCTTCGATGTAGTCGTCACCCGTACCCGCGACGTGAGATTTCAGCAGCTGGGCGTTCGCCTGCAGGGCCGTCAACAAGTTGTTGAATTCGTGAACCACGCTGGCAGCCAAGCGCCCAACGGCGTGCATGCGTTCGGCGTGGCTGACTTGCTTTTCGTAGCGATTGCGTTCGCTGACGTCTCGAATGCAAGCCGTCGCGGCGACGCCCTGGCTGAGCGGTACCAGCGAGATACTTATCTCGGCGGGGAAGATGTCCCCGTTCTTTCGGCGGCCGAGGACCTCTCGCACCCCGGACAGGTCTCTTCCCGTGCGGGGTGCATCGAAGAAGCGGGCGAGGTGGGCATGGTGTGCCGGAGTTGCGCTTTCGGGGAGGAGCTCGGTGACCGGTTTTCCCAACACTTCGTCTGCCCCGTAGCCGAAGATGCGTTGCGCTCCCCGATTGAAGATGATGATGTTCTGTTCGGTATCGACCGTGACGATGCCATCGTGGGAATGGTCGAGCACCACGGCCAATCTCGTTTCTGCGCGTTCGGCAAGCTCTCGTGCTTCTTGACGTTCTTTCTCGGCGCGGTGGCGAAACAGAGCCAGTTGCACCGTTGCAAGCAACGCCCGGCGATTGAACGGCTTGAGGACGTAGCCGAACGGCTCGATCACCTTGGCGCGGGCGAGCGTCGTCGAGTCGGAGTACGCGGTCAAAAATACGATGGCAGGCTTCAGCGTCTCTTGCAGCGTTTGAGCAGTGTCGATGCCATCGAGCTTTCCCCGTAGTCGGATGTCCATGATGACCAAGTCGGGGCGGACCTCCTGCGCCAACGCGAGTGCTTGTTCCCCCGTCGTGACGACGCCGCAAATGGAGTACCCGGCTTGTTCGAGGAGTGCCTCGAGCTCCATCGCAACGATGCCTTCGTCTTCTACGACTAGTACCCTGTCCGCCGGCGCCGGGCCGCGCGCGTTGTCTCGAACCATCCGGACCTACCCAATCCCTCGAGCGATCAGCGAGCAAGAACTTGCCAGTTTCTCCACTTCCCTGAACGCGCTTTTTGCGGTTTCCTTGCGTCCCACTCTAGTCGGCTGGCCGTACCCCGGAGGGGAACTCGTTGCTTGCGATTTCGCCTTGCCGCGGCTTTGCCGCCAGCGCCGCAGTGAGTGTGTGTGCGCAACATCGCCGGCGGGTGCACACTAGGCGCAACAAATCATCGTCGCCAAGCGTCGAACGCGCACTTGTTGCGCCAGAGGGGGTGGTCCGTTCCGACGTGCGATGGGGCGCACTGCGTCCATCCGGGGCGCTGCCCAACGACTCGAAAGGCTGGCTTGTAGACGGTGTCCGAGTCTCGGCCGTTGAGTAGCACCGGGTGAGGGGCGGGCTGAGGAACAACTCGTGCCACGTGCTAGTCAATGTTGACTGGTGCAAGGAGCCCAGCACGACGGTCTTGCCGTTTCGGCAGATCGCGTCTTGTCGGACGGTTGGTGAGGCTTGCCTAGTTGCTTCTGCGTGTGCGCTGTGTCGGTAGCAGGTGAACCGTAACGTTAGGGGGCGAAGGCGCTGGCATCGAGAAGAGCTCCGTTAAGCGGCGCGAGCTGAAGCCGTTGTAGCTCGCAGGCTGAGAACGATGATGAACGGCGTAGAGGCAGAGCCAGCGCAGAGTAGAGGCTTGTCAGGCTACCAGCAGCGCATGCTGGCATTGGCGCAGTCTGTCGCTGAAGTGGACCTACGTGAGTTCGAGTTGGCGGGTGTGGACGTCATCCTCGAGTCGTTGCGACCCAGGGTTTCGCAGCTGTTGGAGCAGACCCGAACGATACTGTCTGAAATACTGCGCGCCTGTGACGAAGCAGAGTCGCCGCCAGAGTCAGGCATCTCTTCTGCAGCTAGTCTTCAAGCACTCAGGCACTCCTATCTACCTTTCGAAAAGGCGATCGACGGTGCCATGGTTGCCAAGCTGGGGTCGCGTCGTGTCGTGGAGGAGATGGCGTTCGTTGCCAACCTCGAAATCCGCCAACGTCAGGAACGCATCGAGCGGGCAAAGAGCTATTCCGCACGAGATACGCTTCTGGCGGAGTGTGATAGTGCACTGCGAAGGATCCGCAAAGCTCTGGCCGCTGTCGATGCGGCGCTGTCGGAGTCCGAGGGCGGGGTTGCGGCGCTCGAGTTCGAGTCTGAGCTAGCAGCGTCGCTGAGCGTCCGTGAAGCGTATGCGAAGTTCCGCGACCGCCTGGCTGCTTGCACCCGCTCATCCCAATCCACGTATCAACGGCTCCGCTTGGCTGGGACTCAGATCGCCGTCTTCATCGGCTGGGATGCGTATCCCAAGGTGCGCATCAACGACCGCCTGCTGCTTCGCGACCTGCAGGCGAGGATCTTGGACTGGCTCAGGGAGACTCCGACCGACGAAGTAGCAGGTCAGTGTCTGTGGGCGGATCTCGAAGCCTTCATGGAGATGCTCACCATGGTCAACCGTCGACAAGAGCTCGTCCAGCATGACGCTATGCTGTTGCGCGGCCTGTTGGCGCTCGAGGATGACGAGCTGAGCTCGCGCTTCGTTCAGCTACTGGGTTCTCTCCTCGGTCGTGATAGCGAGCTCGACGAGATGCTGCACGCGGGATCCGTCCCAGATGCCGGGCGTAGCCGGGAGATGCTCGTGAGGATCTCGCAACAGCTGTCGTGCCACGGGGAATTTTGATGAGGGGCACGAGCACGCCGATGCAGCGATTGGTCGAGCTCTCGGGACAGAAGGCGAGTGGAGAGTTCATCTGCGCCGCACCCTCGATGGAGGTGCACGTGTTTCTCCAAGGAGGGCAGATCGCATGGGCGACGGACTCGCGTCATCCGTTTGCCTTTGCTCGGCAGTTGCGCGCCGAGGGAAGCGTCGATGAAGGAACATTTCGCCAGGTTGTCGAGGAGTGCCGACGCGAGCGCCTTCCTTTGGGGCGGACGCTGGTGGAGTGGGGACTCGTCTCCACGGACGGTGTGCGTGCAGCGCTTCGAGCCCAAATCGCCATGGCAATCACTGAACTCCGAGAGGTCGGGGCGGCACAGGTGCTGTTCTTGGAGCGTGCTTGGCAGCAGCAGCGCGACGACTTCACGTTCTCATTGCAGGACTTCGACGGACACGAACCCCATGCCGAACCAAAGGGCAACGCCCTCATCTCCACCGTCGATGGCCGTTTGAATTTGGCCCAACAGCTCCGGGCCGCGATCGAAGGCGTGTCCTGGGTGGAGGTCTTCGAAGGGCAACGCTTGTGCGAGAGCGATCCCGAAGTCGTCGAGTCGCCGCGCACCCCGAGCTTGGTTCTGGAGTCCAGCATCGGCTCTGGTGCTGACTTCGTCGCCGTGCGTACATCGAGCGGCAGTCTGGCAGGGCTCGCGCTCGGTAGGAGCGAACGCTCCGTTTGTTGTGGCCTGCGAACGGAGTCGACTTTCGGCAGTTCGGTTTCTCTGCTGTGGACTCTCGCGTCAGCAGATCATCCGCCGCCATCGCGTCAGACGACTTTGCGACAAGGCAACCGTTGTTTCGTGGGCGAGCCTGCGCTCGCCGAAGCGCAGGAGATCGCCGGCTTCATGACCCGTGCTCGGGAGGTCCTCGCGGCCGTCCTGCTGGATGGGAGCGAGAGTCCGACTCCGGTCGTCGGCTACTGCGACCAGTCCCTCGACGAGACACAATGGCTCGACATCGCGCGCCGACGCTTGCCGTGCTTCCGCGTCGGCTTGAACGTGGATAGTCCTTCCAGTTCGCTGCGGATGGGTTCGTCGGGATTCTACCTCAAGACGATGGTTACCGGTGAAGGGTCGACGTGGTGTTTCGGGGCGGAGTTGTTGCCAGAGGCGCAACAAACGTTGTGGCTCTTTTTGTCTCGCTCGAGCTCTCAGGGCATGGGCTGGGCGTGTTTGGCGGCGCTGACTCGTGTCTTGGCGCGCCTTCCCAGAAGAGAGGCCCAATGATCGACCCGGTTCTGACCGTGAGCTCACTCGGCGTGCAGTTCGGCAGCGATGTGGTCCTTTCTGACGTCAGTTTCGACCTCCCACGCCGGGGTATGACCGTCTTGGTCGGGCCAGGGGGAGCTGGAAAATCGACCTTACTGCGCACGTTGGCTGGGGCCAACGACCGGCACCCCTCACTCAGGACGACGGGGCGCGTCGAACTCGCGGGGGTTCACTTGCACTACCCAGCCCGAGGTGACGAGCACGTCGCGCGCCCATCCCTGGTTTTGCAGCACGCTCGCTTCTTTCTGGACACCCTGAGAGAGAATCTCGTCTCCGCTCTGCCGAATCGGTCGGCGCTTACCCGGGCGGAACAATCACAACGTATCGCATTTCGTCTGCATCAGTGCGGCTTGAGTGAGCTGTGCGATCAGCTCGACCGGGAGGCGGTCAGCCTTCCACTGTCGCTCCAGCGCAGGCTCTCGATCGCACGCTGCGTGATGGCCGAGCCGGCCGTTCTCATGGCTGACGAGGTCACGGCCGGGTTGGAAGATGCGGAGGCTGCCAAGGTGCTGAGCCTGTTGCGCAGTCAGTCGGAGGTACGCTCCGTCGTGTACGTGACCCACAACCAGCGCCTCGCCCGAGAGGCGGGAGGGATCACGATGTTGCTCGCAGAAGGAACGCTGCGAGAAATCTCGCCGACGCGGCAGTTCTTCTACGAGGCGAAAACCGAATTGGGCAGGGCTTTCGTGCGCACTGGTGGATGCGTGGTGCCGCGTCCAGCGCGGCGGTCCTCGGACAAACGCGGCGCCACCGTGGCGCGCACCCGCGATAACCGCGCTGCCAAGAGTCATACGCTCGGCCCTCGAGGGTTCTTCTGGGTCCAACCGGGACGCCTGGGTGGGACGCCCCGCCCGGGCATCATCGACAAGCTCGAGCATGACCTTCTGGGCCTCCAACGCCTGGGCATCAACAAGCTCGTCTCGTTGGAGGAAGAGCCAACCGTCGACGGCTCCGCCTTGCGCGCTGTCGGAATCGAGGGGCTTCACTTCCCCGTCGTGGACATGAACGTTCCCTCCCTCGAGCGTGCGGGTGAGCTGTGCGCGACGGTCGCCGACTGGCAGCGTGAGGGGGCCGTCACCGCTCTTCATTGTCGTGCCGGGTTGGGGCGAACAGGAACGCTTCTTGCGTGCCAGTTGATCTGGGAGGGGGCTTCAGCGCGCGACGCTCTGGACTCCGTGCGAAACATCAACCCGCGCTGCGTTCAGTCAGATGTCCAGGTCCAGTTCTTGCGCGCGTTCGAATCGTTTGCGCGTTCCACAGATGCTCGCTCAGGTGAGTTGGTGCGTATTGTTTCTTAACTTCTCAATTTTGAATTCCATCAACCCCAAAAGGATCAGAACCAAATGACACTTGATACAAACCTGGCAAAAGCACAGCAGATGATTCCCGAATGTGTGGCTGCCGGCTACGTCGACATGAGTACGGGCATGTTGCTCGCCGTAAAAACCGTGGACTCGCACCCCCAAGAGGTGCTCGACCTCGTGGCGGCAGCGACTGCTGAGCTGTTTCAGGGGCAGAACGTCACGTCGATCGAGAAAATGTTTCGCCGCACCAGGGGGCAAGATGAAGATGGGAATCACTACTTCAAGGAGATCATCGTCTTCAGTGATAACCTGCTTCACGTGTTCTTGCGGGCGAAAGGGAAGGCGGACCAGGCGGCCGTCTTCGTTACACGCGCATCTGCCAACATCGGTATGGTGCTCACCAAGGCGCGACAATCCTTAGCGGATGTCGAGAACGCCGCCTGATACACGAGACAAAAGGGAGGAGAGTGAAAATGTCTAGTACACAAGATACGTGCAAAGCGGTGTTGGATAAGGTGGACGACTGTCTGGCGGTGGGTGTCGTTGACCTCAATACGGGGATGTTGATGGGGGTGTATCACACCGTCCCGTACTTCACGCAGGCGTACCTCGACGCGGTCGCGGCGGCAGCGGTGGACATGTTTCGGGGCAAGAACGTCCAGCGTATCGAGGAGCTTCTCAGTAAACAACGAGGCGAAGAACTGAAGGATACTTTCGAGGAAGTCTTCATCTCGTCGTCGAAAGTCTTTCACTTCATGTCGGTGATTGCCGAAAAGGGCGCAGTCGTCGTGATGGTGACCAAGAAGTCGACGAACCAAGGGCTGGGATGGGCCGCACTCCGCAACAGCATAGGCGACATCAAAGCGACGTTGCCGTAGACGCTTGGTTCCCCCGACCGGTAAAGCGCCAAGACGTCGTAGCGGTCGATACCTCTGCGGGGCTGGGAGCGGATGATGTGCATTCGCTCCTGTGCCACCCGCTCGCGAGGGAATGGCGCGACAAAGTGGGGGTCGTGGGGCGGAGCGATGGCTCGGCGAAGCACACCACGCGCCTGCTCGAATGTCACGGTTGGATCGCCAAGATGAGCCTCGACGACGGCCTTGAAGACATGGAGCAGCAACTCGCCCGAGTGAAGCAGATGCGTGATCTCGGGCGAGGGTTGGGGGTGTGGCATCCCGGGAAGCGTTGGTTTCTGTTCGAGGTGAACGGAAGGTGGCATTGCCTGACCTTGTGTCCGAAGCTCGTCACTCTGCGCCAGCTCGAGCGGTTGGAGGAGCGCCTTGCCGGGTGGACGGAGATGCTCGTACTTGCGGTTCGAGTTGCGAAGGAGTGCGGCGTCGGCCTGGATGTCAATCCGTCGAACTTCGGCTACGGCCCAGAGGGAGAGGGCTTGTGCTACGTCGATGACGAGTTCTATCCGGGCCTCGAACCCGCAGACGTGGCCGCTGCCATCGCGGCTCGGATCCCGGAGGAGCCGGGCTTCGAAGCTTCCGTCTGGCGGGGGTGGGGGCAGGCGTTGCGTGACGGCTTGTCTCGACAACACGCCGAGCCCTCTTGGTGGGAAGCCCTGGTCGACGGGCTGCGTGCCTATCCGCTGGCGGCGAGCTACGAGGCGGCACGACGCGTGGTGGGTGAAGCGTTTTCGGCCGAGGTTGGCCGACTGCGTCGACGTTCTTCGACGGAAAGGCACACTCGCGGTTTGACTCTCGTCTTTGCCGACGTCCACGCGAACCTACCCGCGTTGGATGCGGTGCTCGACGAAGCTGGGCGCTTGGGTGCCGACGAGTACCTGTTTCTCGGCGACGTGGTGGGCTACGGGCCACATCCACGAGAATGCATCGCCCGTCTCGCCGGGCTGAAATCGGCGGCGCTGCTCAAGGGCAATCACGACAACGCCGTCGCCACGGGGGAGCTCGATGTGGGAATGAATCAGATGGCCAAGGTCAGTGCAGAATGGACCATCGATCTCCTTTCGGGAGCGGAGCGACGATGGCTCGGGGCATTGGCGGCCGAAGTGGAAGAAGCCGATTGGTTGGCGGTGCATGGTGCTCCGCGCGATCCGTACCGGTTTTTCGCATACGTCTACGAACTGACTTACGAGGACAACCTGAGGTACATGAGCCAACAATCCAAACATCTCTGTTTCGTGGGGCACACCCACATGCAGCTGGCACACACGCAGGGACATGCTGGCATGTTGAAGCACCGAGACGTGAGTACCCTGAAAGTCGACGACTACACCGAGTCGTTGGTGAACCCGGGCTCCGTAGGGCAGCCGAGGGACGCCGATACGCGCGCGGCGTTCGCGTTGTGGAACCGAGCCGACAATCAGGTGACGTTCCACCGTGTGGCGTACGACGTTGAAAGAACGTGCGAGGATTTGAGGGAAGTTGGCCTTCCCCAGCAACTCTGCCGGCGCCTGAGGCGAGCCGGTTGAAGGCGACTATCATGGCAAATCTCGGTAGCGGGCCAGCGGAACTCACGATCCGCGTCGTGTACGACGGCGCGCCAGAGGCGGGCAAGACGACGAACGTGCACACGCTGCGTGAATCGATCTCGCTTCAGCGGCGGGGGAAACTCGAAAGTCCAGGGACGGACGGGCGCGCCACACAGTTCTTCGACTGGCTGGACTTCACCGGTGGGGTCGTCGACGGCCGTCGTGTGCATTGTCAACTCATCACGGTGCCCGGGCAAGAGAACCTGGCTCATCGGCGGCGCTACCTGCTCGAGCAGGCAGATGCGGTCGTCTTCGTGGTCGACAGTACCGAACAGGGGGTTCGACTGGCGAAAGAGCAGCTGCTGGCCACTCGCCGCATGTTGGACGACGCGACTACACCTCTACCCATTCGTCTGCTGATCCAGGCCAACAAGCAAGACAACCCGGATGCGTTGGACGTTGAGACTCTGGCCAGCGCGCTGGGCGTCCAGGACGGCGAAACGATCGTCCCCTCAGTCGCTTCCAGCGGGGATGGGGTCATGCAAACGCTGATTCTCGCGGTGCGCCTTGCGACTGACCGGGTGCGGGCGCTGATGCTTGCAGGAAGGGACCCGGGGACTCGACACGCGCAAGTCACGCCCGGCACTCTGCACGAGGCCCTCGTCGCGTTGGAAACCAGCATCGACTCCGGTGAACGTGCGGACGCCGAGGACGAGCTTTCGGGGCTCTCCGTGTCGGCTGGTGAGCAATCGGGGGTGCGACCTCTCGGCAAGAGCGCCAGTCGGCACGACATTTGGAGACCGAACCAACCGAGCCTGGCGAGCAAGGACCTGGTCGCCGCCAGTCTGGAAGTGGAGGCAGGCAACGTCTGGCCTCCGGTCAAAGGCAGAGCGCTGCTTGGTGAGCTCGATCCGGGCACGGTGCACGTGCCCGCTGCCGTGCAGGCTTGGGCGCCGCGAGACGCGGTCGAATTGCAAACTCGTGATTGGTACGTGCACTCGTCCTCTGCTTGGAGATTCGAGCAGCGGGATTTGGCCAAGGCGACGTTGATGCGGCTCGTTCGCTGGCACTTGCGCTACGAGACGGTCGTCACGCGTGAGCGCGCCATATTCCTCAGTCGCCAGGAGCAAGGTACGCGGTTGTGGATGGTCACCAGGCGCCTGGAGACTCTGCGTCACAGCTTCACGGCCGCGGTTCGCGAACGGGATGCTGCTCGCGTCGATTGGTTGTGGGCTCAGGCCAAAGAGTTTACCCAGTTGCATGCTGAGATTGCTGGAGCAGATGACGAGAGAATCGCCGGGGGGCTCGACGCCATCGTCGTCGATTCGGATGGCGTGAAGCTAGCGGCCGTCGATGGGGCCGAGGGCGGGTCGGAGCTCCGTAATCTACAGGACGAGCTGCTCGAGCTTCGAGAGGGATTGTCTGCCCAGAGACCAGATCTTTCGGGCTGGATCGCAGGTCTACGTCTGGCCTGAGTTGGAGACGCGACGAGCTGCGTGCACCGGATTGATTCCGTCCTCGATGGCGCTTGTGTTGTCGAAGATCACCACGAACTCCGTGCCGCGGTCGACGCGAACCTGCAACTCGCCGACGAGTTGACGGGTGAGTGCGCGAACGAGCTTCAGTCCCAAGTTCTTCGACTCCTCCGCAGCCTCCCGGGGGATGCCAACGCCATCATCGCTGATGCACAAGCGGATCTTGTTTCCGGGGGCAGGCTGTAACGTGACGCGAACCGTGCCGGTGTCGCGCTCGGGGAACGCATACTTGAAAGCATTGGTGATCAGTTCGCTTGCAATCAGCCCACAGGGTGTCGCCTGGTCGAGATCGAGAAGGTCATCCTGAACGTTGGTCTGGATGACGATGCGCTGACCAGGGCTGACGTAGGCCGCCCGTAGACTCTCCGTGAGTTCTTCCAGGTAGCGAGTGAAGCTCAGGCGCGTGACGTCTCCAGACTCGTATAGGATCCGGTGAACCAGCGACATGGCGTACAAGCGATCCTGACCTTCGGAAAAGAGCCTCGCGAGCTTGGGGTCGTCGCAGGTCGTGGCTTGCAAGCTCAGCATGCTGGAAACGACCTGCAGGTTGTTCTTGACCCGATGATGTACCTCCTGAAGGAGTATCTCTTTCTGCTGCAATTCGTTGGCGATGCGAATCTCCCGCTCCTGAACCGCCTCGATCGCCTCGATACGCTCCGAGACGTCTTGTAGAGCCAGCACGAAGCCTACGATGTCGCCGGTGGTGTCTCGAACGGGGGTCAACCGCCAGTCCCAGTGAGACACGCCCCGTTCGCGATTGTGTGCGTACTCGAACGGTTTCGCCAACGCCGAGTGGGTCTTGCCCGTGGCGCGCACTCGCTCGAAGACGGCCTCGTTGTCAGAGTTCGGATAGAGGTCGAAATGATTCTTGCCGACGAAGTCTTCGGGACGCTTGCCATCTGCCTTGGCGTAGCGTGAGTTGACCCGCACGAAGTTGAACTCGGTGTCCAGATAGGCCAGACACACGATGGCGTTCTCGAACATCGCCTCCAGTAGCTGGTTCGAAGCTCGCAGCGCGAGCTCTGCTTTTCTGGCTGCCTCTCTCTTGGTGACGTCGTGACCGATGACGAGCAGCCCCAGTACCGACCCGGACTCCGCTTTCAGTGTCTGGTCGTACCACTCGACGATCCGTGCCTCGCCGTTTCTCAGGCGGATGGCATTGGTGTCGCCGTGAGTTGCGGTGCCGTCCATGGCGGCCGCAAATCGATGACGGACGCGCTCCCTGTCTTCTGGGAAGATGAAGCGCTCGATCCAATCTCGTCCTTCAATCTCAGCGAGTGGGTACCCTGATAGCTCTTCGAAGAACGCATTGACGTAGACGACACGATGGTTGGGCGAGAGCAACAGGACACTCACGTTTGCGACACGCAGCAGACTCGAGGCGAGCTGATCTTCCGCGCTAACGACGGCATCAGTGGTGAGCGTCGCGAACCGCGCGCGAATGTCTCGAATGACGGGGTTGTTCAGCGGAGGGCTCAAAGGGCCTCTGTCGCACAATTCGCCGGGTGTGGCGTGCTGTGGGTTTTCAGTATGAGC
Source organism: Polyangiaceae bacterium (assembly GCA_050290545.1). Taxonomy (GTDB): domain Bacteria; phylum Myxococcota_A; class Polyangia; order Polyangiales; family Polyangiaceae; genus SZUA-265. The sequence continues at coordinate 30,035 of JBNKHV010000168.1, read as the reverse complement.
CAAGAAGGCTGGTCAGCGAGCCGACGAGGGTGCATGGTTGGGTTCAAGTCGTGTCGTTTCGTGCGCGTGGGCTGCGGCCGGCGAGGGCGTCCCAGACTTCGAGCCTGCAACTGGCGATTCGCCCGCCACGTCTCACGTGGCGGCTCGCAACTGCTGTCGTTCGTCGTCGAGAAGTTGCCTCAGTGCGGCTTGGGTTCCGTGTTGACATATGGCATGCAGCGATGTCGCGACGGTTTCCGTGAACGATGGTGCAGCATCTGTCAGGCGACAACCCCAGAAGTCTTCACGGTTGAGGGATTGGTGGGCGAGATCCCTGCAGAAGCTCCTACTGTAGGTGCCTTCGGACTTGCCCCAAACGTTCGCGAAGTGCTCCAACACCCGGGTCTCGTCACGAACCCAGTACGGGCTTCCCCCACGATCTCCTCTTCGCGCTCCGTCAGATACGTCGCTGCCTCGGTACAAGGCCAGTAGTGCAGGCGGATCAGCGATGTACTCGCGCACGGTATCCTTGCCCGCCAGAAACGCAGCAGGAGTGAGCAGGGTGTGAGCCCCATTGAGGATCCTCACTTTGCGTTCGCGATACGGCGTCATGTCCGATGTCCACACCACGTCGAGTCCGGCTCGAGTCAGCGGCAACTCATCCTCCAGCGGACGTGGAGACTCGATGACCCAACAGTGGAACGGCTCTCCAGCGACTAGCAATTGATCACGGTAGCCGAGTCGTTGCTCCAAGGTTGCTGCTTCGTCTTTCGGATAGCCGGTGATGATCCTGTCGACGAGGGTGTTGGTGAACAGGCACGCCTCGTTCAGCCAAGTGAGAAACTCAGGCGGCGGTTCCCACTTCCGAGCCAACTCGGTGATTGCGCGCTTCAGCGCGTCCCCGTTACGCTCGATGAGCTCGCACGGGAGCATCACCCAGCCCCTGGAACGATCGCCGCCGAAGTGGCGATAGCGAGCGTGGAGCAGCTGGGTCAACTTTGCCGGAAATGAAGTCGCGAGTCGTTTTCCCGGATCACGGAATGGGCGCCCGCCGAGCGAAAAGGTGAGCGCTCGGGGCTTGCGGCGGCCGCTCCCAGCTCGTGTCCCGCCCCGGTTGGACGCTGCCCGTTTCAGTTTTGAACCTCGGGGTCGTCTTGGGATGCTCATTCGCCGACGCTGTCGCCGTGGACCGCCAACTCAGCGTTCGCGAATGCCCCCACCCCGCGACGGTTCGCGAATAGACGATGGATAGACGTCCCCTTCACGCCCGCCGCCTAGCCTGTTTCGAGCAGCGAGCAGGCGCAATTCCCAAATTGGGAATGGTCATCGGCCGCTGAGTGACCCAACTCTCATCGGTCGAATAGGGTGTCATGAACAACTTCGCAAATCAGCTCAAGTACTGGCGCAAGGCACGGGGTTTGAGCCAACTGGCGCTGGCGGCCAGCGCCGGCTCGACGCCCCGCTACATCTCTTTCATGGAGAACGGCAAGTCGCGCCCCGGCGAGCAGATGGTTCGGCGCTTGGCTGACGCACTGGAGATGCCCATGCGGGAGCGTAACGACTTGCTCGAGGCTGCGGGACACCGCCGCGAGAATTCGGCCCTAGCACTCAGTGAGCCTCAAATGAGGCCCTACTGCCAGACAGTTAAACACGTGCTCAAAGTACACGATCCGTTTCCGGCCTTCGTCGTCAATCGTTGGTGGGACATCGTCGATCTCAATGCCGGAGCCGAGCGCTTCTTCCGACTCTTGGAACCCGACACGATGCCGCGCAACATGATCGAGTGGTTGTTCGATCCTGCGGGGGTTGCGCGCACACGCTTCGATGCGTGGACTGCCGTCGCGTACGCGTTTCTGCGGCGGGTGCGCCGTGAGGCGATGAACGCTCCGTTGGACGCACGCCTGGCGCGGCTGTTGGCCGTGGCAGAAAAGGAGCTGGCGTCGGCCGACGTTCCCGCCAGCAGCGGTCCTGGCAACGACTTGGTCGTGTGCCCAACCGTTCGTTTCGGGGATGCCGAGGTCAGCCTGGTGGGGATGACATCTCGTTTCGGCGCGCCGCTGGACGTGACGCTGGACGAGTTGACGGTGGAGTGCCTGTACCCGCGAGACGAGCAGAGTGAGCAGTTTCTTCGTTCGCTCGAAGGGCGTCCCGTGTTGCGTCTTGCGAGTGCCAGTGGTTGATGTGGGTGTTCATCTGGTAGACGCTTTTTAGACGCGCTCATTCCCTGTCTGGGTATGGGGTCTGGGCGCCTTCTCCTCCAAGCTCTGAGCATCGGCGACATGTCTAATCGAGACGATGTCGTCGGATTCAGAAGCCTGAAGGAGAAGTCCCGTGAAGAACCGAAGCATCAATCGTCTGCTCGAATGGAGCTACCACTACAGGTGGTGGGCTGCGGCCGCGACCGTCACACTGGTACTCGCAGCACAGTTTGCAGGCATGAGCAACGTGCTCAGCTTTTCGCAGAAGGTAGACTCACTCAGAGCCGAGGCTACGGGGCTGCCGCGCTTGTTCGACATGCGCACGGACATCTGGTTCGACCCGGCGGATGATGGGCTCGAGGCGTATCGGGACCTGGAGGACCAATTCATCGCGGAGGACACCGTCGTCGTTGCGTTCGAAGAGACGGACGACGAGTGGGGGGCCTTCGGCGAGCAGGCGCTCAGCACCGTCGGGGAATTGACTCGAGAGATCGAACAAGTGCCTTACGTACGTTCGGTCAGGAGCCTCACCTCGTCACCGTGGATACGATGGGGTGAAGCCGCCCCCGGTGAAGACGGCTTGGTCGTCTCCGACTTGTTCGAAGACTCCGTCGCTGGCGCAACGCCCGAGCAGCGTCTCGAGCGAATGATCGCGGTCCTCGGGGCCGAACGCGCCGCCAGACTCGCTGGCGAGTCCGCCGTTCGCAGCATCATCGGTCAGGGTGCGGACTTCGCGGAGTTCGCGGGCGAGCCTCGCTTCATCAACGCCATCGTCAGCGAAGACGGGAGGACCGCTGGGATACAAGTGCAAGTGCTGCGTCAGAAGCCGACCCGCGAGGCCTTGGCCTCCACCTTCGACAGTCCCACTCGAGCGGAGGTCGGTGGGGCACTGGCGACCATCGAATCGCAAACCCAAGCCGTGCAAGCGATCAAGAGCATCCTCGCCAAGTACGACCGCTACGACATGCACATCGCAGGAGTGCCGGTTCTGGAGCAACATTTCCCGGAGGTGGGTACGTCTGACATGGCCTACTTGGCGCTGATGTTCGTCGCGATCGCTCTGGCGTTGTCGTTCGTGTATCGACGTATCAGTGGCGTCGTTCTGCCGCTGCTGGTGGTTTTTCTCAGCATTGTGGGCATGAACGGCCTGGTTTGGTACGCCGGAGATCTGGTCAACAACCTGACCGCGACGGCGCCGATCGTCATGGTCGCAGTGGGGATAGCCGACGCGGTGCACCTGGTTACGGCCTACTTCACGTTGCGCCCCGAACATGCGACGCGGCGAGAGTTGATCATCGAGGTGATACGGCGCAATGCGGTGCCCGTGCTGCTCACTTCGGTTACGACGGCGGCAGCCTTCTTTTCGTTGGTGGTCAGCCCCATCACGCCGGTCCGTCAGTTCGGCTACACCGCGGGCGTCGGCACGGTGATCGCCTACCTGCTGTCGATGACGCTCATCCCCGCGGCGCTTTCGCTGATTCCACTGGCGCACTCAACCCGTGCTGCCTCTGCGTCCGTCGACTCCGAAGGTTTGCAAACTCCTCCGACTGAGCGGCGCGGTTGGACCGATCGCTTGCTCGACGTCGTCCTGCCCAACAAGCGCCTGGTTCTGGCGGCGAGTGCTGGCTTGCTCGTTCTGTCGACGGTCGGCGTGCACCAGCTGCAAGTCGAAAGTGACTTGCGTGTGATGTTCCCCGCGGACGACCCAGTGACCTCTGACTTGCGATGGTTGGAGCGCAAGCTGGGCGGTGCTGGTGACCTCGATCTGGTCTTCTATGGTCCGCCGAATCACGAACCGGTAGATCAAACCGAGAGTCGGCAAGTTGAGATCCAGCGTCTACGAGCGCAGAGTCTGAAGCACGCGCTCAGTGACGACGAGGCGAAGCAGCTGGAAGCATTGGCAGCGAAGGAACACGAGTACCAACGAGGACGAATTGCCGCCACTTCGGAGTTCCTTCAGCAAGTGGATGCTTTCGAGCGACGCCTGCGTGAGGAGGCTGCCGACTCGAATTCACCCCTCGCCGTGTTGACGAGCTTCGACAGCGGTTTGAGTGTGCTGCGTCGGATACACGAGGTCCAGAACCAAAACCAAGCAAGCTACTACCGCGTGCCGACCATCGACGACGTGCCCGAAGCCGCGCGCAAGCCTATCGTTTCGATCGACGAAGTCACCGAGGAGGTGTCGTTCATTCCAGCGCAGACGGCGTCCACGTTGGCTTCCCAGTACTACTTGCAGTACGAAAACGGAGCGCGTCCAGCCGAGAACCTTTCTCCGCTCGTCACCCAAGACCGACGAGGTTTTCGGATTGCGGCGCGAGTCGCAGGGCGCCCGAGCGCAGAATTGATCGCGGCTTATGACCGCATCCGGGACATCGCTCGCTCCGAATTCCCGCAACTGACGGGAACGCCAGAGCAAGTGCAAAGCGGGGAGGCCCTGTCGACGATGCGTCTGACAGGGAAGCACTATCTGTTCATCACCATGCTGGAACGTTTCACGGCCACGCTTCTGAAGTCGATGCTGATCGCGGCTTTGGTCATCACGGCTTTGATTGCTTTGGTGTTCCGTTCCGTCTCGCTGGGCTTGCTGAGCATCGTTCCAAACGTGTTGCCACTGGTCATCCCACTTGGGTTGCTGGGTGTGCTCGGGATAGCTCTCGACGGACCGGCGGTGATCGTTGCAACCGTGGCTCTGGGAGTCTGCGTTGACGACACCATCCACTTGTTCTCCAAGTTCAGCGATGCGCGTCGGGCGGGCGCTTCGATGGAAGACGCGTTGCGCATGGCTCTGCGCAAGGTGGGCAACGCGCTGTCGTGGACGACGTTGGTGCTGGTGCTCGGTTTTTCGGTGATGTCACTCAGCGCCTTCCGGCCGAACATGATGATTGGAGCGTTGGGGGCGGTGATGGTGCTGCTCGCTTGGGTTGCGGACTTGGTCGTCACACCGGTGCTGCTCACTCTGATCGAGAAGCGGCAGACGGAGAAGCTGCCTCAGTCCGTTCGCGAAGTTACCGCCTGACGCCTCATACGGCGTGCGTTTTGAACAGCGGCAGGTGCTCGAAGCGCGGTCGAGTGCTCGAAGTGCGCTGAGCTGAGCCGCGCACCTAGCGAGCCGTTCATTCATTCATTCATTCATTCATTCACAGAAAGGAACATCGAAAATGGAACAGAATACGAGCAATCAGTACAAGACGACGCGCCGCCAGGCTTTGGGGTTACTCGGCGCACTGGCCGTGGGTGCGGCGTCGCCTTCCGCCCTTGCGAACGAATCCGGAGTGCCGGTCCCTGTCGCCCCGAGCTTCGGTGGAGATGCGGCGCGCAAGGGCTTGGCCATCGCGCAACACGCCGAGCGGTACGACAGCGGCTGGATCGACCAATACAGCAAGGGCCGCATGACCCTGTTCGATGCGCGCGGCGACAGCGTTCGGCGGGGCATCACGCAGATGGTGCTGGAGGGCAACGACGGGGACAAGTCGTTGGTCAAATTCCTCACTCCCGCCGACGTGCAAGGTGTAGCGGCTCTCATCCACGAGCACCCGCGCGCCACGGACGACAGCTGGCTGTACCTGCCGGCGAGCCGCCGGGTTCGTCGCATCTCGGGGGCCAATCGTAGTGCGAGCTTCCAGGGTACGGAGTTTACGTATGAAGACCTATCGAGCTTTGCGGTTGCCCGCTATTCGTGGCGGTACGTGAAAGACGACACGATCTCGGGTCAGCCCGTGTACGTGCTCGAAGCCACACCCAAGGACCCAGATAGCGGCTACTCGAAGCTGGTCGTCAACATCAATCAGAACAACTTTCGTGGCGAAATGGCGGACTTCTACGACCTCGCAGGGCGACATCTCAAGACCCTGCGCGCCTCCCAGTGGAAGCAACTGCACGGCCGCTTCTGGCGTGCGACTCGCATGGACATGAAAAACCACCAAACCGGCAAGCGCACCATGCTGGAGCTTGAGACGCTGTTCGTCAACCTCGCCATGTACCCGAAAGCGGACGGCAGCAAGCGAAGCAATCTCACGAGTGAACGCTTCACGAAGCACGCTCTAGCGGCAGGTTGAGGCATGTCGAGAGCGGCAATGATGGACGCCTTGGCGGTTCTGAGGACGGCCAACCGTCGCCAACGATGGTTGGCGGCGGCGAGCCTGGCCGCGGCTCTCGGGACTCCTCGTCTCGCCAGCGGCTCTGAAGGAAACATCGAGGCACAGCGAGCTGAGGCGTTCGCCGCGACCGACGTCGAGGGGGGAACCCACTCGCCGGAAGCAACGGATACTCGAGCCACGGACGACACTCGGAACGTGCCCGCCGCGGAAAGGGACGCGCCTCCGCAGCCGACGGTCGAGCTAGAACAGCTGGACGAGTTGGAGCAATTGGACGAGTTGGACTCGGCGACCGGCGCGGATTCGGGCGGGGGCGGCTTTCGCATTCGACATTTCAAAGGGCAGGTGCAGACCGAGGTGCGCTCCTACCCACTCGACCGACGTGGAGCCAGCAACGACGAGCAGTGGTTCGGTAGCCTCGAGCTCGAATTGGACGTCGACATCGTTGGGGGCTTGTCGCTGTTCGTGCGCCCCTGGTTCGCCGTCGACGCACTCGATACGAGCTACGTTCGCTACGAGCCCTTGGAGCTCTACCTGAGCACCAAGGGCAACTCCTGGGACGTGAGCTTCGGGCAGTTCATCGAGAGCTGGGGGATCGCGGAGGCTGCCAACCCCGTCGACGTACTCAATCGTCGGGACTACGAAGCTGACTTGTTCGACCCCGTGACGCGCGGTGAGCTGGGCTACCGCGCGCGAGTCGCGTTGCCCGAAGGGCACGTCGTGGGCCAACCGCGGGTCAGCGTCTATCTCTTGCCGGCCTGGCGCAAGACTCCGTTGCCCGGCGGCAACAACCGCTTCAGTCTCGAAAGCGATTCCGTGACGCTGAGCTATCAGCGGCAGAACGAACCCCGTGGTGCCGACGCTATCTTCGCCGCGGCGCGTTTCGAACACACGCTCAACACGCCGCTCTTCAACGCGGACGTCCAGTATCTGTTTGCCAAGGGACCCGACAGAATGCCGCTACTACAGCCGGTAGCCAGCGGAGGGAGCCTGGCGTTGGCGCCGACCTACGCCGAGTTGTTGACGGCGGGTGGTGGTGTGCGTGCCGTGCCCAATTCGAGTGGCTGGTCCAAGTTTACGCTGAAGTTCGAGGGGGCCTTCAAACGCCCAAGGGCGCTCGGACCGCTGTCCGTACCGGAGCCTGACGCCTACTTCCAGTACGTTGCGGGGTTCGACCGCAGCTTCGATGGCGTGTTCAAAACCAAGGATCAACTGATGCTCACGGTGGAATATCTCGGCGAGACGGGCGCAGCAGACCCTTCGACGCGGTTGCGGCCGTTCGCTTCGGATGCCGCGCTGCGGTTGTACTGGCAGGCAGGGGACTTCGCACGAAGCAGTGCCGAAGTGCGAGCCATCGTCGACCTGGGAGACGGGGAACTGATCAGCGAGCTGACCCTGGGCCGCCAGCTGCGCGTCGTGCACGACGACTTGCGCCTGGAAGTGGTGGGGCGCTACCTGCGCGCTGGTTCTTCGAGCCTGTTGGCCTCCTTTGGCAACAACAGCTGGGCTGGCGGGCGTGCTCGGTTCGACTTCTGAGCTGCGTGAAGGTGACGACCGCGTTTGAGACGGGCGATGACTCACTCGTGTTCGTCACGGTGAGCGACGAACGCGGCGTCGAGAGCGTTGCTGCGTTCGTCGAGTGGGCTCGGACTGACTTCTGTCTTGTTGGCCAAGAACACCGTGCCCAGCCCAACGCCGGGATAGATACGGACGTTGCCTCCGAAGCCGAGACCACCGCCCTGCTTGCCGAAGTACGACTCGCCGTCGAGCGAGCCCAAGACCCAACCCGAGGCAACGTCGAGGCGTTCGCCGTCATTGGTCTTGGTGGCTTCGAACATCGAGGCCTTTGCCTTGGGCGTCAGCAGCTTCGAGTCTCGCCGCAACAAGTCCGTCAGCACCTTCCCCAGGGCCTCCGCCGTGCAATACAGACCGCCGTACGCCAAACCGTGGGAGCGCACACGAGCAAAACGAGACCAGCCTTCAGCCGCTTCGAGCCAGTACTCCGATGGGGTCAACGCGTAGAATACGAGGTTCGTCAGTGTGTACTTGCCGGAGTGGCCCCGGGCCAGGGTGTCTCCAGGCGGCAGAGCGAAGCTGGCTGACGCGGTTCCGACCCCAACCGTGCCGAAGACTTCCGTCTGTACGTAGGTTGCGTAGCTGGTGCCCGATGCCGACTCGATCGCCTTCTCGATCAGCCAGTAGCCTAGATTGGAGTAGGCGTAGCTTTCGCCGGGATCGTCGTCCAGTTCCGGTTCGGCCTCGAGCACCTGCCTGAGCTTCTCGCTGCGATTGAGGGCCGCACCTTCGACGGCAAACCAATCCAAGGGTGCAGGATTCGGTACCCCCGCCGTGTGCGTGAGCAGTTGGCGCAGGGTGACTCCGTCACCGTAGGGATGCGCGTCGTAGTAGCGACTCAGCGGGGCATCGAGCTCCAACTTGCCGGCGTCGACCAGACGTAGAACAGCGACTGCGGTGATGGCTTTCGTGATCGAAAACGCCATCATCATCGTTTGCTCGTTCACGGCGGTCGTCGCGGCGACGTCGACCACACCCGCAGAGTGCTGGTAGATGACGCCGGTTTCGTCCACGACCAGGTACTGCGCTCCTGGTAGCTCGCCGTCGGCGATCCACGCGTTCATGACCGCGTCGGCATGGACCGTAGGATCGCGGCTCTCGACGGTAGCTCCGCTGCAAGCGAGGGCGAGGCCACCCAACGCGATCTTTCGAGCAGTTGGTAGCAGTCGTCGAAGCATGAATCTCACGATGAGTCGAACCAACGCAACCTCTGCTGGAATGCTATTCCGTTCCCGTTTCCTGTTGCAAGCGCTGAACGGTGGCGTACGGGTTCGACCCAAAGGCACGGCCGTTGCAGAGTCATCCCGACAACCGCAGGGCTTCTCTGCTAGCATTCAGCGTCAGTGGCACAGAGTCCTTTCCTGCTCAACCGAGCTCACGGCATCCATGGCTGGCTCGGGTTGACCCTAATGTCCTTCGTCGGTTGCAAGCCGGCCGCTTCGGAGGACGCACCCCAGCAAAGCAGCTCCTCCACCGTCCGACTCACAGTTTCTGCCCGCTGAGTCGGCGCGGGCGGCTTCGACGAAGCCGCCTTGGGCACCCACCGCCATCAATGCGACGCGGGGGCGGCATCACGTCCCTGCATGCTGAGCGTGCCGCCAGGGGCGCTGCTGTCGACTGTCATCCTGGCGCGCGCACTCGCGCAATTGACGGCTGCCATGCCCATCTGTCGTTCGTTCCGCGCGAGAGCCCTGTGATAGTAGCTCGATTGTCGATACGTGTTCGTCGGCATGGTCGTTGCTTTGCGGTGAGGCATGCATCATGAGACACAGCTACATTCGCAGCGTGGGGTTACCTTGATTGAGGTCCTCATCGTCGTAGCAATCCTAAGCCTGATTGCAGCTGGCATCGCGGTCGCTGCCTACCAGCAGTACGAGGAGGCCAAAAAGACCCACACGCGCACGATGGTCAGGACACTTCGTCGCGCCGTGCAAGGCTACCGCACGCTGAAAGGCGTGGCGATCTGCCCTTCGTTCTTGGAGTTGGTCGAAGTGGGAGCTGTCGACGAAGACTCCCCTGTCGCCGATCCGTGGGGGTCACCATGGGAAGTCGAGTGCTCCGGCGCCCGCGTGGTGGTTCGTTCGCTCGGTCCGGACACCACCTCCGAGACGGAAGACGACATCGTGGCACCTGCACGCGCTGCGAAAGCAGAGTGAGCCCCAGAGCACCCCCGGTTCGCCCACTCGGGCCAGCGACTGCCGCTGAGCCCGGTGCCTGCGCTCGCGCGCGAAGATGGCGGTGGTGTGATGAACGGCAGACGGAAAGCGGTGCCCCTAGCGTTGGGGATCCGTCCGCGGTGCGCAGCGTTGGGTGGTTCGAGCACGCCGGACGCGATCCCGCTGCGCCCGGACGGCGGCTTGGACCCGGCGTTCGATCCGGAAACGGGGCTTCCTGCTGGAGGGACAAGAGCCGACGGGGGAGGTGACGGGACCTGGGCACGTCTGCTCCACGGCTTTGGCGCTGAGCGGAGCGGCACCCAGCGGCGGCGCCGGGCGAAACAGGCAGCCTGCATTGCCGTACGTCCTCGAGGGAAGGGCAGACGCTGCGTGCTCGGCAGCTCTACTCGAATGGCTTGCTGCCTGCTAGTCTCGCCGTTCGATGAACACAACTCCCAAGAGCCGCCGTTGGCCTCTGCTGGCCTTGCTTGGTTCGTTGGCGCTGACTGTGGGGGCGGTCCCAATCGCGTTCCGCATTTCGTCGAGTCTCACCGGGGCTGCTGGCAAAGCCGCAGTAGGCATCGAAGATCCTGCGACCAAGGCGCGGGTGCTGGCCGAAAGCGTCTCGGCTTCCGTCGACGTGGTAGCCTACGGTTTCGCAGCCGCCGCCGTTGGCTTGCTGGCCTCCATCACCTTCGGGGTGCTCGTCGCGCTCGACGCCGTACGAACTCGCCGACAGCCAGCATCCGACATCCGGTGAAGCGCTCGTCAGTTCAAGTTTCGGCTTCGCGAATAGTGATTGCCGTGAAACGAGTCGAAGAACTTCTCGAGGCGAGGGTGCTCGACGGGGGTGCCGCTATCGTCTGCCTCGAGATGCCGTTCGGCCACGTACGTCTCGTTGCGTGAGTCCCCAACCAACACCCGGTACCAAGGCTGATCCTTGGGAGGGCGCGAACGCGCCACGTGGTCGTACCAATCATCGCTCAAGCTGAACTCGAGATCCGCATCCACGACGACTCCTCGGTAGTTGAACTTCTTGTGTCGGACAATCTGCCCAATCTGAAAGCGTGGTGTCGGCATCTGACCCTCCCTGCATCTCGATGTGCGGAGCTTGACCTGGAAACGTCTCGACGCAAGTCCGATCGGTCAGCGTTGGCGCCCCGCACGCCGATGGGCCAATCGTGCTCGAATCGCGTGTCGTCGTGTGCAGGTGCCACAGGGGTTCTCCTGAGCGGCGTGGGATGCCAGGGTGCTTGCATGAGCGTGAGATTCCTACGAGCCGACTACGACAACCCCATCCACGCGAGAGACATCGTGGCGTTGCTCGATGAGTACGCCGTCGAGCCCTCCGGTGGGGGGCGCGGCCTGAGTGAGTACGCACGCGCCAACGTCGTTCGTGAACTCGCGCGACGTCCGATTGCGTTCTCGATCTTGGCCTACTTTGGGGAGGAGCCCGTCGGGCTCGCCAATTGCATGACGGTGTTCTCGACGTTCAGCTGCCGCGACGTCGTCAACGTACACGACCTCGTGGTTTCGAAGAATCATCGTCGTCGCGGCATCGCGACGGGGCTCTTGGCTGAGGTGGAGTCTGTCGCGCGGTCCGTTGGGGCCTGCAAGCTGACCCTCGAGGTGCTGGAGAACAACACAGCAGCTCGGGTCGCTTACGAGCGCTTCGGCTTTCGCGGTTACCAGTTGGATCCGCGTTTTGGTGCCGCACTCTTCCTCGAAAAGTCCTGCGGCAGCTGAGGCTGGTCGTGTCGATACGTGGCTACAGGTTCCTACATTGCCGTAGTCGGGGCGCGCGGATAGGCTCCCGGGTCATGTTCCTTCGCGCGCAGTCGTCGCCCCCTCCGGCTCTGTTTCTGGCTTCGATTCTGGCGCCAATGCTGGCGGGTTGTCTCTCCAGTGAGTCCACCGACGCCTGTCAGGGGGCGGAGCGCTGCGCCTGTTACCCCAACGCGACCTGTGACGAAGGGTTGAAGTGTCTGTCTGACAAGTGCGTGCGACCTCAAGGAGACGCTGGTGACGCGCGGCAGGTGACGGAGGAGCCGGACGACGGCGCGGGTGCACGACGAGACGGCGAAGAGCCGGACGCCGGAAGAAGCTCACTGTCGGGGGCCAGCGACTTGGGAACTGACGAGGAGCGCGGTTCCGAGAGTGCTGGCTCGGGCGGAGCGGAGGTCGCGCCAAATGAAGGACGCGAGGTGGATGCGTCCGCGCCGGCCGTCGAAGGCAGCGGTTCGCAGGCGACACCCAGTGAGTCCGCAACGGACACGCTTCCAACGGACGCCGAGCCCACGGATGTTGCCGACGATGGCAGCACGGTATCTGATGCGATCCCGACCGACGTGACGGACACTGGTACCGACACACTGGTTCCTGAAACGAACCTCGGCGACCTTCCGCCGTTGCCCGAGCGTGAGGATACTGCGCTGGACGCGCCGTCGCCGAGCAGCGCGGCGCAGCCCAGTTGTGCCAGTGGCATCGAGGCCGACGCGATGTGTCGTGTGGAGGTGACCTGTGTTGACCCGAGCGCGTGTCTGGCGAGCTTCGAGTGGAGCTGGGCCGAAGCGTCCGGGGGAGCTGAGTCGTTGGTGTTGCGAGACGCGAGTGGCGACGGCACCGTCGTCTTCGGCGATCACGTCTTCGATGCGTCTACCCGACGCGCGTTCGTTTGGCGTTGGGGAAGTGAGGCGCTGACGTACTTGGGCGACTCGGAGCTGAGCTCTGGGACTGCCATCAATCACGACGCAACGGCAGCTGTTGGGGCGGCGCGCACGTGCCCGACATGCGATTGGGAAGGCGTGCTGTGGTCGGCAGGGGCCGACATGCCAATTCCCAGCGAGCTGGGGCTCGCGTCGGACATTTCGGACGTCACGACGGTGGTCGGCTATCAGCGTGTGGATGGCGTGCTGTGGGGTTACGTTTGGGATGGCGCGATGGCGACTCCGGCGCAAACCCTGGCGCTGCAGAAGATCAGCGGCGATGGCCTGTATGCGGGAGGGGTCGCCGATGGGGGCCCAGTCGTGCTCTTCTATGCCGACGGCACGAAGTCCATCCCGAGCACGGTTGGCTTTCGTCCGGACATCGTGCTGGGGGTCAATCGGGACGGCACTCTGGTCGTTGGTTACGGTTGGGACGGGACTGGGGACTCGATGTTTCGCTGGTACGTCGACGACCGCGTCGACGTGATCGCGCCGCTGGCTGGTTTCGACAACGTCGTGCCGTTTTCGATCGATGCGATGGGCACGGTGATGGTGGGGGTGAATCGCCAGACTCCGCTCTCAGCCGAGGTCCCGGTCGAAGACGTTCAGGCCTTCTATTGGGACGAAAGCGATGGGTTGCGGTCGTTCCGCGACGAGTTGGCGACACGGGGAATCGAGTTGCCGGACGCGATGTTCCTTCAAGGCCCTCACATTTCGGCGGACGGCAGTACGGTCATCGGCACTGGGTTCTTGGACGGCGCAGCCATCCTGTGGCGTGTCCGGTTGGTTCCCTGAAGTTCCCGGAGACTTCGACGCGGGGGGTCACCACTCGAAGGTTTCGTAGCCGATCACTTCGGGGACGTCGCCCGTGACATCGATCAGGGCGCGCCCGTTGTTCTGAGCTGGGCCACCGAAGAGGTGCAAGAGGTCCGGATCGTCAGGTTGCGGCGCCCACTCGGCGAGGTGCCAGCCCCACCCGTCGTAGTCGAGCGACAGTGGTTCGGAGACAGAGAGCTCGTCGGCGCTGGCGTCTATCAGCGACAGTTCGAACACAGCGTCGTCAGCGCAATAGTCGAGAGGAGCCCCGAGCAAGACGATCCGGGAGCCGCGGGCCACTGCCGAATACGCGCGCCGAGGCAACGCCAGGCGTTCGGTCACGTACGCCCCCCCGTCGCGTAGGCTCAAACGCACCAGCTCCTCGCGTGCCTCGCCATTGTCGCCGTATCCGCCGCTGAAGGTGAATAGCGAGTGCTCCGCTTGGTCGTCGTTTGCCCACTGCGGCGGGCCGAGTAACAGGGCCGTGCCCGGCACGTTGATCGCTTCACCGAAGCTGAGGCCATCCGCGCTCGCTTCGAAGAGCTGAACGAAGTGCCGTTCGATGGGGTCGCCGTTTTCGTTGCGTAGACTGTTGCCAGTTGCGTCATAGAGGTTCTCTTGGCTGGTGTATGCCAGAAGGTTACCGTCCGCGAGGAGCCACGGCGCGATGCCGTAGCGATAGAACTCTTGAGCCAGCCGATCGGGTAGCCCGCCGACGACAGGTTCTCCGATGCGGGGGTCCGTCGGGTCGCTCAGGTCGACCGACACCAGCCAATCGCTGGAGCGAGAGCCTTCGACGTAGGGGCCTTCGGGTTCAGGCTCGGGTTCTGGTTCGGGGCAACCGTCGCCAGCACAACCGGCAGGTGTGCTGCTAGCACCGCCCCCACTCGCGCTCTGCTCATACACTCTGGGTTCGACGCCCAAGGCTTCGCAGCTCTCCGTGCTGCGGCAAGCCTCGTACACCTTCGCTAGCAAGACGAGCTCGGAGTCGGATAGGCGCAAATGTCCGGACCAGTGGATCCGGCGTTCGACACCTTCCGGTCCCGGAGACCCCAAGAACGTGCTGAGCTGTGTCGAGCCGACCAAACGCGGTTCCGTGCCCAGCTCCACCACGCTGATGCCGTTGTACTGGGGCTCTCCAGAGCCGCCGGGACCGCATTCGGCAAACGCCTCTCCGGTCTTGGCGGCCGCGATCTCGCACTCCGCGGGCAACTCCAAACCGAGGACGGCGACGTGTTCGTCGTCGAGCGGGACGATGGCATCCGTTCGATAGGGAACATCGACGTAGGTCGGGCCCGCGTCTTGGCTCGGTCGCACGCTCACGCGCGTTGCGCCGTAGTTGTTGCGGTGTTTGGCAATCCAATAGCCGGCATGCTCGATCTCGAACCACAAGTCTTGCAGCCCGACGACGATCGGTTCATCGACGCTCAAGCTCAGGCCGGATCCGTCCTGGGTTGCCTCCAAGACTTCGAGACCCGCCGGGGACGCGTAGTAGATACGCTGCTGCTCGACGAGGGGCTGGCCATACTTGCCTTCCACGTCGTGCCAGTCGGAAGCCTGCAGCTGTCCGTTGGTGGCGGCCAGCGCCATCACCCGGAAGGAGTCCTGACCGCTCTGCTCGTCGTAGGTGTCGTTGACGAGGGCCAGCAGCCCCGACTGTTCATCCGTTGCCCACGGTCTGCGAGCAGAGTACGCGTCGCCCACTTCGATGCGGTAGGGAACCTCCGTCGTCAATTGCGACTGCGCCTGGAGCTCACCACCGTCCAAGTTGCCGTCGAAGAGAGTGGTGACGAGGTACGAGCTGTTTTCGTTGGTCGCGCTGAGTTCGATGAAGCCGTCCCCGAAACGCTGCAAGATACCCGCAATACTTGCTCCGCCGACCGTAGGCAGCCAGCTGACCGTGGGGGGCGAGGTCGAGCTGTCGAGTCTCACTAGGCCGCCTCCACCATCGACGGCAGCCAGCTCGTCATCCAAGAAGCGCACGGACGAAGGCTGGGTGGTGAGGGGCAGGGTGGCGAGCTCATCTCCCGTTTCCGAGTCGAAGGCGAAAATGGCGCTCGCTCCCGTTGCCAGCA
Organism: Polyangiaceae bacterium; assembly: GCA_050290545.1. Classification (GTDB taxonomy): domain Bacteria; phylum Myxococcota_A; class Polyangia; order Polyangiales; family Polyangiaceae; genus SZUA-265. The sequence goes on along the minus strand of JBNKHV010000168.1, from coordinate 14,437 downwards.
GTACGCCATTGCGTTCGTCCAAGGTCAACGAGTTCCAATTCGTACCCAGCATTGCTGGAGGCAGGTTCACCGAAAATGCCGTCGCGAGCGATGGCACGTCGATGACTTCGACTTCTCCGGTGAGCTCAGGGCTATCGACGCTGCCACTGATGAGGAACACCAGTCGTTCATCGCCCGAGAGTTCCCAATAGCCAGTCTCGAAGTGGCGTTCATCGGACACTTCGAGCTCGGGGCCCTCCCAGGTGACGAGTCGTAGCCACGGATCGGAGGCGTAGAAGTAAGAGAAGACGCCGATTTCACCGTAGGACCCGCATTCGCGCGGTTCTCGAGGGGTGCTGCCTCCGACGACCGTATATCCATCCCCCGCACCGAGCACGGTGGCCGTGTCGAGGGGAAGCTCGAGACGACCGCGCTCCGAGGGGGACGCCGGGTCGCTGAGATCGAGTACGACCAGTTGAATGGACTGCCGGCTCAGCGGCGCCTCGGGGATCGTATCGCCCGCGAAGTCGCGAGGTCCGTATACGACGACGGCCACCTCAGCGAGCGAATCGGCGCGCACGACTTCGACCTGGGTTCCCTGGCCCCACCGGCCCAGGAGCACGGAAGGGTCGTTGCCGTCGACGATGAGCAATCCGTCGCTGCCGAGTAGAAGCGTGTCTTCGACGCGATGGGGCTGCTCTTTGGGAGCACGGTGCGGCAGGATGTCGTTGCCGCCGCCCACGCCTCCCTCACCCGTGGAGCCGTCGGGCGCACCTTCGGGTGGAGGCACGACGGGCGTGTCGTAGATCGGGGGCTCGTCGTTGTTGGGGGAGCCGGTCTGTCCGCTCGCCGCATTGGGTGTGCTGCTGCAGCCTGCCAACAGTAAACCCAGGGCGAGCAAGGAACGATTCGAGAGGAGCTTGCTCTCCGAGTGGCCTGCGCGGGCATGCAGGGCGGCGAATGGATTGCTCATGTTGCTGATGGTGCGCCCGCGAACCTCGGCTGTCTAGGTCACAAACTCACAAACCATGCACCACTTCGCCCGCCATCTGTTGCATTATGACAGATGTTTCAATGCCGAGACCGCGGCAATTGGTCTGGATTTTCAATGGGTTCAGCTTTCTTCTCGGCGGCGCAATGGCATCAGTTGCAGATTCATCAGCAGGACACGGTCTGCGGTGCGCGACTGGTCGATGATTGCGCGCACGCGGTCGTAGTAGTCGAGGTGAAGCTCTCGGATCTGCTGGTAACCTTCCTCCGATACCGCGAACAGATTGAACGAAAAGAGGGTCTCCGCGGACTCGGACCCTGACGCAAAACGCTCCAAGGCCTCCCGCGCCCAGTATTCTTTGAGCTTTCGGTTCTTGGCTGCATCGACGCGCGTATCGACCGTGAGGATCTCTTGCACCGTGTAGTGCTTGCCCTGGGCAACGACGAGCCCGGCCGAGACCAGTTCGCGCAGCAAGCGTTCGACCTGTGCGACCTCGATGCCCACGTGGCGCGCGATGAAGTTCGGGTCGTGCTCCGGCAATTGCCGATACTTGGAGAGCTCCAGGGCTCGCAGCACCGCGTGACTCATCGGCAGCTCGTACGCGAGGCGCTGTTGCTTCTGCAGATGACCGTACGGCACTTGCGTCGACGGCAAGCGACGCAAATCGGTGAACAAGCCGACGAACATCAACAGCCGCTGGGTCGTCGCCTGCAGGAGCGCCAAGAACTCGGGTAGCCGTGGCTCGGTTTTACCCGTCGCCCAACGTCCGAGAGTCGTGCGATCGACGCCCAACTGCCCCGCGAGGCGTATCTTGGGAGTGCTGCTGATCAAGTTCTGCACCAGCACCATGACGGTGCGAGGCGTGAAGGCACGACGGCCTTCGAAGGTGTCTTCTGGAACTTCGAAAAAGCGGGCCAGATCGGCGCGCAGCGTGGGGCGCTGCATGACCGCGGCTCGCAGCACGAAGCTCAGCTCCGGATAGCGGCGGCCATGCTCCCAGGCGTAGACCACGTTGGAGCGAAATCCGAGCTTTCGGCTGAGCGCCGTCTGCGAACGCTCACCCCGCAGCGCGCGCACCAGCTCTCGGCTGATCTGATGCGGGTCGAGCTCGGTCACGGCGACAGTATAGCCAGCCAGCGCCTCACTTCGTCAGGTCTTCTCGCTCGGATCCCAAGCGACGAGCTGCACGACGAAAAGCGCCGCTAGGTCGGTGGGCTCCGAGGCGGCAATCAGCGCTCGAGCCCCGCGATAGAACTCACGCTGCAACTCCTTCAGGCGGTCGTAATCTGCTCGATTGATGCTGAAGACGTTGTAGGAGCACACGTCATTGGGGGATGCGGCGGCAACGCGTTCGTGGGCGATCCGTGTCCAGTACTTCTTGGCGGCAAGCTCCAGCGGTGCCGTCGCATGCGCGTCGAAGGTGAGCGATCCCGAGAGCGCATATCGGTCATCGACGAGACTCAGCACCCCGCCGCCGGTGAGGGTCTCCAGGCACTCGTCGATGGTGCTCTCTGCGACCTCGAGCGTCTTGGCCAGCCGCTGGCGCTGGACCCTCGCGGGGACGTCGAAGGAGCGCGTGTCCAGCAGGCACATCACCGCGAGGCAGAGGGGACGCTGGAACAACGCCGCCCGGGCCGCTTGCCCACGTCGAAAGCGCGGCTCCAAGAGTGGAGCGGCGGCGATACCCAGCCACGCGTCGACGAAATCTTCCAAACGATTCGTCAGTGCATCGAGCAACGCCAGGAACTGAGGTAGGCGCGGCTGTGAGGTGCCCGCGAGGATGCGGCTGACGCTGAAGCGGGAAAGGCCACTTCGGGCGGCGACCTGAGTCACGGGTTGCGTTCCACGCAGCGCGTCGAGCCACGCTCCCAAATGGGGCTCCGCCCCCGTCCCGAGGGCGGCCGCCGCGTTGGGGTTCAGCGCGGCGAGAGCGGGCTGCGCATCCCTGTTCAGCTGTCGGGCGTAGTCGAATACCGAAGCTGCCGTCGGCATGCGTTGCCCCGACTCCCACTTGGCCGCGACGTTGGAGCGGAAGCCGAGGCGTCGCGAAAGTGCCGCTTGCGAGCGCTTTCCGCGCAGCGCCCGCAGCAATTGCCGCGCTACGTGCTCGAAGTTCAGGGGCATGCGTATGCTCAGTTTTGCACATATGAACGCAAATGCGACCCACGAAATGTGCTGTAGTGGGTATGATTGGCTTGGACACGCTCGCGAGCAGCTGGCAAACCAAATGCATGAGCGAGGCGCTGCCGATGCGAGCGTTGCCCCGCGGAGAACCAGAAGTGAGCGGCGTGGCGTCCAAGACTGGCGTCGTCCCCGAGTGAGGCCTGCACGATGCGACTATCCCTTGTTGTTGTTCCTGCCCTGTTGATGGGCGTCCTGATCTCGACACCTGCTCGGGCACAGTCGGAATGCGTTTCGGACGATGACTGCGAAGAAGGCTACGCCTGCGAGCTGGACGTCGACGATGCACCGGAGTGCCCACCTAACGCGGATTGTGAGCCCGTGGCCTCCGAGCCGTCAGGCTGGTGCGCCCCAGCGCGGCTCGAGTGCGACTCGGATTCCGATTGCCCATCGCCGGCTACTTGCGAGGTCGAAGACCGCGAGTGCGTGTACGTGGTCGAGCCTTGTGAAGTCGACGCTGACTGCGACGAAAACTACGCGTGCTTGGCTGGAGGAAGTTCCGGCTCCTGCTCGAGCGGTTCGGATAGTGCGAGCTCCGATCCCGATGCGGAGGGGTCGTCGTCCGTCGACACGTCGTCCGGGGAAGCCGATACGGGGAGCGAAGACATCAAGTCCGACGGCGTCTCCGCACAGGAGCCCACGCCTGACGAGGCGAGCTCGGACTTGGATCCGGGGGCGCCCGGCCCGGTTCAGGAGCCCGAGCGCGTCGATGGCGCCGATGAGACTTGCGAGGTGGAGACGGTCAACTACTGCTTTCCGAAGGTGTTCCCCTGCGACACTGATGCCGATTGCATGGACGATTGGACCTGCGAAGAAGTGCCCGAGGGCGGCCCAGACGAGTGGGCTGACGTGGAGCGTGCCTGCTTGCCCCCAGTCATCGTCGCGGTGATCGAGGAGCGCATCGACGTCGACGCGGACGGGATCGGCCGATCGGAGAGTTCTCAGGATACGTCGGCGGGGGGCATCGACGACGTCGAAGAAGCAAAAGAAGACGACGTGAGCAGCGACGAGAACGCCACGATCCCCCTCGGGACGCAAGGTGGCTCCGAGGGCTCAGCGAGCTGTGCGGCGGCCGCCAACGGCCCGAGCGAGCTGGCGTCTTGGGCGCTCGCCTTCCTTGGTTTCGCGCTGGTGTCGCTCCGCCGTCGGCGCTGGTGAACTCTAGCCGCGATGGGCGAGGGCTGGCTTGCCCGATGATTGTGCGGGGAGTCCTTGTGCAGCCGCTTCTTCTGCAGTGAGCCAGTGTAACTGCGCCGCACGGTCGACGGCTGCGCAGCGCTCGACGACGAGCTGCACCAAGACTTCCGCCTCTGGTGGCAGCGCGGGCCTGGAGTCCCGAAAGAAGCAGAGACGGCGCCCTGGGGCGGTTCGAAAACGAGCGACCGAGCCCGCCGTCGAGTTCGTACCACCGCTCGTCCATACGGGCGTCGCCTCCCCGTCTTGCTCCAGCGTCACGCAGGAAAACCCTGCCTGTTGAGCGAAATGTGTCAGCGCTTGCTCGAGGCCCTCACGTTCGTCGAGGTGCCGCAAGCCGTCCAACGTTTGCGGCACGAGCGAGATGAGCTTTTGTACCTGTGGTTCGTAAATCCGCGCCTGTCGACGGTGCCGTGTGTGAGCCAGTTGAAAGTAGCCGAGGAAGCGCACCAGCCCGACGAGCACGGCGCTGGCTCCCACCAGCGCAAAGCCCACGCTCCAATCTCGACCCAGAGCGATAGCCGTGGCAGCGCCAGCGAGCGCCACGCTGACGCCGTACAGAGTGAGTACCGCACGACGGTGCGTGATCCCCATGTCCAGCAGTCGGTGGTGCATGTGGCCGCGGTCAGCCGAAAACAGCGGCCGCCGATCGAGGTAGCGGCGCAGCATCGAGAGCAGGGTGTCGAAAATGGGTACGCCCAGGGCCACCATCGGCACCAACAAGGCGACCGTCGTCGAGGCCTTTTGCATCGGTGCGAGCATCGAACTCGTCGCCAGCAGATAGCCTAGGAAGTAGCTTCCCGAGTCGCCCATGAAGATACGCGCCGGGTTGAAGTTGTAGAACAGAAAGCCGATCAGGGCGCCCATGAGCGAAGCCATCAGCAACGCAGCCATCACCTGCCCGGTGTTCTGGTAACCGAAGAGCGCGACGACGAAGTTCGTCACCGCAGCGAAGAACACGACACCTGCGGCTAGCCCATCCAGGCCGTCAATCAGATTGACGGCATTGGTGACTCCGATGATCCAGAGCAGCGTGACGGGTAGGGCGAATACCCCCATCGACCAAGTGCCGAGCAGCGGAAGCTCCACCCCTTCGATGCGAAACCCGAAATGGAAGGCGATGGCGGCGGCAACTGCTTGGCCCGCGAGCTTGTAGCTGGCGCGCACTCCCCAAACGTCGTCGATCGCGCCCACCACGCACAACAAGAGCCCGCCCGCCAGAAGGGCGATGGCGCGGTCCAGGTTGTCTCGTACGGAAACGGCGACGCCCGACTCCACGAAGAAGAGGGCCACCAACGGTGCCAGCACGCTCGCAGCGATGGCAACTCCGCCCAGACGCGGCACCTCACGTTCGTTGACGTTGCGTCCGCCCGGGCGCGAGACGGCACCGAGCCGCAGCGCGACGACCCGAACCAGTGGGGTGAGCACCGCTGCCAAGACCAACGCCAGCGCGAACGCCGCGAGGTAACTACGCACCGGCGCCTCGACGGGTCACGTCTTCGTCTCCGAGGCTTCCGATTCGTGATCCGGGCGGTTGCCGTAGTAGTACTGGTAGCGATAGGCGCCGTAGCCGTAGCCGTAGCCCGCGCGGCGTTCGTCGTGGGCATTGAGCACCACGCCGAGTAACTTGTCGGAGACGTCGACGAGGGCCTTGACGCTGTGTTTCGCCGAATCGCGGGTGGTGTTGTGGGCGCGAACGACGAGCAGGACGCCGTCCACCTTGGTCGACAGCACCGCGGCGTCGGTTACGGCGTTGACTGGAGGCGTGTCCAGCACGATGCGGTCGTAGCGCTTTCGCCACTTCGCCAACAGATGGCTGAAGCGCTCGCTTTGCAGCAGCTCGGCGGGGTTGGGCACACTCGGGCCGGCGGTGATGACGTCGAGCTGGGGTACTTCCGTCGAGAGGTCATCATCGTCCATCGAGCCCTCTTCGAGGAGATACGTGGAGACGCCCCGGTCGTTGGTGCGACCGAATATCTTGTGCAGTCGGGGGCGTCGCAGGTCGCAGTCGACGAGCAGCACCTTGTTGCCCGCTTGTGCCATGGCCGTGGCAACCCAGCAGGCGACCGTCGTTTTGCCTTCGAGTGGGCCGCCACTGGTGATCATCAGCAGCTGTTGCGGGTTGTCGGGCGAAGTAAACATCAGGTTCGTGCGCAGGGCACGAGCCGCTTCGGCCGCACTGCTGTTCGGCTTTCGGTGGATCACGAGCTCGTCGCCGAGGATCGCGCGTCGCCCACGTCGTGCGCGACGTCCTGGGTTGGAGGTCAGCGGTAGCACGCCCAACATCGTCAATCCGAGGTGCGTTTCGACGTCTTCCCCGCCCTTGAAAGTTCGGTCGAGAGCGTTGCGTCCAAACGCGGCGAAGAAGCCCAGGAACAGACCGAACACGCCCCCCACGGCGACGTTCAACGGTGTGCGCGGCTTGACGGCGAGTCGTGATGCCAGAGCGTCGTCGATCACGCGAATGTTGTTGAACCGCATGTGTCGTGTCAGGTCGCTCTCTTTGCTCCGCTCCTGAACCAAGTCGTAGAGCTTCTCCGTGTTGTTCTTGGAGCGCTCCAGACGCCGATACTTGAGGCTGAGCCGACTCAGTTCGAGGGCCTGGGTTTTTGCGCGAGAGAAGAGCCCTCGAAGGCCATTTTCCTCTTGTCGCTTGCCAGCGATGTCGCGCCGCAACGCCTCACGAATGTTGTCGACCTCCGCCAGCAGAGCTTGTCGGCTGATCTTCTCCACCGAGGCAGCGGCGAGCACCTCGGGGTGTTTCTCACCTTTGCCGGCTCCGAGTAGGGATTGGCGCTGTTGCTTGGCGCGGATGTAGTCAGCGCGCAAGGCCTTGAGCACTTCGCTGTCCAACAGTTCCTTTGCCGGTAGTTCCGTCGGGTCGGTGACGTTTACCTGTTGCAACTGTTCGTAGCGGGCCTGCAGTGCTTGTAGCTGAGTGCGGACCATGGTCAGCGCCTGGTTGAGCTGGTGCATCTCATCCCGGAGCATGTTGTTCTGGTCTTCCATCGACACAGCTTGGATCTGATTTTCCTTCTTGTACTCGTGTAGCGCCAGTTCGTTGTCGCTCAGTTCGTTCTTGAGTTTCTGTCGTTGCTCGTCCAGCCATTCCGCTGCGATGCTCGTGGAGGCCAACACCGAGTCGACGTTGTCGTCGATGTAGATGTCTACCAAGGTCCGCAGGATGCGCTCTGCTCGTTCCGGTTCGGCATCTTCGAAAAACACCTCGACGAGCCGGCTTTCGCGCACGGGGCTGACCGTCATGCGCTTCTGCAATTCCTGGCGGGCGCGCTCCAGTCGCTCACGGTCCGTGAGTTCGAGATCCGTGGTGGCCGAACCGATTGGCAGGTTTTGGATGAACGAGTCGTCGCGCTGCAAGCCGAGCCGCTGCACCGTCTTGAGTGCCAGGGTACGACTCTTGAGGATGTCGTACTGCGTCTTGTAGTAGTCGCGGTTGTTGACGTACCCGGTTCCGACATCGACCACGCTTTGCACCTCTTGCCCTAGGGGCTTCGGGGGGCTGGGGTCGATCTGCACGGTGATCTGAGCCTGGTAGATCTTCGTCTGTCCGTACGAGTAGAAGCCGGCCCCTGCGGCGCCCAAGACGAACAAGAGGGCGATTACCCACCAGTTCTTCGTGACGATGCCCAAAAACTCCCACAAGCCGTGTTGGGCGGCAGCGGAGAAGGCAGGGTTCTCGTTTGGTTCTCGGCTCATGTCCTGGGTGCGTTTGGCAAGGATTGCCCAAGGAAGCTTAGCCCGGGGTCGGGGCGGTGCAAACCGTGCGATTGGGCGGACCAGCCACTGTCCAGCAGGCTTGTTACCACGGCGATCCCGAGATCGGTTGGTTCCCAACCGCTGCAATGCTGGGCACTCGCCGCGGCATGGCGACGGTCAAATGGCTGGTGTAGGGTCCGCCGTCATGACGCATCGTTCTTCCGAATCTGATTCACCGCCGCGACGGCTCGGGGCATTGGAGACACTCAGCGGCCCAATACTGCTGGGGTTGTTCCTCTTGCTCGGTTGTTCGCGCGGTGGAGCGATGGCGAATTCCGCCCCCGCTGGGGCGCCAGAGGCTGCCGCGGCACCGATCGCGGAGGTCCGGGGCAACCCGTTCGAAGGAGTCGAGTTTTTCGTTCCACCGTACACGAACGCCGACCAGACGCGGCGGCGCCTGGAGCGCGACAATCCGGCCGATGCGGCCCTCATCGCCAAGATTGCGGACACGCCCCAAGCGCGCTGGTTTGGCGAGTGGAGCGGAGAGATCGAGACTGTCGCGGGCAACTACGTCAAGGCCGCTCACAATCGGGGCAAGGCTGCGTTGCTCGTTGCGTACAACGTGCCCAATCGCGATTGCGGTCAGTACTCGGCGGGCGGAGCGGAAGATCCTGAGCAGTATCGGGCCTGGATCCGCGGCCTCGCCGCCGGCATCACGGCCTCGCGTCGCGCCGTCGTGATTTTGGAGCCGGACGCACTGGCCCATATCGAGGAGTGCTTATCACCGGAGGATCAGCAGGGGCGCTTGGCGCTGATTGCGGATGCCGTGGAAGTCTTGGAGGCGTTGCCCGGCGTTGCCGTGTACATCGACGCGGGACACTCGCGTTGGGTTCCAGCCGACAAGATGGCCGAACGCCTTCGCAAAGCGGGCATTGCCAAAGCCCGTGGTTTTTCGCTGAACGTGTCGAACTACATCGGCGACGAGGAGTTGATCACCTACGGTGACCAGATCGTCGGGCTGATTGGCGATACGCACTACGTCATCGATTCGAGCCGGAACGGCAACGGTCCCGCGGAGGGAAATCAGTGGTGCAACCCCGCGGGCCGCGCGCTCGGCCGTAAGCCCACGACCGAAACTGGTAACCCGCGGCTCGACGCCTACATATGGGTCAAGAATCCCGGAGAGTCGGACGGCGAATGTGAGGGCGGACCGCCCGCGGGCCAGTGGTTTGGGGAACGTGCCCTCGAAATGGCACGTGGCGCGGCCTATTAGGACGTGCTGCGGTCGGAAGGTATTCGAGGAAAAACCAGTACTTGTCCAAACCGGCCCGATACACTCCAAGACTTTAATAAGTCGAGGGGTCACGTCCCCGGTGAACTCCATTGCGGCCACAATGGCGGCCGCCTCGGGGAGTTTCTTGTCGCTTGCACTTGACCTCGGCCAACGAATCGAGGCACCACATGCGCAGCTTGCCCAGCCATTTTGGGCGGTTCGAGAGGTGAATATGAAACCGTTGAAAGCAACGTGCCGACTTGGCTTGTTTGGTGGGTTGGCGCTCGCGCTGCTGGCTACTGCCGCCTGCGGCCCAACTCAATTCAGTGATAAGGCCGCGCTGACCATCCTGGGAACGCCGCCACCCCCACCCCCGCCCCCGCCTGAGCCGGAACCGGCCAAGCCCATGAGGGTGGAGATGCGTGACAACAGCATCGTCATCAACGAGAAGATCCAGTTCGCGTACAACGACTCGACGATTCTCGACGTGTCGTTCAGCTTGTTGGATGAAGTCGCGCAGGTGATCAAAGACAACCCGCACGTCAAGAAGATCGAGATTGGCGGTCACGCCAGCACCGAGGGGAGTGACGCGCACAACAAGCGACTCTCTCAGGCGCGGGCCAAGGCCGTCAGGACCTACCTGGTCGACAAGGGCGGGCTCCCCGCAGAGAAGCTCACCTCCGTCGGTTACGGCGAGGAGAAGCCCTTGGTCTCTCCCGAAGAGACGGAAGCTGATCGCGAAAGGAATCGTCGCGTCGAGTTCCTCATTCTGGAGCAGGACGTGACCCAGAAGAAGGTCGAGGTCGACCCGAACACCGGTAAGGAGAAGATCGTCTCCACCGCAGTCAAGACTCAGAAGGCTCAGGAGACTGCCGCCGCTGAGGAGAAAGCCGCACCCGCAGAGGAGAGCAAGTAATCATGAACACTCGATTCGTACCGGGCCTACTCGTTCTGGCAGCTGGTCTGAGCGCTTGCTCCTTCCACGCTCGCAGCCCCGAAGACTACCAGTCCGCAACCCGTGCCGTGTTGGAGACGCGTTCGTCGCAGATCAAGAGCTGCTACGATGACGTTCTCAAGCAGGACAAGGCTGCGGCGGGTACCGTCGTCGTCCACTTCACCGTGATGCCCGAGACCGGCGCCATCACCGGTGCTGAAGTCACTCCAGAGAGCACCGCACCCGCTCCGCTCGGGCAGTGCATCGTCCAGGCAATGGACGGTCTGGCTCTCGATCCTCCGGATGCACGCGAAGGTGACGCTACGTTCACCTTCGAGTTCCAAGCCGGCTGAAGTCGCAGCTGGAAGTCACGCGCTAGCGCGTGGCATTTCGGCAGCCAAGGGTCGCCTTTCGGCGGCCCTTGGTCGTTTGTGGGCGGTCAGTTCTCTCGAGCGGGCCGGAGAATGCGTCGCTCGTCGAGCATACGCCGCGTGCGTCAGGTGTGGGCGGTCAGTTTTCTCGAGCGGGCCGGAGAAAGCGTCGCTCGTCGAGCATACGCCTCGTGCTTCATGCGCGTCAGGGGGCGTCCGTGTCGGAGACCTTGGTGCGCGAGCGTCAGCGTTCTATACGAAGGTGTGTCTGACTATGACGCCATCGTCCTGGGCTCGGGACCAAACGGACTGACCGCTGCTGCCGCTCTGGCTCAGCGGGGGGTCAAGGTGCTGGTGATAGAGGCCCGCGACGAGATCGGCGGAGGCACTCGCACGGCGGAGCTCACGCAGCCGGGCTTCTTGCACGACGTGTGTTCTGCCGTTCACACGACGGGATGTCTCTCACCAGCGTTCGAGGCGCTGGAACTCGAGGACCATGGGCTCGAGTGGCTCTACCCCAGGGCGTCGGTTGCACATCCCTTGGACGACGGCGATGCCGCCGTGCTCTGGGGCAGCGTGGAGGACACGGCCTACGATCTGGAGGCAGATGCGGGCAGGTACCGTCGCCTGCTGCGGCCAATCGTCGACGGCGGTGAGCCCCTGTTCTCGGACATTCTTTCCCCGCTCAGCTTTCCGCGTCACCCATTGCGCATGGCGCGCCTCGGCTGGCACGGCTTGTGGTCTGCTGCTCACCTGGTTCGTCGCTTTTCGGAGCCGAAGACCAAGGCGCTGATCGCGGGCTGCGCAGGGCACTCCATCCTGCCGCTGTCGTCCCTGCTGACCGCGGGACTGGCGTTGGTGTTTCTCGCCGCAGGTCACTTGCGCCCCTGGCCGGTGGCGAGAGGCGGCTCCAAGAGCATCGCAACTGCGCTCGAGCGAGTGTGCCGTGCCGCTGGCGTGGACTTCGAGCTCGGCCACGAGGTGCGCTCGTTGAGTGAACTTCCGGCGTCGAAAGCGGTCTTGTTCGACACCTCGCCGAAGCAACTCGTCGAAGTTGCTGGCGATGAGTTACCCCAAGGCTACGTGGAGCGGCTGCGGCGCTTTCGAATGGGTCCGGGGGTCTTCAAAGTCGATTGGGCACTCGATGGCCCCATTCCCTGGAGGTCGGAGCGCTGCCTGGAGGCTGCCACGGTGCACGTCGGAGGGACCTTCGAAGAGATCGCCGATGGCGAGCGACGCATGTTCCAGGGCGAGGTCGTCGAACGCCCCTATCTGATCCTGGTGCAACAGAGTGTGGTCGATGAGACGCGGGCGCCGGCAGGCAAGCACACGGCGTACGCCTACTGTCACGTGCCCAGCGGCTGTGAGGTCGACAGGACGCAAGCGATCGAAGCGCAGGTCGAGCGCTTTGCGCCGGGCTTTCGCGAACGCATCTTGGCGCGCCACTCGACCAGTCCGCGCCAGTTGGAAGCCTACAATCCCGCTTACGTGGGAGGCGCCATCACCGGTGGCGTGAACGACTTTCGCCAATTCATCGCCCGCCCCGCACTGAGGCTGAACCCCTACGCGACACCGAATCGAAGGTTGTTCGTCTGTTCTCAGTCGACGCCGCCGGGTGGTGGGGTGCACGGCATGTGCGGTTGGCACGCCGCACGAACCGTGCTCCAGAAAGTGTTTCGTTAGCCGCGCTCCCCTCGCAGGAGGAGTGGTTCACGTCGAGGTCGCGGCGGGTCGCGTGGGCGCTCTTCTGCCCCCTGGCGAGTTCGAGCAGGCGGGCAGAGCTGCAGCGGGCGCGCGCGAGCAGGCGGGCAGAGCTGCAGTGGGCTTCAGCGACGAGGGCGACGGATGTCGAGGGCGCGCATGCGGGAACTCAACGTCGACGCGTTCATCTGTAGCAGCTCTGCCGCGCCCCCAGCGCCGGAGACCTTCCAATGAGCCTGCTCCAGAGCTTGCACGATGTTGTCTCGTTCGAGCTCCGCGAGTTCCGCGGCCGTGCGGATCGCCCTTGGGGAGCTACTCGTGGCGGCGCTTCGGGAACGCCTCGAGCCGCCGGGGAGGACACGATCGAGTCGCAAGCTGCCGTCGTCGGAGACGATGACGGCACGTTCCAGCACGTTCTGCAATTCACGCACGTTGCCGGGCCAGTGGTAGCTCTGCAAGCGAGCCACGTCAGTGGCGGACAGTGGTGACAACTTCTTGCCGATGCGCGAGGCGTACTTGTCGATGAACGACTGCGCCAAGGCGGGTATGTCTTCGCAGCGCTCACGCAGGGGGGGAATGCGGATGGGGAAGACGTTGAGCCGGTAGTACAAGTCTTCCCGGAATTGCTCGCGCGCGACGAGCTCGGGCAGGTCGCGATGGGTGGCGGCAATGACGCGTACGTCGACCCGGCGGGTGCGGGAACTGCCGACGGGTTCGAACTCCCCCTCCTGCAAGACGCGCAGCAGCTTCGGTTGTAGCGCGAGAGGCAGCTCGCCCACTTCGTCGAGCAGCAAGGTGCCGCCGTCTGCCAGCGCGAAGCGCCCCTCTCGACGAGTCGTGGCACCGGTGAACGCGCCGCGTTCGTGACCGAAGAGCTCGCTTTCGATCAGGTTCTCCGGGATCGCTCCACAATTGACGCGGATCAGCGCTTTGCCGCGCCGCGGGCTCGACGCGTGAATCGAACGGGCGAACAACTCCTTGCCGGTGCCCGTTTCGCCGAGCAGCAGGACGGTGGCATCGGTGTTCGCCACGCGCTCGACCTCTTCCAGTGCCGCGCGCAGGGGCTCCGAGCTACCGATGATCCCGTCGAAGTTGCCCCGTTCTTCGACTTCCCGTTGCAGGTACTCGGTCTGTCCCGTCAGCGTCTGGATCTTGCGCTCGGCCGACAAGCGCTCCTCGACGTTGCGCAGGATCAGGGTGTATCGCGGCTGGCCGTCGCTCTCGTACGCGGACAGGGTGGCCTCCACCATACAACGCTGGCCAGCACTGAGTTGAACGGTGAGCCCGCCTGGCAGCCAGAGGCTGGGACGTTCGCCGTGCCGAGTCAGCTCCTTCGCGCACCGCTCCAAGCGCTGCATCGAGTCCGGCGTCAATCGCTGAAGTAGGCCGCCGCCCCTGGCGGCCGCCGTCAGTCCCAGAAGTGAACCTGCGGCTGGATTGCACAGCACCAGGTTGAAGTCCGCGTCGAGATTGACGATCGCGTCCATCGCGCTGTCGAACAAGCGGGACAGTTGGGCTTCTCGCTCCCGGATGGTCCGCTCGCTGTTGATGCGTTCGAGCTCGGCCGCAGCGCGGTTGGCGAAGATGCGAAAAATCCCCAACGTCTGAAGGTTCTCCGGCATCACCTCGTCGTCGAGGACCGCGAGCTGCCCGATCACGCGGCCCTCACTATCGAGCAACGGAACCCCCAGGTAACTCACGGCATCTGCTGGAGGCAGGTCATGGTCGTTGGGGTAGAGTTCGATCAAGCGTTCTGGGATGTGCACGCAGCGAAGCTGCTCGATGGCTGTCTCGCAAGGAGTGCCAGCCAACGCGTAGCTGTAGTCCTCGACCCAGGTGCCGTCCATCGTGAACGCGATCGCGTGCAGCATCTGCTGCTTGGGTTCGAAGGTGGCGATCCAAGCGCCCTTGGTGCCCAGCGCACGCGCCAAGTTGGTGACCAAGTCACGGAAGAAGCGCTCGCCGGTTGCCGATGCCGTGCCCTCCACGAGGCTGCGGAGCAAGGGGTCCTCCTCGGGTGGGGCAATGCTCGCGAAGGGGTTTTGCACGTGCATGCCTCATCGTCGGTGGGCTCACGAGATTTGGCAAGCCTGTTT